>WGCS01000057.1 GCA_015493685.1 Bacteroidales bacterium
ATTGCTAAAGAAACTAATGCTAAAGCTGAAGCTTTAAATCAAAATCTTCAACGTTTTATTATTACTAATTACGGTGCTAGAAATATCAAATTCTTTTTGTTCAGAATTAAAATCTATTTTTCATAGCACATCAATTTAGGAATTAGCCAAAAAATCATCATACATCTAGTATAAATTCAATATCAGATTAGCCTATCAATAATTTTAGTAATTTTGTACGCATGAAGCAAAAAACCACAAACTATATTATCACACGAGTATTATTCCTATTTGGGCTTAGCTTTTTCACCTCATGCTCTTCATATAATGTTATTCATGTTGATGGCAATAGCACCACAGAATCGACAGAAGGATTTTACTATGCCCTACCACGAAATGTTGTTACCATTGATATTAGCGTACAGCAAGTCAATAAAATTGCCGGCCCTTATGCGGCTTATGCCTCCAAATATCTAGGCATTAAAGACGCCCTGCAGTCCAACAGCACAATCTACGAGCTCTCTGACATCAAAATAAACACTTATTCCGAACCCGACCCTGAGCAATATTACTATGTCGATCTTAGCAAAGCAAAAGGGATTAATTCAAAAAGCATGATGATTAGTTTAAGCGAAGCCGGGCTGATTCAAGATGTAAATGACAATAGCGACAAACAGGTTCAAAAAGAGAAGGAGGAGAAAAAAGAAAAGCATGATATTGATTATTCCGAGACTTTTAAATATTTCGTTGACGCCAATTTAGTAGAGCGTGTAGATACCATTATTGAGCAAATAAATATGGACACAACAACCATTGAACGTCTAAAACTAAAACGTAGAATGGTAGAAAAAACGATGGAACAAAAAGCCAAAGAAGCCTCAGAGTATTTAATGAAAATTAAAGAACAGCGAATAGATATTATCACAGGAGCACAAGAGGTTGCCTATTCTGAAGCTACAGTAAAGTATATGAGCGAGCAGCTAGCTAAGATGGAACAAGAATATATGAAACTATTTACCGGAATCACACAGACGGAGACGCTTCAATATCGTTATTATTATTTCCCTGAGTCTCAGGTATATTCTGCCAGCATTCCCCTCTTTAAATTCTCAAAAAAGGAAGGAATAGTAAAAGAGAATAGCCGTGTGGGTGATATGGTTTATATTCATATCGACAGGGCACGCAACACTACTCTTTTGGATAAATTTGTAGAGAACAACAGCCATGAAAAAACTTCGAATCACGGATTATTTTATAGGATTCCGGAATATGCCAAGTTTACCATTAAAGAAGGTGATGACCTAAAAGCCGAAGCCAGTTTTTTAATAAGCCAATTTGGGGTAGTTACCAACCTGCCTGCCCGAAATGCCAAGGTACAATTCTATCCCAATAGCGGCGCCATAAGGAAAGTGGAGATTAAATAATCTATATGCTTTTTAGCACAAAATATAAATATAGTATGAAAAAAAGAGCTATTGACATTGTAATTATTTTATCCATTGCGTTATTGTTAACGCTGCTCTACCACTTCAATTTAAGTGATAAATCAACAAAATATATGTTTATACCCTTGCTGACCTATTATTATATTGGCCAATATACTGAACGAAAATTTAAGAAATAACACCACTAAAAAAATACACTAACGCAACTGTTATTTAGCCGAAAAAATTGAATTAAGCAATTTTATACGATTATTAATTGCCCATACTCAAAACACAAAGGTGTTCTCTTTTTTTATTTCAACTTTCTTGTTAACAGCTTACTAAGTATAGTAACAAAAGCCACAACCGTAACCGAAGATATAGGCATTAAAATGGCTGCAATAATCGGCGACAACCGGCCACTTACCGCATAAGAAAGCCCTACAGCATTATATAAAAACGAAAGTACAAAACTGGCATAAACAATATATATACCTTTTCTGGAATAATTAATAAAATGTATTAAACGATGAAACTGTTTTGCTTCGAGAATAGCATCACTTGCCGGTGAAAAATTGAATACATCATCCGCAATACTTATCCCCATATAACTTTCCTTAAGTGCCCCTGCATCGTTTAATCCATCACCAATCATCAGCACTTTCTTGCCCTGCTGCTTCAATTGCTTAATATAATTATACTTATCCATGGGACTCTGATCGAAATGCAAATGTACATCAGGTCCAAAAATCTCCAATAAACGCTCCTTTTCGGCATTATTATCACCGGAAATAATATGAACTTCATATTTTAACCGCAGTTGTTCCGCCAATTCCTTTACCCCTTCCCTATATTTATTCTCCACTGAAAAATAGCCCAATACCTGATCATTTATCGACAAATAAACCACCGAGGCATTTGGATTGATATTATCCTCTTTATTGTACTTCACAAAATCAGCCGAACCCATTTTAATTTTTGTTGTCCCAAAACCAGCCTTAATACCGGAAGAAGCTATCTCCATATAATCATCAATATCGTCGCGCAAAGGCATGCTAATATTATCAAAAATAGATTTACTCAAAGGATGTTGACTTTGGCGGCTAAGAGACTTTACCATTATCAATTGCTCCTGAGTAAGTTTTTGACCATGAAAAGCAATAGTACTAGAATCAATATAAGTAATAGTACCCGTTTTATCAAATACCACTGTATCGATATGTGATAAGCTCTCTACCACCTCCGATTTTTTAAGATAAAAACCAACCCGGCCAAAGGCTTGCATAATATTACCATAAGTAAAAGGGATACTCAAAGCCAAGGCACAAGGACATGCCACAATAAGTACGCTGGTAAATGCCATCAAAGCTATTGAGGTATCATTGAAGAGCCAAAAAGCGGCGGCACTAAATGCAGTTAATAGGATAAAATAAGTAAAGTATTTGCTAATAGTATCTATTACAGTTGTTAAATCTTTCTTATGAATTTCTTCCTTCTCATTTTGGTTCCACAGCTGAGTAAGTTTACTCTGCATTACTTCTTTAACAACTTCAACAACGATTGTACTTCCTATCTGTTTTCCTCCGGCATATAATTCTTCACCCGAACGTTTAAATACAGGCTTAGATTCACCGGTAACAAAACTATAATTAATGTTGGCAACACCCTTAAGCAGAATACCATCGGCAGGAATAAGCTCTTGATTGTGAACAATAATTTGATCACCAACTGATATACTGTTTATGGGAATAATTTCTTCTCCTTTATCCACAACCTTAGAAACCGCAATGGGAAAATACGACTTGTAATCACGCTCAAAACTCAAGGCTTGATATGTTTTATTTTGATACCATTTTCCAATTAACAAAAAGAAAACCAAGCCGGACAAAGAATCCATATAGCCTGTGCCTGTATGAGTAAGAATTTCGTAAGTACTTTCAAAGAAAATGGTGAGAATACCCAGCGAAATAGGCAAATCAATATTCACCATCTTATGCCTAAGATTCTTGTATGCAGACAATAAATAATCACTACCGGCATATAAAATAATAGGCAAAGACAACAGAATACTAATATAGCCAAAGAAGCTCTTAAAGTTTTGCGCCAGCAGTTCTCCACCGGGGATATAATCGGGCATACTTAGCAGCATGGTATTACCAAAGACAAAACCTGCTATTCCAATTTTAATAATTAATGTTTTATTCTCACCCTTATTTTTCTCTCCGGAAACACTTTCGAGGCTAATCATTGGGATATAGTGTATTGAAGCCAATAGCTCAACAATTTTACGCAATGAAATTTCGGAATTTTTATAGGTTATATCCACCTCTTTTTTAACAAAGTTCACCGATGATTGTGTAATTGCTCTATCCATCTGATAAAGGTTTTCGAGCAGCCATATACATGAGCTACAATGTATATCAGGAATATAGAGCTTTACTTTTGAGTATTCACCTTCACTAAAATACACTAACTGCTTAACAATTTCTTCGTTGTCTAAATAGGCATACTTCTGTCCAAATTCTTGTACTTCAACCTTAATACCGGGAGTATCGTAGATATCATAATATCCCGTCAATTTATTTTCATTCAGTAATTGGTAAACCGTTTTACAACCTTCACAGCAGAAGTTTTTTCCTTCCCATACGACAGGACTTCTTCCGCAATCTTCGCCACAATGGATACATACAATTTTCTCACTCATTACAAAAACATTAAAAAAAAAAACGGGTAGTATAAACTACCCGCAAATTTAAGAATTTTTTAACAATATAATTCTTCTAAAATAAATGCTATAATTGGTTTATCTTTCACGAAGATTATAAATACGAAACAGCTGAAAGAATGCCCAGGCAATAATAGCCAAAACGCTTATTGTCACTGTCAAATAGGTAATTAACAACCATAGAGGAGTCTTGGCTCTAACAGCCCAAAGGTGTCTTCCATCCAAGGGATTTTTCCAATGATAACCATCCGAAACTTTCAATTTGGATTCCGTACTAACAGCATTATTAGCTGCAGAGGCTTTAACTATGATAAAACCCAAAGTATCGGTAGGCAAATTACCCAAAGGAATACTAACCATACCGTTGGCATCGGTTTTTTCACCATCACAAAGGGGTAATTCTCCAAAATAGCGCTTCACATAAATGGAAACTTTAACCCCCTTAGGATTAACAATATTACCATCGCCATCCTGACCGCTAAGTTGCGCCACAACCTTATTATTTTCTGAATCATAAGAAAGCTTAATGGCATTAAGAGTACCTTTAAAACTATTCACCGGAGCAGCCGCCTGTGTCGAAGCCGTTGAAGCTTTATATGCCGGATAATAAGAACGCAGAAAGGCTATCACTTTCCATTTATCGACATCTGATATTTGTTTTTCAAAGGGGGGCATTCCACCGCCATTGCCATAAGATATTTTGCAAAACATTTCCCCATCGGTATTGGTACTCTGAAATTCCTTATTTCCCAAATTAGGAGCAGAGGGTAATGCTCTATCGTTCTTCTCTGTGGTAACTATATCGCGATGACATGCTTTACATCTAGAATCATATATAGCTTTTCCTGCCGTAATATTATCCTCATTATAATCAACTTTAAGCTTAGCGTCTTTAAGCCCATCATCAATTTTCCATTGAGCTTGTGCACTAGCAGCAATCATAAGACTAATACTAATGAGACCTATTATATTTAAAATACTTTTCTTCATTTCTAGTTTATTTTAACAATTACAAATCTCTTTCAATATCAACTCCTTTTTCTTCAGCAATTTCCCAGATAGGCAATACAGGGAAGAATTTCGCCAAGAGTGAAACAATAAGCACTGCAACGGCTATAACCCCTAAGGTAATGGTTATTTCAATTCCTGTAGGATCATATTCATGAAAACTCTCCGGTACATTTTGAATGGGTAAATAAGCATGAATTAGTGTTGGGATAATAATTATAACCCTTTTAAACCAAGCCCCTACTACCAAGGCAATACCAATTATCATCATAGGAAATGGTTTCCTGAAGCGGCGAAATAAGCCAAAAATAATAGGCAAAATAAGGCCAAACATTTGAGTAAGATAAAACATTACACCATATTCACCATGTAGAGAAAACAACGTATGTAAATGCTTGGCATCTGCCGTTTTCATTTTAAAACCGGGCACCCAGAATTCATTTAAATTAAAATACAAATAAACTAAAGCCACTAAAACCATTAGCTGTCCCAATTTATCAAAATGGTAATCTGTAATATATTCTTCGAGATGATAAAATCTACGGATAAAGTATAATGCTACCGCAACAGCTCCTGCTCCGGCAACAAAAGCACCGGTAACATAATATGGTCCAAAAATAGTACTATCCCAACCTGCTCTCAGGGTCATTGCTGACAACCAAGAGGTTACGGTATGAATCCCCAACGCTACAGGAACAATTAATATCAACAGTACTCTAACAGTAGAGTGTAATATTTTATATTGCTGTGGAGTTCCGACCCATCCTAATGAAAGAATATTGTACATCTTCCACTGCCACTTAGGCAAATCACCTTTCATGTGATTCCTAATAATAGCCAAATCGGGTAACATGGGTAAAAACAACAATAAGAAGCTTATAAGAATATAAACCTGTACAACAGTAATATCCCAAATAATAGGAGACTGAAAACGGCCATAAATAAACACATTCAACAGTCGATCAGGACGTCCCATATCCACCACAATAATAACTCCGGCCATCAGCACAAAGGCAAGGGCAATCATCTCTGCAACGCGAGAAACCGGAACAATCCACTTCTGCTTAAGTAAGCCCACAGTTGCTGATATCAACATACCAACCAAAGCTACTGCTACAAAAAACACAAAAGAAGCAATATACAAACCCCAGGACACATAATCACGCATACCGGTAACTCCTAAACCTTTTTCAAATTGAATTCCATAAGCCCATATTGCCACGGCAATAAAAGTCAGCAAGAAACCAATCCATAATTTGAATCCAAGTGGACGAGTTGTTAAATGATGAGTCAAATCTTTGGTGATTTTCGTCATTATTTTTTCGTCATTCTGCTTAATAATTTCTGACATAATAATTACTAATTTTTTATAATACAATTTCTATTAACACCATTTATTTAGGATTTTGCCTCCGCTTCCTTATCATGCAATTTCATCCAGTCATCGGTTTCTGCATCATAATTATATTTAAACAATCTATCTTTTGGAGGTAAATAATATACGCTGGGCTTTGTTCCTAATTCAGGCATTAAGGTATAACCCGCATTCTCTTCAAGTAGTGTACTCAAGCGAGTAGTTTCTTTACTTGTTCCATTGGTAACGGCATCTTCATTGGCATCACCAAACCAGTAAACTCCATTTTCGCAAGCAGAAACACAATAAGGTAATTTTCCTATCCTCAACCTGTCAGCGCTAAACAAACATTTAGTAATTGTACCTTTCTTTTGTGGTACATTCAGCTCTATATCATAAACTCTATCGTCATCACCTTCAACATATTTAGGTTCTGACCAATTGAATACTCTTGCTGAGTATGGACAAGCTGCAATGCAAAAGCGACATCCTATACAGCGTTCATTATCAATTAAAACAATCCCATCCTGTCGTTTGAAAGTGGCATCAACAGGACACACTTTGGTACATGGTGGGTTGTCGCAATGCATACAAGGCTTAGGCTGAAAATAAAAACCTGTCCGCTTATCGTTTTCCATACGCAACACATTGATATGATGCTGCTCCGGCTTTAGATGGTGAGCTCCTTGACAGGCGGCCATACATTTTCTCGCATTTCTACATTTGGCTAAATCAATAACCATAACGAACTTTTTACCGGGAAGACCTTCTCTTCCGCGCGCTTCCATCTTTTTAAGATCAATTTTCATTTGAGACTTTGGCACTTGAACCGTTTTTCCATCAGTTGTAAGTAAACTTACCATCTCATCATCATTGGTACATGCGCTTAATAACCCTAAACCGGAAACCGTACTCGCTGCACCCAAAGTAATTCCAAAGCGCTTTAGAAAATTCCTCCGCGAAGTAGCTTCTGGTGTAATCTCTTGACTCATAATACTATAAATTTTATTGGTTCTTGTCTTATTTTAAATAATATATATCAGTATTTCAATGCGTAAATATAAATACTTTTTCTAAATAAACAAGCGCCATTCGTAATAAATAATGATTCTTAATAGTTACAAATGGGAATGGTTTCATCTCTACTAATTTTTAGATGTCATAAATAACTTATTTCTTGAATTTAAGTAAGTAAGATTGTATCCTTATTTACAAATCACCATTCATAAGCTTTAAAAAAAATCCATATTACCCACAGAGCCTGCAAACTAAAGTTTGCAGGCTCTGTAATACTTTTTCACTTCTCTTAAAAGAAGCGCTATTTCTAAATTAAATTTTCGAGTAACTAAAAGCTACACGTCTTCGGCTCATCAGGTCCTGTTTCAACCCATTGTGTAGGCTCAAAGATTCTCCCATCCATAATTTCTTGTGCATTGGCAGGTCTCATACTGAGCACTTTTCCCTCAAAATACAAATCCAAATCTGCCAATGGATGATTAAAATCCAATTTTACTATTTTCTCATCAATATAAGTAATCTTTCCACTCAAATCGTTTCCCTCTTCATCCTGCATCGGTAGGTAATTATCCAGTACTATCTCTTCTTCAATAACTTCAGGATTATCAATTTGATCAATTAAAAATTGTTTTTCAAATTCAACCTGCATCTCAGGAAGATAGGTGCCATAGGCTTCTTCTTTGGGAATTACAAATTTAAACTGCTCCCCGATTTCCAATCCTTGCAATCTATCCTCAAATGATTTCAACATTATATCTTTCCCAAAAACAAACTCAAAAGGTTCGTTTTCTTTCACAACCTCTATTACCTCTCCATCATAACCTCCTATACTAAGCTTGAAAACAATGCTGGCTACGGTATCTTTTACTAATTTCATATATCTAAAATTTATTAATTTGGTGACCCCGAAATATTTCGGGGGGCACTATTTTAATCATGGCTTTGTGAGGCAATCTGCGATTAAAAATTGCAGTCCTCATTTCATCAAATTATACCATTTATTAAAATTAATTATTCAATAGTTAACCTTATGCGGTATATACGTATATACAAAAACATAAGTTCATAAATACTGCCGCAAAGATATTATTATTTGGCAAATAAGAAACAATGATATCTATTACCTTAAACCCGTTTAGCAATAAAAGTATCTGATTTACTCTATTTACTATTAACAATAGGTTGTGCATTACTAAGCACTATTCGCCTTTTCATATTAGAATCTAAACGTAAATTTGAATTTCTATCTTAAATTAAGGGTTACACAGCCTTATTAAATCAGTACTATGTTGAACATTAGAATTTTAATACGTAATAGCTTTTTCTTTTTATTATTAATTATCGGGCTAATGGCTTGCAATAATAATTCCGGCAAAGCCACAGAAACAAAAATTGATACGTCCACCGACAGCACAAGAACCCCAAGCTTGATAAAATCAAAAGATTTCTTTGGTATTGATAGCAGTGAGTATTCTATTAGCAAAGGAAAAATTAAATCAGGGGAAACATTCTCCATAATATTGAGTAAAGAAGGAGTTCCATACCAGAGAATCCTTGATGCGGTATCGAAATCAAAACCTATTTTTAATGTACGCGATATCCGTGAGGGGAAAAATTATTATTGTTTTAAAAATAATGACAGTACAAATACCTTGGCTTATTTTATCTATCAGCAAAACAGGACACATTATATTAAATACACTTTCGAGGATAGTATAAGGGTTAGCCCTGAACAAATTACCGTTAGAATCGATACCTCTAAGGCACAAGGAGTTATTTCATCATCACTATGGATAAGCATGCAAAAGGCCGGAGTGGATCCGCGCCTATCAATGGCATTGGCCGATATTTATGCATGGACCATTGATTTTTATGGATTGCAAAAAGGAGACAGTTTTAACATCATATATCAGCGCCGATTTATTGACACCAATTATATAGGTATTGGTAAAATTATTGCCAGTGATTTTAAAAATGGAAACCACCACTACTATGCTTATCTATTTGAACAAGATAGTTTGGAAGACTACTTTGATTCTGAAGGAGGTAGTTTACGCCGGGCATTTTTAAAAGCGCCATTAAAATTCAAACGCATAAGTTCGCGCTTTAGTGAAAGCAGATATCACCCCATTTTAAAGATTCGACGACCACATCATGGCGTTGATTATGCCGCGCCACGTGGCACTCCTGTTCACACCATTGGTGATGGGAAAGTAGTTTTCATCGGCAGAAGAGGAGGTTATGGCAACCGTATTGAGATAAAACACAACAGCACCTATTCAACGGGCTATGCCCATTTATCGAAATTTGCCAAAGGGCTTAAACGAGGTGACTTTGTTAAGCAAGGGACCACCATTGGCTATGTAGGGTCAACGGGAGTTGCAACAGGGCCACACTTGGATTTTAGAGTTTATAAGAATGGGAAACCCATTGACCCTTTGAAGATGAAATCTCCACCGGCAATTCCTATTAATTTAAAGAACAAAGCCAATTTCGCAGCCAAAGTAAAAGCTGACAATACGCTTTTAAATTAATACGCCTAATTTACGGAATATAAAAAGTCATTCAATCTCCGTCTTTTTAATAATAAAACAGGTATTCTTTCGAGGAGAATCCCACCTCCATAGTTTGTATTGATAAATCACAATAATAAAACATAAAAAAAACAAATCTTTTTGCTTAGGGTATTCAATATCTTTTTAATTTAGCCTTGTCAAATACAATTAATTATCAGTATATGATAATGTTATGTTCATTCTTACATTAGCAATTAAATATTGGTAATGTTAAAAAAACCAAAGAAACATTGTATAAATAACAACTCAACTAATGAAGAAAATAAGTATTTTAGGAGCAGGTTTATCCACTACCAGTCTGATAAACTACCTTTTGGAAAGAGCAGAAGTCTATGATTGGCAGATAAATATAGGGGATTATAATTACGAACTGGCTCAAAAGAAAACAAATAATAATCCGCGAAGTAAGGCTTTTAAGTTTGACGTAAGTGATGCGTCACAAGTCACACAAATTGTTGAATCATCAGACATTATTGTTTCCATGTTGCCTGCCCGATTCCATCATATTATAGCAGAAAGCTGTGTTCAACATAAAAAGCCCATGCTGACAGCTTCTTATGTTTCAGAACAAATTAAAACATTGGAAAGCAAAGCAAAGGCTGCAGATGTAGGCATTTATATGGAATTGGGCGTTGACCCCGGCATTGACCACATGTCGGCCATGCGAATCATCGATTCATTACGCGGTCGAGGAGCAACTATTGAGGCCTTCTTTTCCTCTACAGGAGGATTGGTAGCACCGGAATACGACAACAATCCATGGAATTACAAATTCACTTGGAATCCTCGCAATGTGGTTCTTGCCGGACAAGGCATTTCAATGTTTATACGTAATGGAAGACTAAAATACATCCCCTATCAAAGACTTTTCAAGAGACTTTCGTATACTTCCATTGAAGGTATCGGCGAATTTGAGATTTATCCCAACAGAGACTCTCTAAAATACCGTACAACTTATGGGTTAGAAGATATTCCTACTATTTTCAGAGGCACAATGCGTCGAAAAGGTTATTCCAAGGCATGGAATATTTTTGTTCAAATGGGAGCGACAGAAGATACTTATACCATTGAAAATTCTGCCAATATGACTTTTCGTGATTTTATTAATACATTTCTTCCCTATGAAAACCATATCCCTGTAGAAGATAAAATCATGGAACAATTTGCTGATATTATTGATGAGGATGTTTTTGAAAAACTCAAATGGTTGGATGTTTTTGAGCCAATCCCAATTCCATTGAAAAATGCCACTCCGGCACAAATACTCCAATATATTCTTGAGCGTAAATGGATGCTTGAAGAAGGCGATAAAGATATGATTGCAATGCAGCACCGATTTGAGTTCACCACCAAAGAAGGTGATAAAAAGAAGATTGTTTCATCTTTGGTAGTACGTGGAAAAACGAATGACAATACAGCCATGGCTATCACCGTAGGTACACCTTTAGCTATTGCCGTTAAAATGGTTGCCACCAACAAACTCAATATTAGCGGCATCCATGTTCCGGTTATCCCTGAAATGTATAATCCCATTCTTAATGAATTGGAAGAACTCGGCATTAAGTTTAACGAAGAAGAAAGCGCTATGTAAGTATATTAATTTCTAATATTATAACAAAAAACATTATTGTTGGCTTTTGAAATTCCCACTTCAAAAGCCAACTTTTTTATTTAACGTTGGTATTAAACAATTACATTTGTCCCTGAAATAAATCATAATAAAATAGCGCTTATGTTCCCAACATTAGGACACCTTATTAATTACCTCTTTGGCACACATATTATATTCCCCTTACCCACTTACGGCTTTATTCTTGTGCTTGCCTTTACTACCGGAGGCATTGTATTGTACTATGCTTTAAAGCGGAAGATGCGACTGGGAAAAGTAGTGCAACATCCTTCAAAAATTCAGATACAAGGCCCAATAAATTATCCTGACCTACTTATTGGCAGCCTATTTTATTTTATTATTGCCTTTAAGGTTATTGGTATTATCGTTGATTATTCCATTTTCGAGAAAGACATTAATGCATATATCTTTTCTACTCAAGGCTCATGGCTTGGAGGAATTATTTTTGCCGGCATCGGGTTTGCCTTAAGCTATATCAAAGCCAAAAAAAGTTATAGTCCTAAAGCAGTATATGAAGAAGTAAGCTTATGGCCTCACCAAATAACGCTAAATATTGTAATGATAGCCGCTGTAGCAGGAATAGCTGGCGCTAAAATATTTGATATTCTGGAGAATATTGGGGATTTCGTTAGAGACCCAATGGATCAACTTTTCTCCTCAGGAGGGTTCACGTTCTATGGAGGACTAATTGTAGGTTCACTTTCTGTTTGGTACTATGCCAAGAAAAAGAATATAGAAATCTTACAACTTCTTGATGCTGCGGCCCCAGCTATTTTAGCAGCTTATGCTGTTGGCAGAATGGCATGCATGATGAGTGGTGATGGCTGTTGGGGTATTCCCAACCCTGCACCTAAACCCGAATATCTGAGTTTTCTTCCCAATTGGATGTGGGGCTATAATTTTCCCCATAATGTAATAAAAGAAGGCATTAAAATTAGTGGCTGCCATGGCGATTATTGCTATATGCTCAAAACCCCTGTCTTCCCCACTCCTTTTTACGAATCAAGTTTGAGTCTGATATTCTTTTTATTTGTATGGTTCATTCAAAATAAAATCAAAGTTCCGGGAACCTTGTTTTTTATTGCGCTAACACTCAATGGCACAGCTCGTTTCTTTGTGGAGAAAATAAGAGTGAATAATGTCTATCACATTGGGAATGCCAATATTACACAGGCTCAAATTATATCATCCTTATTAATTGTAATAGGAATTGCCGGAATCATTATTCTCAAACGACTCCATAAAAAAGGAAAGATAAAATAGCTAAACAATCTTCAATAATTAAATTCGTTATTGTATTAATATTTATAACTTTGCACTCTTAATTTAGCCAATACAATTTGAAAACTATCTTCATAACCATTAATTTATTTATAGGCCTATTCTATTGGCACGAAGTAGTTTACGCCCAAGAATCTGCGCCCAAAGAAGGCTCTGATAAAGACACGACTACCATATCATACTATCTACCAAAAAATGCTTTTTCTTCAATTGACACCATTGTTTTAGATACCAGTTTACACTATTCCCAACGTTATGATGCCCGAAGTGCTGATCTTGACGCAACAGCAAGCACAATGACCATTGGAGGACCTACAAAGGATTTATATTTTAACACACTCACCCCTACTTTTAGTATTGGGAATCAGTTTTTAGCACCCTATTTCTATCAAGCTAAAAACATGCCTCATTTTTATAATGTCAAGATACCCTATTCCGAGCTTTTTTATACTATGGGCTCTCAAGAGGAAAACTATTTAAAAGGGGTAATCGCCAGCCAGGTAAGCAAACGAATTTATTATGGTATTAACTTTAATGTAGAATCCACCTTGGGGCTTTATACTAACCAACGGGTAGGCAATAGCCACGCCAATGGAATATTATCTTACCAAAGCTTTAACAAAAAGTACAAACTGGAAACTGAATATATCCATAATAAGTTTAGATTTGGAGAAAATGGAGGTCTTTCAAACGACTCCTACTACCGCGACAGCACACAATATCCACGTCAGGTACTTGCTGTGAACTTAAATACGGCAAATAACACCCTAAAATCTAATTTTTTCTCAGCAAAGCAACACTACAATATTGGTAAAGCAGCAACAGATTCTACGGCAAATCAGTTTATTGGTAAAGTATATCTTAACACCAGCTACCAACGCATCTGGAGAATATACCAAAGCACTGGACCAGACACCAATTACTATAAGCACATCTACCTCGATTCTCTGGGCAGTTTTGATTCCACCACCATCACCAATTTCACCATGGACTTTGGAGTATCAAATTTTTACCCTTCTAAACATCAATATTTTATTTTTAATATAGGAACAAAATATAATTACAAGACCTATTATGATGGCTTACAGACCTATTTCTTTAATTATTATTCTCCTCATGCAGAAGTAATTTTAGATTTTTACAAGGTAATAGTAGATGGCGGCGCTACATATCAAATTCAAATTCCTAATACACAAAGTTTTACTGTTGGCTCCAATGATTTTAATCTATTTGGAACTTTACGATTTCCATTACTAAAGAATTTTAATTTCAAGGTGGGCATGAAACTTAATCTTGTTTCACCACAGATAACTGCTTACCGATATTATGCAAACAATTTTCATTGGAAAAATACTTTCAACAAACAAAAGCAATTGGAACTTAACGCCCTTTTAAACTACAACGGATACCAAATTGAAGCTAATATCCATACAGTAAGTGATTATGTATATTTTGACCAACAAGTAGAACCTCAACAATATACGGGCAGTTTTCAACTCTTTAGCACTAAATTCAAGAAAAGGTTTAACTTTCACCGCTTGGGAAGTACTTTAATGTTACTTTATCAGCAGAGCAGTAACGATCGAATCATCAGACTCCCACAGTTTATTGGCAGGAGTAGTTTTTACTATGCTTTTCCATTATTCAAAGGAGCTTTAGTTGTCCATCCCGGTATTGACATAAGCTATTACAGTGCCTATTATGGCGATGGCTACAATCCCTCTTTAATGCAATTTCACCTTCAAGATAAACAAAAGTTAGGCAATCAACTTTATGCTGATGTATTTGTTAATTTTAAGATAAAACGAGCACGGATATTTATTAAATATCAAAATGTTAGCTCACATTTGGGCAATTACAATTACTTTTTGGTAGCACATTATCCGCAACAAGATGCAGTATTAAAATTTGGAGTATCATGGAGATTTTTTGATTAATTTTGCCAAAATGACATCTACAGCTACAAAAAGTCTCAATGGCACACTTTTGATAGCACAAGAGAATCGTTTGATTAGAGGAACTATTCCATTATCAATTTCATTTTTATCATAGGTATTTCATTGGTAGAAGTTAAATTAACGAGTAAGGAACGCATTATTTTTGCGACTAATAGAGAAGAATAACAATTAAAATTATTAATTATGACACAAGAAATAGAAAAAGTAAAGAGCTTTATAATAGGCTCAGGACCAGCAGGATATACAGCAGCCATTTATGCTTCACGGGCAAATTTATCTCCCGTAATGTATCAAGGCATGGAGCCCGGAGGACAGTTAACCACTACCACAGAGGTGGAAAACTTTCCCGGATATCCCGAAGGTGTTGAAGGACCTGCAATGATGGCAGATTTACAAAAACAAGCCGAACGTATGGGTGCTGATGTTCGCTGGGGAGTAGTTACTAAAGCCGATCTTTCGGAACGCCCCTTTAAGATTGAAACTGACGACGGAAAATATTTTGAAGCAGAGAGCGTAATTATTGCCACCGGAGCTTCAGCAAAATATCTGGGAATAGAATCTGAGGAAAAATATAAGGGGGCCGGTGTTTCAGGATGTGCTACCTGTGATGGTTTCTTCTATAAAGGCAAACCTGTTGCCGTTGTTGGAGGTGGTGATACAGCTGCTGAAGACGCCCTATACCTTAGTAATATTGTTAGTAAAGTATATATGATTGTTCGACGCGATGAGTTGCGAGCTTCAAAAGTAATGGCGCAACGAGTTATCGACAATCCGGCTATTGAAATCCTTTGGAATCATGTTACCAAAGAAATTGTTGGCACTGAGAATGGCTTTATGAAATCTGTTAATGGGGCCATCTTAGAAAATGTAAAAACAGGCGAAGAGAAAAAAATTGATATTGACGGCTTCTTTGTAGCCATAGGACATCATCCTAACACTCAACTATTTGAAGGACAGATAGACCTTGACCAACAAGGATATATTATTACAAAGCCTAATTCTACTGCAACAAATATAGAAGGTGTTTTTGCTGCCGGTGATGTGCAAGATCACATATTCCGACAAGCAATTACTGCTGCCGGTAGCGGATGTATGGCTGCCATCGAAAGTGAACGTTGGATTTCAGAGCAAGACTAAACAAAATTATCACCTTATATAAATGGCGATACAACAAACTTGTATCGCCATTTTTTATGGGTCTTAAAAAACGCAAATAAAATTGATTCAATGCCCCTACTTCTTTTACAATATTGATTTGCAATTACTCCTTTCTCAATAAATCTCACTTTATGGCCAGACACCTATTTTCTAGTAAATTATTAAAATGAAAAATTTAATCCCAAGGCAGGCATAAAAGGTAACTGATTAACCCTCTTATTGGTAATTCTATCCACATAAAAAATATTAGCTCTATTGTATACATTAGTAATACTAAGTGAGATTTCAAGAATTGATGTTTCTGAAAAAGGAAATTTTTTCTTGATCCCAATATCCAAACGATGGTAAGCCGGCAATCTTTTACTATTGATATCACCATAAACGATTCCTATTTCACCATTGGCTGTTGTATAATTAGTCCCGATACCATTATTAAAGGGCAATTTCTCATAATTACCTAAAGTAGGAGTAAAAGGAAATCCGGATCCATAATTCCAACGGATATTAAAATCCCATAAGCGTTTCGCCCCCACTGCATAAGTTGCCAATAGATTTACATTATGCCTACGGTCGAAATGAGGGATATATGTTATCAGGCCATCGAATCGATGGTTAAACGATAAGGAATATACAGCCCATAAGTAAAGCCGTTTCTTCTGATATTTCAATGAAATATCCACACCTTCTGCATCCCCCTTTTCAATAATAAAATCTTTTTTTAATGCATCAGGTTTATTAATATATTCAGGAGTATCATCAAATATTTTATTTTTATTCATATTGGTAAGTTGGTTAAACCACTTATAATATCCTTCTACATTAAGTGTCAGGTGCATCCCCAAGTCATATTCAAAACCCAATATCAGGTGAGTTGATTTCTGCAGTTTATGAGTAAGTTTCTTTCCATCAAAGCTCTTCTGTAAATTATCAGGACCCGAGATAAATCCATAGAAAAGGTTTACCACGTCACGATCAGAGGCGGTAGCAATAAGGTTCTGCGAATATAGGCCCCCTGCGGCTTTAAGTCTAAAACCAGGGCTAACATTATATTTCATCGACAATCGCGGTTCGAAAGAAACATTAGCCAACGAAGCATAATATTGAACCCTTAAACCGGGCACAACAATAAATTTTGAATAGGATTTATTGGAAGATTTATATTTTTTATTACCATATAATAAACGAGTGGTAAGATAGGCGGATATTTCTGTGGTAGATTCCTTTTGCGCTATCACTCTATTTAAGGAGTTACTATATTGAAAATTAGTTTTAAAACCCTTCATCTCAACACCATATTTCAATGAATTTTTACCCATAAAATAAGTAAAATCAAGGCCCATATTAAAGCCTCCCACTTCACTACTTCTAGGATTCATAGAACCATCCTGAAGTTGAATAATATAGTCGGAATAAGAAATATGTCCGGCAAGCAACATGGGCGACTGTCCGGGCACAACAGAGAATTTTGCCCCACCACCAAAGGAATGCCATTCGTAATTATCAATGGTTTGGTAGCTCACTTGGTCATTAAAATTGAAGCCAAAAACATCGGCTCTATTTCCATTATTTCCGTTGAAAGATAACTTACCATAGAAATCGGCAAAAGTAAAGGGCAATCCATTTCCGTCATTAACATATTTATATATTGTTTGAGCCGTTTTATCGATATACGATTTCTTGGCTGAGAGGATATAGGTAATACTTCCCGATTTAGAATCCTTTTGTTTTACCAAAGGGCCTTCAAGCAAGAGCTTAGCCCCAAATGTACTTACATCAACTTTACCGGCAAAATGGTAAGGATTACCATAGCGGGTAGTTACATCCATTACCGAAGATATTCGGCCTCCATACTCGGCACCAAATCCACCGGTATAAACATCGGCATTACTTATAATATCTGCATCAAAAACGGAAAACAAACCGATGGAGTGAAATGGATTATAAACAATCATTCCATCGAGCAATACTAAATTCTGCACAGGAGTACCCCCTCGAATATACAATTGTCCTCCTTGATCTCCGGTAAATACAACCCCCGGCACCACTTGTAGATATTGCGCCAAATCAGCTTGCCCTCCAATGGTAGGGATTCTATTCATACTCTTGGTAGTAACCTTTACCACCGACGTATTAGGACTAATAAGTGCATTCTGCCGCTCAGCAGAGATGGTAGCACCTTCTATTTCAATGGATGATTTCTTTAAATACAGTTTTTCGTTAACAATTTGATTAGACTTTAGTTGCAAAGGAATTTTTAGCGTATCGAAACCAATATAACTCACCATTAAGGTATATTTTCCTGACGGAATCTTACTAATGGTAAAATAGCCATTTACATCAGTAACACCTCCATAAGTAGTGCCTTTAAGATAAACATTGGTATATAAAATAGGTTGTCCTGATGCTTTTTCATAAACAGAACCTCTAATGGTGGCATATTGCGCATTGGTATGGCTTGAAATACCAAGGATAATAAACAGAATGAATATCTTAATTATGTGTTTTTTAATCATTTATTCTTATTTTATGTGTGTCAATTCCGAATCCAAATGTAGTTATAAAACAATACCTAATGAATTAAAGTTGCATCTATTAATTTACCAAAAACTACCTATTAAATTTTAAGGGCAGTAATAAGCTCTCATCATATTAATTATGAGTATCACCAGCAATAATTAACACTCAAAAAAACCAATACAATTATTCAATTCGCTTTCTTGATAATGTAATTTTTTTCGTTTTTTTTTAAACTGCCATAGCATTTTTAAAACACTATGGCTTATTATTATGAGAAAGTTGTGACTCTCTCAATTGTTCTTTTCGAGCTTTCTTAAGCATATACTTATTGGTAAAGTCTTCACCCGGCTTAATAAGAATAGCCACCACCAATTTTAATCCAAGGCCAACCAAAAAGTTATTAGGGAACATATTATCGATAATCGGCTCAATAAAAGCTTCCGAGACAATAAAAAGCGCAATGGCGACAATCATCACAATTGTTGCTGCTTTACGACCAATTTTAGCTTCTGTAAGTTGATCAATGGTCTCATTAAGCTGGTCGTTCAAATCGGCCAACTTAATATTAGAGTCTTCTAAAGCAATATTGGTTTTGTTCAATTTTTTCTGTAGGCGATCACTGATCTTAGTAATTATCTTTACCTGATCAATAAGTTCTTCGTAATTCTCCACAAGTTTTTTAAACTCCATTTGAAGTTCTAACTTGGAATAATCGCTCTTTTTAAGAAAATTTTTGCTCTCCTCTAAATTCTCAATCTCCGATTGATATATACTCTGTTTAGCCATAAATTAATTATTCATCATCAATGGAAATAATTTCAAAAGGCAAACCACTTACATCTTCATAATCCTCACCTGTTTCCATCATTTCCTCATCATCTTCTTCGTAATACCATTCCACTAAAATATCCTTACCATCTTTAAGAATAATCCTTAATCGTTTTAATATCTCAAGAATATATTTAGACGAACTCGTATTAAAATATTCAAGATTAATTTTGGCAATTACTTTCTCCGGGGCAATGGATGAAAATTCATCCAACCATAGGAGAACAGGATTAAAAAACTCAAACGTATTCTCAGGAATAGACCGCCCTGAAATTGATAGAATTCCCGTAGATGAATTAAAATCAATTTCTGGCGTTTGTTTTGTTCCTTCAATTTTTAAATTATCCATTGTATACTATATTTTATAAAATTCTATTAAATAATTAGTTTCTATTTCTTTTTAGCAATTTTTACTTTTAAGTCAAAAAATGATAAATTATCATTAACTTCGGTAAAATGATAATCGAGTTTCTGTCCCGATTTTCTTGCCATATCAATCATGCCCAAATCGGCTCCTCCTTTATTTGAGATACTATTATTATCCAATATCTCACGATAATATTTACGCAAATCCTCTTTAGATAATGAATTCACCCTATCAATACGTTCCTTAAGACGTTGAATATCATTATTTTTGATATAGTTACCAGTAAGAATAAAATAAAACTCATTATTATAAAACAACTCCAGCATTGCTCTTCTGGTATCTATTTGTCCCTCTACCTCCGCTTCAGCATGATGATAAAGATTTTGCATACATTCTACCAGAACGTTAAATATCTTCTTTCTGACACTGCTCTTTTCAGAAACCGCATCCAGACGAGTCTCCATAATTTGCAACACCATATTGATAATATCAGAGGTTATTTCGCCCTTAAAGGATAACATAATATGATTATCCATCATTTTGCGAAACTTTTCATACGTATTCATATCTATTATTTTATGAAATATTTTAAGGCACTAATTTATAAAAAATATCTTTGCACTCGAGAATCTTTAAAAACAAATTCCTATCACCAGTACATCATCAATCTGCTCATGTTTTCCTCGCCATGTAATAAACTGGTTGTCAAGAATTTCAAGTGATTTAGCTGAATTATCATAAGGCAAACTGAGTAGTAATTCTTTAAAGCGTTTCGACATAAATTTCTTACCTTTCTCTCCACCAAATTGGTCAATATACCCATCGGTGGTGATATAAATTCTATCACCCTCTTCCAACTGAATACTTTTAGTAGTGAAATTTAAATTCATTCTATCGGAAATACCTATGGGCATCCGATTGGCTTTCACTTCAATGAGTCTATTTTTATAAACGGAATAGTTAAAGTCAAAGTCTAGGAGTTCTTTTTCAAAGGCTTTAGCTTTCACTATATACATTGAATTATAGGCTCCTGCATAATGTACAAGACGTTTCTCAACTTCGATGGATAGAAGCGCAATATCCAAACCATCTTTAGGCTGCAAATCTCCACTTTGCTTTAAATCATTTACTATATCAAAACGCATATTATCGAGAATACGAGCCGGATCGACAAGTTGCTTCTCTTTCACTACTTTATTGAGCGAGCTAATACTGATCATACTCATAAAAGCACCGGGCACGCCATGACCTGTACAATCTGCAGCCGCAATAATCAGCCTGCCATTATGGTAAGTATTCCAATGAAAATCACCACTAACAATATCCTTGGGTCGATAGTAGATAAACGATGACTTTAAGAGTTTATTCATCATATTCTGGGGAGGCATAATAGCCCTCTGAATACGGCGAGCATAATTTATACTGTCGGTAATATCTTTATTCTTCTTTGCCAGAAGTTGGTTCTTATTCCTAACTTCGAGGGTTCTTTCTTGTACTTTCTGTTCAAGTTCTGCTTTCTCATGGAGTAATTTCTTTTCTCTAATTTTAACATAAAGCACCACAACAATAATGACAAATGTCAGCACAAGAGCAAAAAACCAATAGGTTTGCCAGAAGGGGGCTAATATGATGAACGACAATTTCTTTGGCTCCGGATTCCATATACCCGCATTATTGCGTGCAATAACTTCAAAAGTATAATCTCCCGCCGGCAAAGCAGGGAAATTGGCATAGGTTTGTTTGGTTATTGGTTGCCACTCTTTTTCAACGCCCAATAAGCGCACTTTATATTCTACCTTTGATGCATCTGAGATACATATTGCCTTATAATCTATCAAAACTGAATTATGAGAATAGTTAAATTTCTCTCCTTGAACAATAGGCACATCTTCCAGATTCACTCTCAAGCGATTAATATTTATAATAGGCGGTTTTTCATTTACCTTAAGGTATTTTGTAAAAATATGAGTAACACCAAGGGCTGTACCACACCAAATATTTCCATCTTTTTCTTTAAAGAAGCTGTTTGGTTTTACTTCTACTCCCACAAAACCTTCTTTGAGCCCATAGGAAGCTATGGTACTATCGGTAAAATCAATATGGTTCAGCCCTCTATTTGTTCCCACAAGGAGGCCTCCCCTTTCATCAAGAGCCAAGGCTGTTATCAAATTCGACAACAAACCGGTATTTATGGTAAAATGTTTTTGCACTTTATGGTTTTTAACAAAATACAAGCCCATTCCCTGCGATCCTATCCATAGTCCCTTATCATCACCATAAAAACAAGTTGGCGTAATAGTAAGTCCGAGAGAATATTTACTTATTGTAGAGCCACTAATTCGAGTAATCCCTTTATCCTGATGGCCCACCCACATTACTCCATTATCGTCGCAGTAGAGCGAAGCAATATCATTATTCTGCAAGCCATTTCCCTGACTCAGAATATCTACTTTATTATTCTGTGGCTCAAAATAAATAAGACCACCATTAGTACCAATCCATAAATCTCCTTCTTTATCAAATTCCAAAGCCGTAACATTGGCAACCCTATTGGCTTGACTTATAAGCTCGTTGGGCAAAAACGGAAATATCATTTTCTTTTTATTCACCTCATAAACCGACAAGCCTCCGCCCCATGTTCCCAGCCACACATTTCCCTTGGTATCAATTTTAATATTTCTTATGTCATTCGATTGCAAGTCAATATCATCTTCTTTAAAATTCTGAAACTGATAACGATTATTCGTCCCTTTAAAATAATGAAATAAACCTTCATTGGTAGCAAACCACAGGCTGGAAAGGTGATCCTTGGCAACAGCATTAACTTGTACTATTTTATCTGATATAAACTTTTTGTAATTTACAAAAGCTCGCCCCTTAAAAACAGACAATCCCTTGGAGTACGTACCAATTAATATATTGCCCTCAAAATCTTCAAAAAGAGTATTTACTTTATTTTCAGGCAATCCGTTAGATGTATTATAATTCTCGATTTTTCCATTTTTAAAAACGGAGATACCACCGCCAAAAGTAGCCACCCAAACAGCGCTATCACGAGTTTGATAAATATCACTTACCCAATTCATGGCTAAACCATCACGTTTATCATAAATCTTAGGCGGAGTATTCATATCTTTATAATAGTACAGACCACCATTAAAAGTTCCCAACCATATTCCTTGCTGATTATCCTCAAAGACCTGTATTATATTAAAATATTGAGGCCAAGCAAAGAATTGTTCGTTAACGAATTCAAATTTTTTTATCTTATTATTATAAAACTTTACACCATAGCGTGTTACAAATAACATTCCCAAGCTTTTGGTTGAGACCATGGAATATACAATATTGGCCAATCCATCCTTTGCTTTTAGATGAATCGCAGCCTTTATCTTCTTTGCACCGGGATTATCAATTCTATACACCCCGCTATTGGTAGTAGAAACCCATATATGTCGGGCGCTATCTTCCACAATATCAGTAATATCACCAGTGATGCTATCAAGATGAATCTTTTCGAATTTAGAATTTCGATATAAGGTCAATCCTCCGGAGAAATGCCCTATCCACAAGTTCCCATAACTATCAATAAACAAACTTGAAACGCCCAAAGGAGATACTCCATCATCAGTAGTATAATTAGTAAACTCACTACCATCGAAACGGCAAACTCCACTTTCAGTAGCAAGCCACAAATAGCCATCTTTAGACTGAACAATATCCTTTACCTTAGAGTCAGCAAGGCCTTCTCTTACTCCGTAATTATCAAAATAAAATTCCTGGGATAAGACTAAAAAAGGGGAAAAAATTAAAGAGAAAGAAAATAGAAGAAAAAAACTAAATTTCATCATTATTGGCTTCATATATTATAGACTAGGAAAAATACAAAAAATAAGGAGAAAGTAAATACTTCCTCCTTATATTAATTTATTCTATTTATCTTCTAATAAAGAAGAAGGTGCCATTTTCGTCAGCCAGGCCATCAATTTTACCAAACTGAGGTTCTTGCTGCTTATTCTTTGCCACAGCCTTCTTCACCTTAAGTACAATACTTGCTATATCGATACATGAGTTAGGATTATGGATCAATGAGTTAGCAAAAGTTTTTGTAAACTGCGAATTATCAGAAGCCAACTCATAACCGGCTGAAGAGAACACCTGAGAAGATTTAAACTTAGTTGCTTTCCAATCGCCACAATCACGCTGCTCTATATCCGAGCGCATTGCCTGATAAAACGAAGGTCCTGACTCGCAAGCATCAGTAACAACCAAGGTATGTGTAATCACCGAACTATACGATTGCATTGCTGCCTTAAGTGCACTGATATTGAAGTAAGTAAATTCATCATCTGTTTTACCATCTATGGGAACCCAATAGCCTGTATTATTAATAAATTTTCCATGGCCGGCATACCAAACAATAATAGAATTTACATGATTCTTTATCACCATATCTCGCAATTCTATGGAGAAAAATCTTTCCATTTCTGATTTGGTCATATTCCGCTTATCAATAATTCTATTGATATTATATTTTGCCAAAGCTGCTTTCATCATGGAGACATCTTTAGTCGGGCCATCAAGAGAAGCAAATGTTTTATATTTTGAATTTTCAATAAATACTGCCCATGTTTTTCCCATTGGATTATCCGCCGCAATATCTGCACCCTCTCTATTTAAGATATATTCTTTTATGGTTTTATTACCAAAAATATCCGTTGCTTCCATGGTGATTTTCTTCTTATTAGCGATGCTTATCGTTGCCGCAAAAGAAGGATTTAAGGTGGACGGTATATAACTCGCATTAACACTATCAATCATAATGCTTGCTATTTTACTTTCATCACTAATAGTTCCTTCAATATATAAGTTTGGATCATCCGTATCTAAATATATCTGCCCATCATCGGAAGCCATAGGCTGCACCAATAATATCTCCGGTTTTCCGATTTCTGTTCGTAAAATGGGGTATGATTTTGTCATAACATTATCATAAACATCTGCTGCGGCAAAATTAATTTCATTTTTATCTTTAACTATTACCTCTGCTTTAAAATCATTTTTTTTGGAGGTCGAGTCAAAGACCACTTCTACTCCATTGATAGTAAAGGATTTTATCTTACTGGCATCATCCAATCTTCCGGTAATAGTTTGCAGTTCCTTACCCTTTATCACCTGCATTTGGCCTTCTTTATTAATAGTAGGACTATTGATTACGAGTACAGGTTTATCATCTTCACGCTTAAGTTCAAACAAACGTTTATGCGCATTTTCGAGCATTGATACGGCAGTAGTATCCACTAATTTTAACTTATCTAATTTTTCATAATCAGCAATTGCCTTATCAAAAGAATGTATCGCCTCATAGGAAGCTGCTCTATTAAAATAAGCCTGATAATAGTTTGGGTCGAGGTCTATTACACTGGTGAAATCATTGATAGCATTGGTATGCATTTTAAAATCGAAATAAATTTGCCCTCTTTTAAAGAAAACATCTTTTAAGTCCGGGTCATTGGGATATAAAACAATAATCTGCGACAAATCATTAATAGCATTCATATAATCCATCTTTTTATAATAGGACAGAGCCCTAATCCAATAGGCATCTTTCGATTTCTGGTCAATTGCCAAAGCGGAATTAGCCGCATTAATTGCCTGACTAAAAAGTTCAAGATGATAATAGGAATTAGCAATTCCAAGATAAGATTCCACCCTATTCCCATAAGAGTTTGCCAATTGATAATTATTTTGCGCTTCTTTAAATTCATTTTTTGCATAAAGCACTTCTGCTTTGTCATAATAAATTTGAAAATTTTTCTTTATCTCCAAGGCTTTATTTGCCGTTTGCAAAGCTTCATCAAGATGATGCAGTGCAAAGAGTGATAAAACTTTAATATGATAAAGATTCATTAATTTTTTATCTCTTGCCAAGGCCAAATCAGCATCTTTAATGCTTTTCTCATATTTTTTAAGACTAAAGGCAATTTGAGCCGCCTTATTGGTATATTCTTCTTTTTTAGGTTCAAGGGTTGCCGCTCTTTCATAATCGTCAAGAGCTTTTTCTGCTTTGTTTAAACTTTCATAACACTTTGCTCTGGCCACATAAGCTTTTACATAGGTAGGGTCAATCTCTATAACTTTATCGAGATTATTAATGGCATCCTGATATTTTTCACTCTTTTGAAATACCAAGGCTGTTTTATATATTTTCTTTGGACTTTGAGCAAATACCGAAATAGATATTATGCTAATGAGTACAATTAGGCTAATCGTCTTCATGATATAAGAATTTAGTAATTTATGTATTTTATTAATTATTTCTATGCGTACAAAGATAAATCAAAAGGCCATGAATGCCAAATTTTTTAAACAAAAAATCGGCAAGACATACATAAAAGCGTAAAATACCCTACTATACTCATGAGAATATAGGGGAATTACCTAATATTGATATGTTTAGAATAAGCAGATAAACTGTTATTAGAAAAACAATAGGAAAAATACATTTAATTTTAATGCACTAAAGTTCCTACTTCTTCACCCATAACTACTCTATTTAGTTCCCCATTTTTATTCATATTAAAAACATAAATAGGCAAATCATTCTCTTGGCAGAGGGTAAAAGCCGTTAAATCCATAATTGCCAATTTTTTTTCATAAGCCTCTTGGAATCCAAGGGACTGATATTTTATTGCATCGGCATATTTTTCCGGATCTTTATCATAGATACCATCCACCCTCGTACCTTTGAGGATAACGTCTGCTTCAATTTCTACCGCTCTAAGTGCACTTGCTGTATCTGTAGTGAAAAATGGATTTCCTGTACCGCCACTAATAATCACCAGTTTACCTTCTTCTAGATAATCGTTAGCTCTTTTTCTACTCATCCGTTCTGCTATGGGATCTATTTCCAACCCACCTAATAATTTGGTGCTAATACCTAGTTTTTCCAATGCTCCTTGCAAAGCCATAGAATTAATTACCGTAGCCAGCATTCCCATATAGTCACCCTGAACTCTATCCATCCCTTCACTGGCACCACTGAGGCCTCTAAAAATGTTTCCTCCTCCGATAACTATCGCCATTTTTACTCCCTGATCATAAGCCTGCTTTATCTCTTTGGCATAAACTGCCAAACGAGTTGGATCGATACCAAATTGTTGTTCTCCCATCAAAGCTTCACCACTAAGTTTCAAAAGTATTTTTTTAAATTTCATTGCTTTAAACTTTTATATTAATCCTATATCTACTTAAATACCAAGCAAATAAACGATTTAATAATTAATTATTCTCCGTGATTTACTACTCTATTCATCTTGCCTTTATCTCTACCAATCTAATGAAAGTGCATTTCAAGAACTCCCTTTGAAATCATCATATTGATAACAAAAACAAGTTTCAAAAGTAATATATTAATCCATGACATTGAGAGCAAAGCAAGAAAATATTTTTCTATCTTTACCCCCATAAACTCAAAGAGTAAGAAATGAAAAAGAACAAGGAGTTAGAGCTGGCTTATGAATACGTTCAATATACCAATCGCAATATATTTTTAACAGGGAAAGCCGGTACAGGTAAAACTACTTTTCTGCGATCGTTAAAAGAGCGGACGCAAAAGCGTATGGTTGTTGTAGCCCCCACGGGTGTTGCCGCTATTAATGCTGCCGGCGTAACTATACACTCCTTTTTTCAACTGCCCTTTGGCCCAATTATTAGTGAGAAAATTGCCGGCAGAAAAATTAATAATCCCAGTTTTAAACAAAAGTTTTATAAAAGCAAAATCAATATTATCAAGTCGCTTGATTTATTAATTATTGATGAAATATCCATGGTTCGAGCCGATGTACTTGATGCCATCGATGAAATTTTACGTCGTTATAAAAATCGTTTTTTACCTTTTGGAGGGGTACAACTTCTAATGATTGGCGATTTGCAACAATTGGCTCCGGTGGTGAAAAACGATGAGTGGGCACTATTGAGGGAATATTATCCATCCTTATTTTTTTTCCATAGCAAAGCATTGCAGGAGGCTAATTTAGTTTCCATTGAGTTAAAAACCGTTTATCGCCAAAGCGATGACTATTTTCTTAAAATACTCAACGAAGTACGTGATGACAAATTAAGTAAAGAATCGTATAATCAACTTCATCAAAGGTATATTCCTGATTTTAGTCCCGATGAAAAGGAAGGTTATATTACACTTACTACTCATAACAATTCGGCCAATAAAATCAATGAAGCCAGGCTAAAGAAGATTGGAGGACGCATAAAAACGTTCAAAGCTGTCATTGATGGAAAATTTTCGGAACATGCCTATCCTACCGACCAAGAAATTGCCCTTAAAGTTGGCGCTCAAGTAATGTTTGTAAAAAATGACAGTTCACCCGAAAAGCGCTATTTTAATGGAAAGATAGGGGTAGTTAGTCATTTTGAAGACGATTCTATTGTGGTAAAATGCGAAGGTGAAGAGGACATTTATACTACTCCTGAAAAATGGGAAAATATTAAATATAGCCTCAACAACAAAACACAAGAGATAGAAGAAAAAACAGAAGGCACATTTATTCAATATCCTCTGAGACTTGCTTGGGCCATCACCATACACAAAAGTCAAGGGCTCACCTTTGAAAAAGCTATTATTGATGCCGCAGCAGCTTTTGCCCATGGGCAAACTTATGTGGCCCTTAGCCGTTGCAAGACTCTCGAAGGGATGGTGTTGAGCACTAAAATATCCGAGAGTGCCATTATATGCGATACTCTGGTAAGTGATTTTAATAAACAAGTAGAAGAGAACCAACCTGATGAAGAAAAACTCAAATCGGCCAAATATGCCTACCAGCTTAACCTTATCGAAGAACTGTTTAGCTATAAACAACTTAGCTATAGGATAGAAAGATTAGAACGAATCCTTGAAGATCACAAAAGTTCATATCAGGGTAATATAACCCCAACAATTTCCAAAATTCGAAAAGATATTCTACCGGAAATTACCTCCATCGCCAGAGGGTTTATAAATCAGGTGCAAAATATATCCACAGAGAATCCCGATCTGGAAAAGAACGAACATTTTCAAGAGCGTATTAAGAAAGCAGCTAGTTATTTCTTTAAGTATCATAACGATAATATTATCAGCATACTTCAAAACAGCAGTTTTGAATCAGACAATAAAGTCAGTAAAAAAGCCATTAACGAAGCGCTTAATCACATCAACGAAAGTCTTAAGATAAAACAAGAAAGTTTAAAGGACTGCATTAACGGATTTAAATTAAGTTCCTTTATTGAGGTCAAAGCCAAGGCTGCCATTAATGAAAAGGAAAGCATTGCAAAACAAAGCGCAAAACATCATTATAAGGATATTGAGACTAAACATCCCGACTTATATTCAATGCTTAAGTTTTGGAGAAACGAAGAAGCTACAGAGCGTAATGTACCTCATTATCAAATTGCTAGTCAAAAGATGCTTCAAGGGATAGCTAATACCTTGCCCACAAGCTATTCCGAGCTAATTTCCATCAATGGAATTGGAAAGGTAAAGGCTTCCTTTTATGGAGATGACATAATAGAAATGGTGGAAGAATATATTCTCGAAAACGGCATTACTAAAGAAAAGGAATCAGAGCAAAAGACCATTATTAAAAAACCTAAAAAGAAAAAAAACTGGGAACGCTCTTTTGAACTCTATAAGGAAGGTAAAAGCATGGAAGAAATTGCCAAAGAACAAGGCTTTGTTATTTCCACCATTGAGAATCATCTTTTCCGCTTTGTACTTGATGGAAATATTGCCATTGATGAACTGATAGAAGACAATATTGTTAAAGAAATAAGGCAATGTATCAAAGAAAATCCGGAAGCAGATTCGCTAAGTGAAATTAAACAATTATTACCGGAAAGCATAAGCTACGGGCAGATACGGATGGTCCGTAAATTAATGGAAACTACAGAAACCACCCCTGACAAAAGCCAATAGAGGCCAGCTATTGCTGCAAGCATTGGTTTTGAAATAGCAGAGACACTAGACGATAGCAAATAATTTGGTTTTTGTCCATTAAGTGCAGATACGGTTCACGAACCGTATCTGCACAGGTAGCACCTAGCACCAATCTATGAAAAACTACCAAAACAAATATCGTTCACAAACTAACCGATGGGTATTATGGGAATATTCAACACCAACGGCCTACTGTCTGACCGTAGTAATAAAAAACAAACAATCGTTTTTTGGAGAAATCATTGAAAACGAAATGCTATTGTCAGAAATCGGTTTGTTTTTAGAACAGCAATTAGAAAATACACCTGCAATGTCGGGGAATATTATGTTGGATGCCTATGTCATTATGCCTGACTATTTTCATTGTATTATTATTAGGGATGATGATTTTATGTAACCTATGACCAATTAATAATGGTGGGGATGTTGTAGATACAATTCATGTAGATACAATTCATGAATTGTATCTACGGAGGTTGCATCAATCAAAATTGTTTACAAAAAAAACATCATCTCCATAAACTATCCAGCGAGGATAGAATAAAACAATACAAAAAATTGCGGCGTAAAATGGCCATTCCATCTAAATCGCAATAAATCACAACAAAAACCCAAATAGGGCAACCTATGTAAATACGGTTCACGAACCGTATTTACATAGGTAGCACCAATATCTCCCGCCGGTACGCAAATCCGTTCGCATGGCTATATTAATCAA
>WGCS01000058.1 GCA_015493685.1 Bacteroidales bacterium
ATTTAATATATTAATAATCAATGCTTTGAGTGTTATTAAATGTGTTGATTTAATCAACGGTAAAAATATTAATCAATTGTTTGTTTAAAAGTTAAATGCTGTTAATGATTTATAAAATCAAAAAAAAAGACAAAAAAATACACTTTTTAAAAAAAAAGTGTATTTTAGCAGTCGCTATTGAATTTAAAAATAACTAAAAACTATAACAATATGGCTGAATTTAATTACAAACAGATTATCTATGCCGGAATGGTAGCTATTGCAGGAGTAGATGGCGAGGTAGATAAAACTGAGAGAAAATGGGTAGATAAAGTTTTTGACCATGATTTTAATATGTCTGGAAAAGAGCGAAAAGAGGTGCTTAAAATATGGGAATCAAGCAAAGATGATTTTACAGATAAAGTAACGAAGGAACTTTCGCAGTTTCCGGCCTATGATCAAAGAGAAGCATATAAACGAATCTGTCAGTTTATTCTCTTTAGAAATGAAGAGTATAACAAAAGTACTAAACCACGTCCTAAAGGAATAGATCCGGAGAAAGATCAATTAAATCGTTATAGAGAACGTGCCGAAGAAATGCGTAAGAAATTACATTTTTAGTATTGTTTCAACAATGCTGAATCACACAAACACAAATAGGAAAAAAGAGCTTTTAAGCTCTTTTTTCTGTTTTTAGAAGTTTTTCTTTTGGTCTTTGATTGCTATGCTGCAATTGATTTTTTATACCAAAATTGAACTGCTGTAAATTCCATGAATATTACAACCCGATACTGCCTTTATTTTGTCTCCCTTATTTAGTTTTACATAAAAGTCTTGGAAACCTCTAATTCCTCCATTCCTATATTCGGTAAATGAAATCTGCTCGTCGTTTAAGTAAACTGAAATAAAGTCAATCCAATGCTCCTTTGTTGAGGGGTGGATTATACCTTGCATACCAATGGTAATTTGTACCAGAGTGTGCCCTTGACTATCTTTCTTTCCAAGACTAATATCTGGCGTATGCTTAAGTTCAGACTTGGTTGGATTGTCAGGATCAGCAAAAGAATAATGGTTTCTGTTTACAATAAGTTTATTTCTTTTCTCCATTGAAGGATCAAGTCCTGCAGCGGCAGAAAGGTCCTTTGTTATACTTGTATTTGCTGTGTCAGTGTTCTTAAAAGAACTTAACAGACTTATACTGCTACTGCCTATAATGGCCAATAGTCCTAATTTTTTAAAAGCTTCTCTACGTTTCATATAGTTAAAATTTATCGTATATTAATTAATGGAATTTTGTATAACAATCAGAGGAACAATTAGTTTTATTCTCGAGTGATTTTGCTATACAAAAGAATATATTTATATGTTACAAATATAAAGTATACAAAGGTAATAATAAAAGGCAGGAAAGCAGAAGGAAATAAGCTGATTTATAACAGGGAGAGGTTAAATTATGCAGCCGTCTTTAAGAATTATCTGCCGGTCGGCTCTTTCTGCTAGCTCTTTGTTATGGGTAACAATAACGTAAGTCTGTCCGAATTCATCCCGTAGGTTGAAAAACAAATCATGGAGATCCTTGGACCGATCTTCGTCGAGGTTTCCAGAGGGTTCATCTGCAAATACTACCTTGGGTTGATTGATGAGCGCTCGTGCAATGGCAATACGTTGTTGCTCTCCACCGGAAAGTTCCATGGGCTTATGATTGGCCCGGTCTTTTAATCCCATAAAGTCAATGAGTTCGAGGGCTCGTTTAGTGGCGTCTTTTTTAGATTCTTTGGCAATAAAAGCAGGGATGCATACATTCTCTAAGGCCGTAAACTCGGGTAGTAAATGGTGAAATTGAAAGACAAAACCAATCTGTTTGTTGCGGTAGTTGGCAAGTTCTTTTTCACTGAGTGTATTGAGGTTGATATTGTTTATTAGCACCTTACCACTACTTGCTTTGTCTAGACTTCCAAGGATGTGAAGTAGGGTTGTTTTGCCGGCTCCTGAACTTCCTGTTATACTAAGTATTTCCCCTTTTGCAACTTCCAAATTAATACCTTTTAGTACTTCCAGTTCTCCGTATTTTTTTCTTATTTCTATGGCTTTTATCATGGGGCTAAATTAAATAAAAAAAGAGTTGAAATTTTATCGGACGTTTTGATATTAATTGGAGATTGAATATTATTTGCGGTAATGAGATAAATGGATGAGCGCAGTCTAAAAAGGTAGGTTTTTGTCAAAATCAAGACGAAAGAAATTTTTGAACCGGAGTTAACTAATTGTTAATGAGGATTCAAAAAATTCTGACAACGCAGAGTTTGGCAACAAAGACCCTTTTTAGACCAGATTAACGGATTTATGGTGTAAAAGTCAGAAATATATCCTGAATAAAATTTCTTAGGCAAAGGATTTACCATTGGAATAGAACACTGAGAAGTTTAGAATGATAAACTATCTTCGCTTTCTTGAATTTATAAATGTATAATTCTGCCATCAATCGATGTTTATTTAACATTACTCACATAAAAGTCGTAGAGCGATTTCCATCCATTAAGTAGTTTTTCTTCGATGTCTCCTTCTTTTATCCATCGCGCTTTCTCTATGGATTCCTCTGTTTGTGGCTTTAGTGATCCCTTATAATCACTATGCATTTTATACCAGTGAGTTTCTTTGACTTTATATATCCCTTTACGCTCAAATAGATGTCTGCTAATGCCAAGTTTGCTAATTATTTTGAGCTTTTTCACTCCTGTTTCTTCTTCAACTTCTCGCTTGGCGCATTTTTTTAAGTTCTCATTGGCTTCCAGATGACCTTTGGGAATATCCCATAAGCCGAGTCGTTTTATCATCAGCAATTCTTGATTAGAATTAAATACCCAACCTCCCGCAGCTACTTTGATGGGAAATTGTTTCTCAAATTCAGAGATGCTTTCTTTGTTATTCAAACTGCTAATTATAAAACATTGGTTATTAGTTGATACACTATATTTTAATAGCATGCTTTTAATTTCAGTAGATCTTTCTAAACAGATAATTTTTGCTTGGTCAATGGCTGGTATATTATTAGCAGCTGCTAAAATAAATGTCGTGTTATTAATGAAAACTTTATACATTTGTAGTATGGATAAAATGAAAGAAACTGCACGTAAAACGGCGGATTTATTAATAAAAATTCAAGCCGTAAAATTAAACAAAAAAGAACCATATACTTGGGCATCGGGATGGAAATCTCCAATTTATTGTGATAATCGTAAAACCTTGTCCTATCAAGAGGTGCGTAATTATATTAAAGAGGCGAGTGTTGAGAGTATTAAAAATAATTTTCCGGAGGTGAATTTAATTGCCGGTGTGGCTACCGGGGCCATAGCTAATGGTGTGTTGGTAGCCCAAGAAATGAATCTCCCTTTTGTGTACGTACGCCCTGAGAAAAAATCGCATGGTATGAAAAATCAGGTGGAGGGAGACTTGCAGCCGGGACAAAAAGTTGTTGTGATAGAGGATTTAGTTTCTACCGGCGGAAGCTCGTTAAAAGCAGTAGAAGCTTTGAGAGATGCGGGTGTAGAAGTATTGGGAATGGTGGCAATATTTACCTATGGTTTTCAACTGGCAGAGGATAATTTTGCAAAAAGTAAAGTAAAATTAGTAACACTTACTAACTATAATGCATTGATTGAGGAGGCCGTAGTATTGGGTTATATCGCTGCAAATGAAGTTGATTCTTTACGTAAATGGCGTCTGGCTCCGGCTGAATGGGGTAGGTAGGTGTTTTATAGATATCTAGCTGATTATACAACTTAATCTGAATAGTTTTATGCCGTCTCTTTTTACTTTCGGTGAAGCTAATTGGTGAAGTGTTGAAAAAACCGGAAAAGTGTATTTACTTTACAATTTGGGAAGAATTGCTATTCCAACAATACTTCTGAAAACAGCACGGAAGCCAATAGCTATTATTTTGAAAAAGTAGTTTTTGGGGAACTCTTTTGCTAAAAAAAAATCAGTATAATCAGGCTGGGTTTCTAAGATGGCAAACATTCGCAAAAGTTTCTGCTTTAGTAAATGAGTTGGATTTTTGAGTCCGAGTGCGGCATCATAGTAGGGGAGTTTCCATTTGTTGTTGAGGCAGTGTTGAATTAATTTAATTTCATCGGGAGAGCCTTCTAATGGAGCTGCTTTGAGCGATTGGATATAGCGCAATTTAACCACGTCGTTAATTTCTTTACCTATAATATAGGCTCCAAATATGCTTGCTTCCTTTTGTAATTGAACCTCGGTCATCGCTATTGGTTATTAGTGCTGTCTTTATTTTCTATGGATTCTATTTTCATTATTTTCTCTTTAAGGAGAGCCAACTCTTGACTCATAATTTTATTTTTATCATGCAATTGCGATACAACAATACTAAGATGTAACAGATAAATAAGTATGGCGAAAATAGCACTGGTAAACACCAAGTTAGGAGCTAAATATACGCCAACAAGATGGGCAATAATGTCGAGCCCTCGCCGCCAAAATGAAAATATGATTAATAAAATAGTACTTATAACCCAGAAGATGGCATATTCTTCTCGTAGTTTTCCTTTGATAATTAAACGGCTGATATAGAAAAGAAAGGCTAAACTTACAATTATACTTATCAGTTGTATGCGATAGGAGTAATACTGTTCCATAATATTATTTTTTTGTGCGTAAATAGGTGTAAAATATTGCTAAACTTACTTTTATCATATAATAGAGTTGATTAAAAGAGGTAATGGATGATTCTCCTCCCTGCCTGGCTTTCATTAATACCGGTATCTCTTTTATTTGGAATCCTTTATTCGAAAACAATAATATTGATTCTGGTTCAGGATATTCATCGGGATAATTTGCTTGGACTACCTCCAAAACTTCGTTGTCAATTAGCCGAAATCCGGAAGTGTTATCATAAATGGTAATGCCTGAGAAAAGTTTAATCCACGATTTTAAGAATACAATTCCAAATCGGCGCATTGCTGTGGACTGGAAACCATTATTAGTAATAAATCGAGAGCCAATGATTATATTGGCTTGTGTTTGTTCTGCCTCCAATAATAGTTTGCTGATTTCGCCGGCAGGATGTTGCCCGTCTCCATCAACCTGAATGGCATAATCAAAATTATGTTCATAGGCGTACTTATATCCTGTTTGTACTGCCCCACCAATACCTAAATTAACGGGTAAATCCAGTAAAATACAATCTAAGTTTTCAACTATTGCCGCAGTATTGTCTTGCGAGCAGTCGTTGACAACAATGGGTAATAGTTGAAAGCCGGGATATTTTATACTTAGAATATCATTGACAACCATAGCAATATTGTCCTGCTCATTATAGGCAGGAATAATAACCGCAAGTTTTTTGAAATTCTTGTTCATATAATTACAAAAGTAAACTTATTCGTCATATCTTTGGCATTATGATTAAAAAACCTAAAATTGTAGTGGCCTTAACGGGAGCGAGTGGTGCTATTTATGCTCAAAGATTTTTTTTGTACCTCGAAAAATATCAATCTCAGCTTCAACATATTGATGTGGTGATGTCGGAAAATGCTAAGCAGGTATGGGAATATGAACTTGAAAATAAAGAGTACACTTCTCTAGCTTATAGCGTGTTTGGTAATATGGATTTTAACGCACCTTTTGCCAGTGGATCTGCCGGCTACGATAGTTTAATTATTATTCCGGCCTCCATGGGAACAATTGGCCGTATAGCCCATGGTATATCCAATAATCTTATTAGCAGAGCTGCTGATGTGATGCTTAAAGAGCGAAAGCAACTTATTGTAGTTGCTCGTGAGAGTCCCTACAGTTTGATTCATTTGCGTAATATGACACAGATTACCGAGGCCGGTGGCCTTATTGTACCCGCAACTCCTTCCTTTTATAGTCGGCCTAAAAGTGTGGAGGAATTAGTGGATACCGTAGTTCTTAGAGTATTGCAAATCATTGGTATTCAAACCGATTCCTTTAGTTGGGGAGAGTAATCTAGTTAAAATGATATGAGTGTATAATTGTTAAAATATGTTAAATGCAGATAGGTTAGTGAATATTAACTATCTTTGCAGCCCAATAGAAATTAATTATGCAAACAGAACGTCAAATACAAATAGTGGATACGGCCATTAATATTATTTCCGAAAAGGGAATTCAGGGGTTAACAATAAAAAATATTGCCAAGGAAATTGGAATTTCTGAGCCTGCTATATATCGACATTTTGAAAGTAAGACAGCTATAGTATTAGCTATATTAAATAATTTTGAAGAAATGGCTTCTTTTATGAATGAAGCTATCGTGGAAATGCAAGCATCAGCTTTTGAGAAGATAGATTTTTTGTTTTCTAAAATAGTAGATATTTTTTCTGAAGAGCCATCACATATTTCTGTGGTATTTTCAGAAGAGATTTTCAAAAATGATATTGTGTTGCGTAATAAGATTGTTTCCATTATGAATCAGAAAGCGTTGGCAGTAGAAAATATCATCAAAAAGGGGCAGGAAATGTCCGAAATAAGAACAGATGTTGATTATAAAATATTAGCTCATATGGTGATGGGTTCATTGCGTTTTATGATAAAACAGTGGGACTTAAAAGATCAACACCAAAATTTAAAAGAAGAAGGTCGGCAACTTACTCAAGGGTTAAAACAAGTTTTAAAAGGTGGATAAATAGTAAATACGATATTGAAAACAACCCACCTTGTGTGGCTTTTTTTAGAAAATAGAAGTTAGTTAATATTAACTAGTATAGTGTAAGATAGAAATAACAATAAACGATTAAATATGGAAAAGTTACTAAGTAAATTATTGAAGTATCCATGGCAGATAATGCTTGTGATAACACTTATCACCATCTACTTTGTGGTTGAGATGAAGGATAATACAAAGATGGAAACGGATTTAGATAAGTATATGCCCCAAGATCACCCTGCATTTATCTATAGTAATAAGGCGGAGAAGTGGTTCGATATCAAAGATGGTATTATTATCGCTTTGGAGAATAAAGAGGGTGTTTTTAATACTCAGACACTGGATACTTTGAAGCAACTAACTAAGCGTTTTGAGAAGTTTAAGGAGATTGATAAAAAGGATGTTACCTCATTGTATACTGCCGATAATATTGTTGGTACAGAGGATGGTATGGATGTAAAAAGATTTTTCAAACGAGTTCCAAAAAGCAAGGAGCAGTTGCAAGAACTAAAGTCAAAGGTCGAAAGTAATGAAATGATTTATGGGCGCTTAGTTTCCAAAGATGAAACGGTTGCCATTATCGTTGCTCAAATAGATAAGGGTGTATTTACACAAGATTTTTATAGACGTATTTTAAAGACAGCTAAGGCTTCACAAACGAAAAATATAAAAATATATGTGGCCGGACGACCTATTGTTGAGGGTGAAATGGCGCTATTGGGACCTGCAGATATGAAAAAGATGGTACCCATAGTTATTCTAGTCATATTTGTTGTGTTGTTTTTAACCTTACGAAGTTTAAAGGGGACATTAATTACCTTAGGAGTAGTATTTATTTCTACACTGTGGACTTTTGGTTTGATGGCAGTCATAGGAGTGCCTATTTATGCTGTTTCAACTATGATACCGGTAATGCTGATAGCTATTGGCGTCGCGGATGGCATTCACCTATATAGTCATTTGCATACCTATGTGGATCACAATCCAACGGCATCACGTATAGAAGCTACTAAGGATATGCTCAAGTTTTTGTGGAAGCCCGTAGTGATGACATCGGTGACTACTGCTGTTGGCTTTATTTCCTTGCTTACCTCACAGGTATATCCTGTAAAATATTTTGGATTATTTACTGCTTTTGGTGTTTTAATGGCAATGGTATTTTCCTTGGTATTTCTTCCTGCCGGTATTATGATTTTTGGTTTGCCCAAGGCAAAGAAAATTAATAAGGAGGAAGATAAAGAAGGCCATTCACATTCCAAATTGGCTAATAATTTTGCTGCTTGGGTGATAAAACATAAATATGTATCCATTATTGGGACTGTTATTATTATTGTATTTTCTATTATAGGAATGCAGAAAATTTGGATAAATTCAAGTTTTCTCGATAAGTTTGAAAAGAATAGTGAAATTGTAAAAACGGATCGGTTTATCAATGAACATTTTGGCGGGACCAGTACTATAAATTTAATATTAGATGCTGAAGGACAGAAAGATAAATTTAAAGATCCTAAAGTATTGCAATTGGTGGATAAGATGCAAAAGAATGTGGATAGTAAGTTGCAGGTTGTGGGAAATACATTTTCTTTAACTGATTATATCGATAGGATGAATAAGGTGATGAATGCCGATAAGGAGGAATACAACCGCATACCTGACAGTAAAAATATGATTGCTCAATATTTGTTACTTTATGAAATGTCAGGAGATCCGGAGAATCTAAATAAAGTGGTGGATTATGATTATGAAAAGATGAATGTTACTTTCCAACTTAAGAAAGATGATTCCAAGGCCATTAATTCGACACTCAAAATTATCAATTCGTATAAAAATCAATTTAAGAAAATGGGTATTACCATGAATTATGCCGGTAGTGGATACAAAGGATTGGTATTTACTGATTTGATTTTACAAGGACAAATTAGGAGTATGATAATGTCATTGGTACTGATAATTATTCTTATTTCATTGATGTTTCGTAATATAACCATTGGCTTAATAAGTTCAGTGCCTATTATTATTACCGCATTGATTAGTTTTGGAATAATGGGATTTATGAATATTCCTTTAAGTACCACAACGGCTTTATTATCAAGTATTGCCATTGGTATTGGGATTGATTATGCGGTGCATTTCCTGGAGCAGTATAGATATAATGCAGCAACAACTGATGATAAAATGGTAGCTGCTCAAAAAACTATGGCACATTCAGGGAAAGCTATTATTTTTAATGCAATTGTGGTTATTGCAGGCTTCCTTGTTTTGATGTTTTCGGTTTTTCCTCCAAATAGAGAGTTGGGAGCTTTAGTTTCGCTAAATATGTTTACCAGTTTTGTGGGTACTCTTACCATTATGTTGGTATTGCTATATATGAGTAATGTGTATTTTAAGAAGAAGAAATAGAGTCGATAGAAGCGCTGTTGCCTTCTAGTATAATAAATAAAATTAGTAACAAATAAATACTTGAATTATGAAAACAGTAACAATAAGATTGATAGTAATGGCAGTATTTTTGACTGCAGCAATCGGTGTAAAAGCCCAATTAACAGGGCGTGAAATTATAAAGAAAGTCTATGATCGCCCTACCGGTAATGATCAAACTTCTATATTGACAATGACATTGACTAATAGCAGTGGACAAACGCGCATTAGAAAAATTAAACAATTTACCAAGGATTTTGGAAAGGTAGAGAAAAAGATTATGTTTTTTATGTCTCCTGCTGATGTCCGTAATACTTCTTTTATGAATTGGAGTTACGATAACGATAATGCCGATGATCAATGGATTTATTTACCCGCATTAAAAAAAGTAAAAAGAATCTCCAGCGATAGCAAAAGCGATTATTTTATGGGCTCTGATTTTACCTATGATGATTTAGGTGATCGTAAATTAGATGCTGATGTGCATAAATTATTGCGCGAAGAAACCCTCAATGGAAATCCTTGTTATGTGGTAGAGAGCGTTTCAAAAGACAAAGATTATATGTATAGTAAAACAATTACATGGATTCGAAAAGATAGTTTTGTTGGAGTAAAAAAAGAATTCTATGACGAAGACGGTGAACTGCTGAAAATATTGGAAATAAAGAAAGTAGCTAATATTTCCGGCATCTGGGTTATTGAACATTCTCTTATGAAGAATGTACAGCGCAATCACTCAACTGATATATCACTATCCGATGTGAAAATCAATAGTGGAGTGAATGCCTCTATGTTTACGGAGCGCATGATGATGCGTGGACTTTAGCATTAATAGTCCCAATAAACCTCCCAAAATTTAATTATTTATACTTAACTGCTGAATAATGAAACTAATAGGTTACATATTAAGTTTTCTATTTCTGTCGGCTTCTCTAAGCGCACAAGAGTCGGAGGTGAGTATGAATGGTTTTCAAATGGCCAATATTGCGCAGGAGAATAGTGGAAATAGTTATATTACTTTTCCTACCGATATTGGCAATATTGAATCGCTTTGGTTTGAGGCAAATTTGATTCCGAATTTTAATATTAGAGTGAATAAGAAATCTCGATTAATGGGAGTGTTAACACCTCAAATAATTATTAGGATGTACCAAGAGGAATCTTTTCCTGTACGTACACCAAGTTATATCCCGCAAATAACGGTTTTTTATTCCTTAAATTCAAAGTTGAAGGTGAAAAATTCAAGCCTATTTGGAAAAATTGCGCATCATTCGAATGGACAAGATGGACCATTTTATTTGAAGGATGGCGCAATAAACACAAAGAATGGGAGCTTTGCTACCAATTATTTTGAAATTGGTCTTATTCGTACTCGCTTCAATAAGCGTTACAATGCGGTGCAGTATTTCTCTTCTTCTTTCGAGGTACATCCTAAAAGCTTAAGCATAAAGGAATTAGATGGAATATATGGAAGGTACCGTTGGAATAATGTGATTTCTTTTTTCAAACTTCCGCACACTAAAGTGGATAAAAAGAAAGCAAGTATTTCTCTTAAAGGGGAGTTAACATGGATGTTTGGAACCTTAAACAATTGGGACGCATGGTCATTGAATCGACTAAATGCTAAGCTTACGTTCTTTTATCATCCAAAGTTTTTGGAAGATATTGGATTATTCGCTCAATTATATAAAGGTTTAGATTATTACAATATCTATTTCGAACATCAATTATTCATTATTCGGTTTGGTATAATGACTGAAAAACTAAGATTTTAACAATAAAATATATTGAACAATGAAAACTAAATTAACGGTATTTATTATTATACTTCTACTGTGGGGAAGTGGATACATTCAAGCACAGGGAGTTGAAGTTTCAGGTTTTGCCAGAACCTACGAAGGTGTATTGGTAGATAATGGAAATTTTGGTATTGTACAGCAAACATTAAATTTGAACTTTGAAAAAAAAGGGAATAAGGTAGCCTTTAAGGCAAATCCAATGTTATATATGTACAACTCAGATAGTTTAGATCTAAGAATGCGTGAGATTTATATGGATATGTATTTCAAGAATTTTGATTTGCGTCTTGGAAAACAACAAGTGGTATGGGGAAAAGCCGATGGCGTTTTTATTACTGATATAGTGTCTCCTCTTAATCTTAGCGAGTTTCTATTGGCTGATTTTGATGAAATAAGGACAGGTGTAATTTCTGCTAAATTGGATTATTATATTGGAAATGGAACCATTGAAGCTATTTGGATTCCCCAATTTACCCCGACCATTAGGCCTGCTTCAAATTCTATTTGGTATGTACAACCTGATTTCCCTGCGCCTGCGAAATTTGATTGGAGTAAGGATAAAGTTACCCCTTCCTTGGAAAATAGCGAGGCCTTTTTGAAATATTCGACCATTACTTCTAATGTTGATTTCTCTGTTATGGCTGGATATACTTGGGATGATAATCCAACAATGCATGTACAAAAAATCTTTGGGCGTGATACCTCTACTATGCCTCCTAAACCTTATCTGAAAAGCCTTATTATTACTCCGCAACATCACCGCTTGGCGGTTGGTGGAGGTTCATTTAGCACTGAGATTAAAGGCTTGATATTTAGAGGTGAAGCTGCGTATTATCATGGTAAGTACTTTCAAACTAAGGATCCAAAAGCCATAGATGCCATAGTGCAAAAGGATTATCTTAATTATGTTATTGGATTAGATTTTAGTGTTGGAGAAGTGAAAATGAGTACGCAGTTTATTCAGAAATATATATTGGACTACGATAGCCAGTTGATTGATGATGAGGCGCAGAATATGGCTACTTTTTTACTTCGCTATGATATGATGCGTGAGACTCTTCATCTGCAGCTCTTTTCTTATATTGGCTTAAATAAAGGGGATGCTTTAATACGCCCTAAGATAACTTATGATTACGAGGATGGTTTTTCAATATTGCTGGGATCAAATATTTTTGTGGGAGATAAAGAAGGTATGTTTGGGCAGTATTATAACAACTCAATGGTATATTGCAAGATAAAGTATAGCTTCTAATAAATTTTATTGGAGTTAAGTATAATTATTAGCTATTTCTATGATTTAGTATTTTAAGCTTCAGAAGTTTGTAAATTTCTTCCTGTGAATTTATTTTAGGAAGGTTTGTATTTCGTCGGGTGTACTGATTCATTTCGCCATAATTTAAAGAGCGGTATTTCTCAGTATCTTTTTGCTGAAGTTTTACGAGTTCAATAATTTCAGCTTTTAAATCAGGATCGATTATGGGACAAATAATTTCAAAACGATGATCTAGATTCCGGGCCATTAGGTCAGCAGAACTGATATAGACCTCAGGATTGCCATTATTGGCAAAAATAAATATTCTGCTATGCTCTAAATATCTGCCAACAATACTGAATGCATTAATGTTTTCGCTTTCCAGGGGGACGCCGGTGGGAAGAACATTTATCCCTCTTACAATAAGGTCAACAGGAAGTTGTACTTTATTTGTGGATAGAATAAGATTGGCAATGGTTTTATCGGATAAACTATTAAATTTCATAATAATCCATGCTTCCTTGCCTGCTTCTTTATTGGTAATTTCGCGGTCTATTTTACTTTTAAAAAAGTCTCTGATATGGAAAGGACTGATATGGGCTAATTTAAAATGGGGAGGAAGATACCTCGATTCTATTAGCTCAAAGATACTATGAATATCATTTCCTAAATCTTGGTTTGCCGTTAATAAACTAGTGTCGCTATATATTGTTGCTGTCGATTCATTGAAATTTCCGGTGCTGATATTACTATATAATCTATTTTTCCCCGTTTCTAGCCGGCGAATTAAAATTAATTTAGCGTGGACTTTCATCCCCGGAATAGTAGGCAGCACTTTTACTCCTTCACTTTGAAGTTTCTGAGTCCATTTGATATTGGCTTGTTCGTCGAAACGTGCCTGAAGCTCCATAAAGACGGTTACATGTTTCCCATTTCTTGCTGCATTGATAAGTGCATTCATGGCCAATGAATGTTTAGCTGCTCTGTAGAAAGTCATTTTAATGCTACGAACTTTGGGGTCGATGGATGCTTCGCGCAGAAAGTCGATAATATGATCGAATGAATGATAGGGGAAATGCAATAGGATATCTTTTTTACGGAGTTGAGAAAAGATACTTTTATTTTCTATAATTGCCGGGTGTTTAAGGGGGGGCTGAGCCTTAAAAGTGAGCTCATTTTTTAAATTTGGAAAACTCATTAAATCTTTGAAATTATGATATCGTCCTCCTCCTCTTAATTGGTAATTTTTTGTAGTTATATTTAGTCTTGTAATAATTTTATGAAGTAACAAATCAGGGATGTGATTGTCGTAAACAAAGCGTACCGGAATTCCCTTGGTTCGTTTTTTGACGCTTTCTTTCATTATCTCAAGAAAACTTTTTGATACATCATTGTCGATATCAAGTTCTGCATCTCGTGTAAATTTAATGATATAGGCACTGATGTTATCGTAGTTCCAAATAGCAAAAAGACTGTCCAAATTATACCGAATTACATCTTCTAAAAACATAAAATAGCTATTGCCATCAATGCAATCAAAAGTGAGAAAACGGGGTAGCTCGGAGGGAACCTCAATGAGTAAATGTCGCTCTTTCTTTTTGCCTTTGGAGTCGGAGATATTCACAGCCAAATAGATGGCACTATCCTGTAATACTTGTGCTGTTTGAAAATAATCGAGAATTATTGGGAATAGTAACGGGCGTACCTTTTCCTTGAAATATTGGCGTACGTATTCTCCTTGTTTTTCGTTGAGTTGCAGTTCGTTAACAAGGTAGATGTTCTCTTTTTTTAGCTCTTTCAAGATGTGAATAAAAGCTGCGGTATAGGCCTTTTCCTGGGTTTCAACAACACTGATGATTTGATTAAGTTGCTGCTTGAGTGCTTCTGAAGCGGCACTGTTTTTTGGCGCCAGCTTAATCAGCCGTCTTAAAGTGGCTATTCGTACCCTGAAAAATTCATCCCTGTTATTGGAGAATATTCCTAGAAATTTGATTTGCTCAATGAGAGGATTGCTATTGTCAACAGCTTCCTGAAGCACACGTCCATTAAACTGAATCCAACTTATTTCTCTGTTTTCGAATTGCATTAAGATAGTTTTTTTGGAGAAACAACGAAGTTTAGTTTTTTATTTGCCAGAGAAAATTCAGCCCAACTTTGGCAATCAAAGCTACAGCTAACTAGCCCGGAGGTATGTAATTGGTCAATGTTAGCGTCGATATATTCCTGTGCAAAATAAGTAATTCCGGGATTATGAGCCACAATGAGTATGTTATCTATTGTATTATCAAGTTCAATAATGGTGTCGAAAATAGCATTGCTGGTGCAAGGATATAATCGACCTTCTATGATTATTTCGGGGAGATGTAAGGCTTTTTCAATAATAGTGGCCGTTTGAATTGCCCTTTGAGCCGGACTGGAAATGATAGCGTCAATTTTTACATTGATATCACTCATATAGTGGGCAATACGTTGTGTCCTCTCTATTCCTTTTGGGAGTAATTTCCTTTGAATGTCTTCTGTTTCGATATGATCCCAAGCTGATTTGCCATGGCGGAGTAAGTAAAGTGTTTTGCGTCTGTTTCCCATAGTAATTAGTATTGTTAATATCTAAACACAAGGATACAAATTTTTTTTAATAATTCAAAAGAGCAATTGTTATTTTTTTGTAAAACTGTTCATTGTAAAAAAAAAGCTGCTTGAATTCTCAAGCAGCTTAATGTTTAATATAAAGTATATCTTATAATTTATAGACTAATCCAAGAGAAAAAGCTTCTGTGAATTGAGTTCGAGGAGCCTTATAATCGACTATTCCATCATTATTTTTATCAATATCTATTTTTACATCGTCATCATAAATTAGTTGACCCTTAAACTGTGCGTTAAGATATTTATTTACTTTAAAAGTAAATAAATATTGCCAATCAACATCAATATTTTGTGGGTTCTTGAGGTAATTGGAATAGAGCGATAAAGTGGTGGCAAAATTTACATTCTTCATAATGTCTTTGTTGTATGACATCCTAGCTAAAAATCCAATTTCAGTTCTGGTCTTCTTAGCATGACTAATGATGTTGCCGGCGGTATCTCTCACTGCTGCAGTGAGTCCAAATTGACCCTCATCAGCAAGTTCTTGATTGCCTACATAGGTGTACTTCATGGTTGCTGGTGATAAAAAGACATTAAAATTAGCATTGGGTTTGTAGTTCATACCTAAACCAACTTTAACATATGCAGGAGCTAAAAATTCCGAGGTGAAAGTTTTGCTTGTGTCGCTGGTGTAATTATAGCCCTTGGCAAACTGGGACTTAAAATTAAGTAATGCCGAATAATACCAATGTTTAGCAGCTTTAATACCATAATTAGTATTAAATTCAATTTTATCATCTCCTTTACGATAGCTTTGTTTCCCTTGACGCGAATAGCCTAAGTTTCCGATAAAGGTGTTGGCCCATGATTTATTTCCCTTTAGATAATTGGCAAATAAATTTACAGAACCAACAATGGCAATTTGATTGTCTCCACCGGTAGCCCAATTTACAAAACTGGTTTGGCTTCCGTTAATCCCAAAAGTGCCTCCATTACTCCAATATGAAGTGTCTGTTTGGGCATGACTTAAGCTTAATGTAAAAAGGAATGCTAGTACTAAAATTTTTCTCATAGTGTATTGTTGTTAAATTGATATAATATTATTTCTCTTGGAATAGATGAACGTCGGTTTGTGGGAAAGGAATACTGATGTTGTTTGCATCAAACGATTTTTTTACATTCTCATTCATGGCAAAGAATACAGTCCAATAGTCTGCTGCATTTACCCAAAGACGAGTAGTGAAGTTTACCGAACTATCGGCCAATTCGCTTATGGCTACAAAAGGGGCGGGGTCTTTTAATACCTCAGGTAATTTAGCTACTTCGGCTAAAATAAGTTCACGGGCTTTATCAATATCATCGCTATAACCAATGCCAAAAGTGAAATCAACACGGCGTGTGGCTTCAGCAGAATAATTGGTCATAGAAGAGGTTGATAGCCCGCCGTTGGGAATAATAATTTGTTTGTTGTCAACGGTGGTAAGTATGGTGTTGAAAATTTGTATTTCTTTAACCACTCCTTGATATCCCTGTGCATCAATAAAATCGCCTACTTTGAAAGGCTTAAATATTAATATCATTACTCCTCCAGCAAAATTTTGTAATGTGCCTGATAATGCCATACCAATGGCCAAACCTGCGGCTCCTAATATTGCAATAAAGGATGTCATGGCTATTCCCAGCATACTCATTACGCTGATAACCAATAATAACTTTAGTAAAATACTTACTAGACTAGTTAAAAAAGGAATTAGAGAAACATCCATATTCCTTTTGGTCATTATTTTCTTTGTAGATTTAGTAATTGACTTAATAATATAAAGTCCAATAATTAATACTACAATAGCGCCTATTACTTTTGGCCCATACTCTACTAACATTGTTTTTACAATATCAATATATTTACTC
>WGCS01000059.1 GCA_015493685.1 Bacteroidales bacterium
CTATAGAATTAATATAATCGAAATGGGATTATTAACTTTCAAAATTGGCGGAATACATCCTCCCGAAAATAAGATGTCGGCAAAGGCAGCTATTGAGGTGTTTCCATTGCCAAAACAAGCAGTCGTCCCTTTGTCTCAGCATTTAGGTGTTCCGGCAAAGGTGCAAGTGAAGCGTGGTGAAATGGTTAAAGTAGGTCAACTACTTGCCAAAGGTGAAGCATTTATTTCTGCTGACATCCATTCACCGGTTTCCGGTAAAGTGGTAAAAATCGAACCACGACTTGATTCTACAGGTTTTCGTAAGGAGTCTGTGGTGATTGATGTAGAAGGTGATGAATGGGCTGAAGGTATAGATACCTCCGCCGACATTATCAGAGAGATTACTCTTGGACCAAAAGAAATAGTGGATAGAATTCACAGTAAAGGTATTGTTGGTATGGGAGGGGCTACTTTTCCTACCCATGTTAAATACATGATTCCTGAGGGTAAAACGCCGGAATATTTAATCATTAATGGTGTAGAATGTGAGCCTTATCTTACCTCAGATCATCGTTTGATGTTGGAGAAAGGGGAGGAGCTGATGATTGGAATCACCATTATGATGAAGGCTCTTAAAATCAGTAATGCAATTATAGGTATTGAAAATAATAAAAAAGATGCCATTGATAATTTAAGCTCTATAGCAGCAAATTATAGCGGTATTAAAATTGTACCCCTGAAAGTTCAATATCCACAAGGTGGTGAAAAACAATTGATAGATGCTGTTTTAAATCGGCAGGTTCCTTCAGGTAAACTTCCTTTAGAGGTTGGGTGTGTAGTAAATAATGTGGGGACAGCTTATGCCATTTACGAAGCAGTACAAAAGAATAAGCCTTTAGTGGAGCGCATTGTTACCGTAACGGGAAAGACTGTAGGTAAGCCGTCTAATTTAAAAGTGAGAATAGGAACTTCCATCAAGGAATTGATAGCGGCTACTAATTGTGATCTGGAAAATACAGGCAAAATCATCAATGGAGGCCCAATGATGGGTAAGTCGTTGATAACCACTGATGTCCCTGTGACAAAAGGAACTTCCGGAGTTCTGCTTGTTGAAAAAGAAAAGTCAAAACGTGTTCCCGTACTCAACTGTATTCGTTGTGGTAAGTGTACTACCGTTTGTCCTATGGGTCTTGAACCTCATTTACTTTCAATTATTGCTCGTCAAGGTCAGAACGAAAGTTGTGAGGAAGAGCGTATTATGGATTGTATAGAATGTGGTTCATGTGTTTATACTTGTCCGTCAGGGCGACCATTATTGGATAATATCCGTTTAGGAAAAGCCAATGTTGGATTTATGATTAGAAATAGAAGTAAGAAATAATTAAATAATATACAATGGGATTACTAACCGTATCAGGGTCACCACACATACATGGTGGCTTAAGCGTTAAAAAGCTTATGTGGGGAGTGGTGATAGCTATGTTGCCGGCAATGTTGGCTTCTTTCTATTACTTTGGCCTCGGAGCCATTAAGGTAACATTAGTTGCTGTGGCTTCCACCGTGCTTTTCGAGTATTTGATTACTAAATTTATTTTGAAGCAACCATCCCAATTGAGTGATGGCTCTGCCGTAATAACAGGGATGCTTCTTGCATTTAATGTGCCCTCTGACTTGCCTACATGGATTATTGTTATAGGTGCATTAATAGCCATTGGAGTTGCCAAAATGTCTTTTGGTGGTTTGGGAAAAAATCCATTTAACCCTGCTTTGGTAGGAAGGGTATTTTTGTTAATATCATTTCCTGTGCAAATGACCACTTGGCCTACTGTTAACAAAATATTTCCTATGACTTTAGATGCCGTAACCGGCGCTACTCCATTGGGAATTGTTAAAGAAGGGTTGAAGAATGGCGATACCATGGCAGATGTAATGTCTAAAGTTCCAGATTTTACACAACTATTTTTAGGGCATACGGGAGGTTCTTTAGGTGAAGTATCAGCTTTATTCCTTATTATTGGTGGGCTGTATATGCTTTGGCGTAAGATTATCTCATGGCAAATACCAACTAGTTTCTTGGGGACGGTAATTATATTTGCCAGTATTATGTGGTTGGTTAATCCCAATCAATATCCCAATCCATTATTTGAAATATTTACTGGAGGGATAATGCTTGGAGTCTTCTTTATGGCAACGGATATGGTTACTTCACCTATGACGGGTAAAGGACAGCTAATATTCGGAACCGGTGTTGGGCTTTTAACGTTGATAATTCGCTATTGGGGAGCTTATCCCGAAGGAGTTTCTTTCGCTATTCTTATTATGAATGCGGTAGTTCCTCATCTTAATAATTTAATTAAACCAAAACGTTTTGGAGAGGAGGTAAGCCATGGGTAAAAAACCAGAATCTACTTTTGCAAATATGGTCATCAGACTGTTGATAGTTGTTATTGTTGCAGGCTTGGCATTGGGTGTTGTTTATACTCAAACCTATGATGTTATTGCAGCGGCAAAGAAAAAGAAATTGGAGAAAGCCATCGGTAATGTGGTGCCTGCATTTGATTCATTAAAAATGGTGAAAGTAATGCCTCCTACAGGCAAGGACTCTTTAACGTTTTATAAAGCTTACAATCATGATTCATTGGTAGGAATTGCCATTGATACATATACTGATAAGGGTTTTGGGGGTAGAATTACTTTAATGGTAGGTTTTAAACCTAATGGTACTATTATCAATACGGCTGTCTTAGAAGCTAAAGAAACTCCCGGTTTGGGATCTAAAATGGCTAAATCGAAAAGTAATTGGAGTGATCAATTTAGTGGCAAAAATCCTGCTACATGGAAGTTGAAGGTTACAAAGGATGGAGGCGATGTTGATGCTATTACTGCAGCAACAATTAGTTCAAGAGCATTCTGTGATGCTACTCTACGTGCTTATAAAACATTAAAATCATATAAGGGACTTAAATAATGAATGAGCAATTAAAGAATTTGACCAAAGGATTCCTTAAAGAGAATCCGGTCTTCGTTTTATTATTAGGTATGTGCCCTACATTGGGTACTTCTACCTCGGCCATTAATGGTATGGGGATGGGATTGGCAACAGCATTTGTATTGATGCTATCTAACCTTGTAATCTCTTTGGTAAAAGATTTTATTCCTGATAAAGTACGTATTCCCGCCTTTATCGTTATTATTGCTTCTTTTGTAACCATCGTGGATTTATTAATGCAAGGTTATCTTCCTGCATTGCATGAGCAGTTAGGGCTATTTATACCTTTGATTGTAGTAAACTGCATTGTTCTTGGTAGAGCAGAGGCCTTTGCCTCTAAAAATACCCCTTGGGCTTCATTATTGGATGGTTTAGGCATGGGTCTAGGTTTTGCTTTTGCACTGACAGTTCTTGGTAGTGTACGTGAGATTCTTGGTGCCGGAGCAATATTTGGTTTGCCTCTTCATATTTATCCTACTGATGTAAAGGGTAGCCCAATTACTATGTTAGTATTTGTGCTGGCACCGGGTGCATTTATCGTTTTAGGCTATTTAATAGCTTTAGTTAGAAAAATAAACAATTAATATATAAGGCTTTATGGAATATATTATAATTATAATAGCAGCAATATTTGTTAATAATATTATACTGTCACAGTTTTTAGGAGTATGTCCTTTCTTGGGCGTTTCCGGAAAAGTTTCCACTTCCATTGGAATGAGTGGTGCCGTTATGTTCGTAATTACTATAGCTACCATGGTTACTTGGTTGTTGCAGTATTATATATTGGTTCCCTTTAATATTGAATTTTTACAAACTATTACCTTTATCCTAGTTATCGCTGCTTTGGTACAGATGGTTGAGATTATACTGAAGAAAGTTTCTCCTTCTTTGTATCAGGCTTTGGGAATATTTTTACCTTTAATAACAACTAATTGTGCTGTTCTTGGTGTAGCTATTCTTACTATCCAAAAGGATTTTAATTTAATGGAAGGCGTTGTTTTTGCAATGGCTACTTCCATTGGTTTTGGTTTAGCAATGGTACTATTTTCAGGCATTAGAGAACACCTCGATCGTATGGAGGTTCCTAAAGGAATGCAAGGAATACCTTCGGCTCTTATTACTGCCGGTATTTTGGCTCTTGCTTTTATGGGATTTACCGGTTTAGCTTAGTAAAATTTTACCATAAAATATTATGAAAGAAAGAGGCTGACCTTTTGGGTCAGCCTCTTTCTTATTTTATGCCTATCTCAATATTTGCTTAGAATTAGAAAAGGAGGTTTCGTAGGCTGTTTCAATT
>WGCS01000060.1 GCA_015493685.1 Bacteroidales bacterium
AGAAAATAATATCTTACCTTTGCACTTATTCAATAATACAGTAATAATAATACATATTTATGCAGCTATTTTTCACAAAAAATAAGGTGATTATTTTCTCACTATATATTGTTTTAAGCACTTTTATGTTTTCTTGTTCTTCAAAAAAGCATCGTTCCTCAGCCGATATCACCATTAAGGTTCAACTCGACACTAACTATAATTCGTGGGTATATTTGCAACGTATAAGCCCCAATAGAACTTACACCATAGATTCGGCTTTTGTTAACAACGCCAGGTATTTCTCCCTAAAAACTAAAGCTATACAATCTCCTGATATTTATGTTGTTAGATTTAGTCCAAAACAAGCCATAAGCTTAATACTATTTAAAGACCAATCCGTTAAAGTCCACATTAATAGCCTTGGTAAGCCACTCAAATATACCCTATCAGCCTCACCGGATTCGCAATGGATGAAAGACATCAACAATCAGATCAACCGACATATCTACCAGTTTGACAGCATCTACAGCACCTATTCAAAGCTTAGCAATCAACAACGAAGAGTTTTGCGCAATGAAACCGATAGTTTATTACGCCACAATCAACTGCAATTATACCGAGATTTAAAGCATCAGATAAAAAAACACCCAAGTTCACTCACTTCAATAATGGGCCTCTACAGTAACTTTGGCAATGCCCATATTTTAAACATAAAATATGATTTGAATATATTTAAAGAAGTTGCCGACTCATTAAAAGCTCTATATCCGACTAATACACACGTTAAAGCCCTAGAAGCCCAAGTACAAAAACAAGAAATTATTAAATCTACCATTAGCAAAAGGGAGGAATTACTGAGCGTGGGAAATCATTTTCCTAACCTCTGTTTTTATAGCTTAGCCGATTCCATATATTGCTTAAAAGACTGCCATGCCAACTACAAACTAATCTATCTATGGCGTGCTCAAGACAAAAAATTTTGGGATATCAACCCACAACTTACAGCATTATATAAAAAATACAATAGAGCCACATTTGAAGTTATTGCTATCTCTGCTGAGAAAGATAAACTCAGTTGGGCAAACTACTGTAGAATGGAACGATTTAAATGGATAAATCTTATTATTGAACCACCGCAAATTCCACAAATAGACCCCGAAGAAGTATTCCCTCGACTTTATTTACTAGATAAAAATTTTACTATCTTAGCAAAGAATCCAGATATTAAAACCATAGAAACTATAATCAATAAACGATGAATTATTTCACCCTTTTTAAGTTGTCCATTATTATACTCCTGATAAATACAATGAGGCTTCCTTTACAAGCTCAAGAATCAAACTATTGGCAGCAAAAAGTAAACTATCATATCAATGTAAAGTTAATTGACAGTAGCAATACATTGCAAGCCCATATTAAAATCATCTATTACAACAACTCTCCCAACACACTGAATTTCATTTACATGCACCTATGGCCCAATGCCTATTCTGGTGATGGCACGGCACTTAGCAATGATTTGTTAAAAAGAGGAAACGCTGACTTATATTATGCCACTGAAGATAAACTGGGCAATATTACTAATCTCGATTTCCGTTGCAATAAGCAAAAATTAAATTGGTCTTTTGACCCAAAAAATCATGATATTGCAAAAATTATACTTCCCCAAGGCTTAAAGAGTGGTGATTCCATTGAAATAAGTACCCCTTTCAGAGTAAAGATTCCCTCAGCAGAGTTTTCGCGTTTAGGCCATAGTGGACAATCCTACCAGATAACCCAATGGTATCCTAAGCCAGCTGTATATGATGCAAAAGGATGGCATACAATGCCTTATCTTAATCAGGGTGAATTTTATTCGGAATATGGAAATTATGATGTTTATATTAGTCTTCCACAAAACTACCGAATATGGGCAACAGGCGATTTAATTGATGGCGAGAAAGAAAACCATTGGCTTGATTCCATTGCTGCCGCTACTGCCAAAATCAAGAAATTCCCAGAAGATTTATCCTTCCCTCCTTCCTCTATCAAGAGCAAAACCCTTCATTTTCATCAAGAGAAAGTACATGACTTTGCTTGGTTTGCCGATAAACGCTATTATGTTTTGAGAGGAAAGCTAAGCTTAGCAAATGGGCATAGCGTACGAACCCAAAGTATGTTTACCAATGAAGATGCTTTTTTGTGGACCAAAAGTATCGACTATATTGATAGTGCAACATCATACTACTCTCAGAGAGTAGGAAATTACCCCTACCATTGGGTAACAGCAGTGCAAGGCACTTTAAGTGCCGGTGCAGGCATGGAATACCCCAATATAACAATCATCGGACAAGCCGAATCAAGTACAGATTTAGAAGAAGTTATATTGCATGAAGTTGGCCATAATTGGTTTTATGGCCTATTGGGTTTCAATGAGCGAGATTATCCTTGGATGGATGAAGGTATTAATACTTTTTATCAAACCGAATATATGAATCACTATTATCCACATTTAAACCTATCACAAAAATATTTTCACAAAAACATAAGTATTTTAGGACTCGACAAACTTACCGATCTTGATGAGATGTATTATACAAATCGTTTTATGGCTTCCTATAATTTGGATCAAGCATGCAACCTGACATCGTCAAAATATACTACTGCCAATTACGGCATCATTATTTACGAGAAAGTACCCCTATTGTTTAAGTATCTACAATCTTACCTTGGTAAAGAAAATTTCGATACTATTATGCATGGATTTTATCAAAAATGGAAATACAAACATCCTCAACCTGAGGATATTAAAAGCTATTTTGAAGCAAAGAGCAAAAAAAATCTATCTTGGTTCTTTGATGGTTTATTGGTAAGTAAAGAACGCACCAATTATAAAATTTGCAAAGCCAAAGAAAAGGAGGGCTGTATAAGTCTGAAAATAAAAAACAAAGGGAATAATAACAGCCCCGTATTCATCAAAACACGTAACAGCATAGGAAAGATTAATTCTACACAATGGATAGATGGATTCTCAGGCACAAAAACCATCACCTTAAAAGCTAAAGATTATTCCCGAATTGGAATTAACGAAGCTCCCTATCTGCTCGATTATGATCAGGGCAATAACTATTATTACCCCAAGAAAATCTTTAAAAAGCGGAAAATCCTAAAATTTAAGTTTATCAGCAGTATTCCCAAGGAAGAACAATCAATAGTTTACTATACTCCGGTAATGGGCTGGAACTTATATAATAAATTTATGTTTGGTGTTCTTCTGTACAACCATTCTATTTTTGAAAAGAAATGGGAATATGAACTTATGCCGCTATATTCCACACGTACCAAAGACTGGAATGGATCTGCTGCTATTAGGCACAACTTTTATACCTCCGGAGGAATACGAAGAATAAGTCTTGGAATATCTGCAAAGAGATACCACTACGACATTGGTCATTTCGAGAATTCATTTCAACGAATAGTTCCCGGTATAAAGCTCTATTTTAAAAATCCTGATGGGAATACAAGCATCAAAAATCAGATGCAATTTCGCGTAGTAATAATAGATAAACAATTTGACCACTACGAATATCAACCTTCATTATCAAATTACACAATAAAACAAGCAACACAATATTATACAGTTTATAATTTTAATTACACCCACGAAAACAAACGTATAATAACGCCCTATAAATTTCGCTATAATTTAGAATTCAACAAAGAAATAGTAAAAATGGACTTCCGCACGGAGGTAAGTGTCAATTATTTTGCGCCAAAAAAATACTTGGAAATTGGTTTCTTTGGCGGCTATATGCTTAAGTATCCTAAAAATCCACAGGTGGACTATTCCTATAAAATGAGCTCATGGTCCGGCAGCGAAGACTACCTATACGATTATATTTTCCTAGGCCGGTCAGCGCGTAATGGCCTATTGGGAAATCAAATGGTACAACGTGACGGTGGATTTTACATCCCTTCAGCTCTTGGCCGTAGCTGGGGGTTTCTAGGTTCGATAAATCTACGTTCCAGCTTACCCTTTACTAATTTTATCAAAATATATTTTAACGCCGGAGTTTCTGTCAACCCAACATCACTACAAGTTCAGGATTCCAAAAGTCCACTCTACGAAGGCGGAGTAATTTTGTCAATTATCAACAAAGATTTAGAAATCTATTTCCCCGTATTACTTGATGCAAAAACGAAGAACTATCTCGCGTTAAATAACATTTCTTATGTTAATACGATTAGATTTACCATGCGATTGAATTTACTTAATCCATTTAAAGCATTAAAAGAACTACATTTGTAACCAATATGAAGACAAACAATCACCTCTATTTTATCTCCGATGTTCACTTGGGAGTACCCACCTACGAAGACAGCTTAGCACGAGAAAAAAGACTTGTTAGTTTTTTACAAAGCATTGAAGATAAGGCTAGTGACCTATTTATCCTCGGCGATTTATTCGATATGTGGTTTGAATATAAGCAGGTGATTCCCCGTGGGTACGTACGTCTGTTAGGCCAGTTAGCTCGTATGAGTGATGCCGGTATTAAACTCCATTATTTTGCTGGAAATCACGATATGTGGATCTTTGATTATTTTGAGAAAGAGATAGGAGCAATAATATACCGACATCCCCAATCATTTCTCTTTAACAATAAACGGTTTTATCTTGGTCATGGTGATGGATTAGGCCCCGGAGATAAGAGTTATAAATTTATTAAACGAATTTTTGCCGGCAAATTAAACCAATGGATGTTTGCCCGTTTACATCCTAATTTTGCTTTAGGATTAGCCAACAAACTATCTAGCCGAAGCCGAGCAGCTAACGGAAATTTTGAAGAAGAAAGCGCTGATATTGAAGCTGAATTTTTGGTCCGATATTGCAAAAAACTACTTACAAAAGAACATTATGATTATTTTATTTTTGGGCATCGACATATTGCCATTGATTACAATTTAGGTAATAAATCTCGCTATATTAATTTAGGAGAATGGGTAAAAAATCCACATTATGCCTATTTTGATGGAGAAACACTAAAATTGATAAAATATAAGAAATAAATTAATCAGAGAAAGAAAACCTCTGCTGCCGATTGATACCTTAATTGAGTATTGTAGATTGAAAATCAACAATTGCTTTTTCAATTTCTTTATTCATATTATCATGTCCTTTAGAAACATAAGATAATATGCCCAATTTTTTAGCCTCAAGAATAATATTCTCTTTATCTTGAGCCGATACCATAATTACTTCAGTATGCGGAGAATTCTTTTTCACCCGAAGCAATACTTCTATCCCTGTCAGATCTCCCAGATTATAATCCAAGAAAATCAAATCAGGTTTAAGGTTGATTTCGTTCAAAAATTCAACTCCTGAATGGTAGGTATATACTTGCTTAAATCCGCGTAAAATCAACTTGCGTTTCATTAATTCTGCAAACATTGCATCATCATCAACGATAAAAATAATAGAGTCCATAAATATCCGACATAAATATTAAGAATAACACTTAATAAATTCTATGCCAAAATACATATATAGCTCATTTATCGACTATTATGACTTTTCACCTACCCTCAAATTTTCCCAGAAAAAAACATTATTTCTAAAATTTGGAAAGTGCGCATATTTTAATTACTTTTGTAAGGCTTATTAAACCTTTGCTCAACCTTATCTATTCGCTTATGAATTCCTATAAAATATTTGTTGTTGAAGACGACCCAATCTATGCTCGAGTACTCAGTTATCATTTATCTCAAAATCCTGATTATGATATAGAAACTTTTGAATCAGGGAAAGAATGCATAAACAATTTATATAAGAATCCTGATTTAATCACTTTAGATTACAGCTTACCTGACCTCTCCGGCTTGGAAACCTTAAATAAAATTATGGAATTCAATAAGGAACTTCCTGTAATTATTATTTCCGGACAAAATGATATAAATACAGCTGTAAGCCTACTAAAAGAAGGGGCATACGATTATATTGTAAAAGATGAAGAAACAAAAAGCAGGTTATGGAATACCGTAAAGAATATTCGTGAGCATATTAATTTAAAACGAGAAGTAGAAACTTTACGTAAAGAGGTAGGCAAGAAATATACTTTTACCAAAGGAATTATAGGCAACAGCAAAGAGATGAAGCGCATATTTCGTATTATGGAAAAGGCTGTTAAAACGAATATCACTGTATCCATCACCGGAGAAACAGGAACCGGTAAAGAAGTTGTCGCCAAAGCCATCCATTATAATTCCGCCAAGGCAAAAATGCCTTTTGTTGTCATAAATGTGTCAGCAATACCTGAAGACCTTATTGAGAGTGAAATGTTTGGCCATGAAAAGGGAGCTTTTACAGGTGCTGACAGAAGACGCATTGGAAAATTTGAGCAAGCCAATGGAGGCACACTATTTCTTGATGAGATTGCTGAGATGTCGCTCCCTATGCAAGCTAAACTTCTGCGTGTAATTCAAGAGAGAGAACTTACTCGCATTGGCGGAAACGAAACGATAAAGTTCACTATTAGAATAATTATTGCCACACACAGAAATCTTTTGGATGAAGTAAAAAAAGGTAACTTCAGAGAAGATTTGTACTACCGTTTATTGGGATTGCCCATTGAGTTACCCCCACTGCGAGAGCGAGGTAATGATATTATCCTTTTAGCCCGATATTTTGTAAAATCATTCTGTCAAGAAAACCAAATGCCGGACATGAAACTAACGTTGAAGGCTCAAGAAAAACTCCTTAGCTATCCTTTTCCCGGTAATGTTAGAGAATTAAAAGCCGTCGTTGAATTGGCATCAGTAATGGCTATTGACAATAATATTGATGAGGACGATATTAGTTTTCACAAAATTAATGAAATGAGTGAACTCTTATCTAAAGAGATGACATTGGATGAATATACAGCCAAAATAGTTAGCGCCTATCTCACCAAATACGATAATAATATTACCGAAGTTGCCAAAAAATTGGCCATTGGAAAATCCACTATTTATCGAATGAAGAAACAAGGGATAATAAAGTAATATTCTTATCCCTTATCTTTTCCAAATCCACACCAATGAGGCAATAGTTTGTTGTATAATCCATACAACAAACTATCCTACAACAATATTAACAATTCTTTTGGGTACAACAATTACTTTACGGATGGTTTTTCCTTGAAGCCATTTTTGAGATTCTTCTGCCTTAAGGACAGCCTTTTCCACCTCTTCTTTTGACAAATCAATGGGAAGATTTAGCTTAAAGCGCATTTTCCCATTGAAAGAAACAGGATAAGAGAAGTCATTTTCTTTAACAAAGTCGGCATTAAAGACAGGAAATTCGGCTAAAGTAATACTCTGCTCATGCCCCATTAAAGACCATAGTTCTTCAGCAATATGAGGAGCATAGGGCGCAATAAGAATGCTGAAAGGCTCTAAAATTGCTCGCTTATTGCATTTCAAATCAGAAAGTTCGTTCACAGCAATCATAAAAGCACTTACTCCCGTATTGAAACTAAACCTCTCGATATCATTTTCAATCTTAGCAATGGTTTTATGAAGAACTTTAAGCTCAGCCGCCGTTGCTTTTTCATCACTTAATACAAAGTCATTATCCTTATTATGAAACAGCTTCCAGAATTTACGCATAAAGCGGTAAACTCCTTCAATACCTTTAGTATCCCAAGGTTTAGATTGTTCGATAGGTCCAAGGAACATTTCGTAAAGGCGAAGTGTATCCGCACCATATTTTTCAATTAATTCATCGGGATTCTGTACATTATAAAGACTCTTTGACATTTTTTCTACCTCATGTCCACAGATATACTTTCCCTCTTCAAGAATAAATTCTGCTTCAGCAAAGTCCGGCTGCCACTTTTTAAAAGCTTCTATATCAAGAATATCATTGTCAACAATATTAATATCGACATGAATACGCTGAGTGTCATACTTATTGCGCAGTCCAAAACTTACAAATTTACTCGTACCTTTAATTCTATATACAAAGCTGGATCGCCCTTGAATCATTCCTTGATTAATTAATTTTTTGAATGGCTCTTCCTTAACGACCATCCCCATATCATAAAGAAACTTATTCCAAAAGCGCGAATATATCAAATGGCCGGTAGCATGTTCGGCACCACCGATGTATAAATCTACATCCTGCCAATAGTTGATAGCCTGTGGCGAAAAGTACTGCTTGGAATTCTGTGGATCCATATAACGAAGATAATAACCACTAGAACCTGCAAAACCCGGCATGGTATCTACTTCCAGAGGATATCCCTCTTTTGTCTTCCAGTTTTTAGCCCTTGCCAATGGCGGTTCTCCTTTTTCTGTAGGGAGATATTTATCCACAGCAGGCAGTTCCAAGGGCAGATCATTAATGGATAAAACATAAGGCATTCCTTCTTTATAATATACAGGAAAAGGTTCACCCCAATAACGCTGGCGGGAGAATATCGCATCACGAAGTCTAAAATTAATTTTCTTTTCTCCTATTCCAAGTTTAGTGATTTTCAGGATGGCAGCACCGATGGCTTTTTTTACACTAAGGCCATTTAAGAAAGCTGAATTCATAAGTACACCTTCTTTGGCATCGTAGGACTCCTCGGAGATATCTCCTCCGGAAACAACTTGAATAATTGGAATATCAAACTTTTTGGCAAAAGCATAATCTCTATTATCGTGAGCAGGGACAGCCATAATAGCACCGGTGCCATAACCCATAAGTACATAATCGGCAATCCAAATTGGAATTTTCTCTCCTGAAAATGGATGAATGGCATAAGAGCCGGTAAATACACCGGTAACTTTCTTTACTTCTGTCATCCGTTCTCTTTCAGTACGCGATTTTGCCCATTTCACATAAGCTTCAACTTCTTGTTGTTGCTTATCGATGGTTAATTTATTCACCCAATCATGTTCCGGAGCTATTACCATAAAGGTAGCGCCATACAAGGTATCCGGTCGAGTGGTAAACACTTCCAAAGAATCGTTATACTTTTCTAATTTAAAAAACACCTTAGCCCCTACCGATTTACCAATCCAATTGCGTTGCATTTCTTTTAAAGAATCACTCCAATCAACTTGGTCCAAACCATCGAGCAAACGCTGCGCATAAGCCGTAACTCGCAAGCTCCACTGTTTCATCACCTTGCGCTCAACAGGATATCCACCACGTACCGAAAGCCCATCTTTTACTTCATCATTGGCAAGTACTGTTCCCAAGGCGGGGCACCAGTTTACAGCAGTATTACTTTGATAGGCCAAACGATAATTCATCAAAATCTCTTGCTGCTGATATTTATCCATTGCTTTCCACTCCTCAGCAGTAAAATTTTTCACTTCACCGCAAGCTGCATCTACCTTTTTACTTCCATTGAGCTTAAATATCTGCTCCAACATTGATATGGATTCTGCTTTTTTGCTTCCATTACTATACCACGATGAAAAGAGTTTAGTAAAAACCCACTGTGTCCATTTATAGTAATTTGGATCGGAGGTGCGTACCTCTCTATTCCAATCAAAAGAGAAGCCAATCTTCCCCAATTGTTCTTTATACCGTTTAATATTTACCTCTGTGGTAATGGCAGGATGTTGTCCTGTTTTGATGGCATACTGTTCTGCAGGCAATCCATAAGCATCAAAGCCCATGGGATGCAATACATTAAAACCTTTGTGACGTTTGTAACGGGAATAGATATCAGAAGCTATATAGCCCAAGGGATGCCCCACATGAAGTCCTGCCCCCGAAGGATAAGGAAACATATCCAAAACATAATATTTAGGTTTGCTTTCATCTATTTCTACCCGATAAGTTTGTTGCTTTGTCCAATAGTTTTGCCACTTTTGCTCTATCACCTGAAAATTGTATTCCATATTGTAATGCTTTTTTAAAAATCAAGGGGCGAAATTAAGAAAAATTGATAATGATATTGTATAATAAATAAGGCAGAATAGACAAAAAGGAGGCAAAAAAATATCAGAGCACCTAAGCTTATTAGCTTCCTTATGTCTGCAGGTCCCTTTCTACCACAAGCTCCAAGGTTACGCCGATAGTGAAAGGGCTAAACTTCCATTGTTCATTCGTAAAGAAAAACAGATTCGGAAACAGGGAAACAACGCTAAAGATAGCAGAACCGGAGTCGTTATTTTATGGTTTTCACTAAATAATAATGATGCAAACTATAGGTTTTTACAAGCCCAGTACGCGGGTAATCTTGCCATAAAATTAGGCCAACATTGGGAGCATAATAGGTATGACTCTTCGTTGAAAGATTTAAAAATGGCAAAAACCTTATTGACTCGGCATCGAGGGAAAAGTAAGAACCTTGTAAACAGCTGATTTTATTTAATGGTTTCTTCATGACACGATAAGTAACAGACAAAACATTCCCTGTTGAAGTTTTAGTTACCGACCTATGTAAAGTATCATCGATTGCATTGGCATTAAAAAACCGTTCCCCTTTTTCATCAATATAATAGTGGGCAGAATCGCGTAAATATTGAACATAAGAAGAGGAATAACCCGATTTAAAGACAAAAAATTTATCACCATGAATAAGAGTATCTGCTGCGATATATGTACTATCATAGCCAATAAAACTACTATTCCCAGCTGTATCAACATTAGAAACATTATACACCCAATAATTACCAACAGACAAGGGAATATATGAATCAGCCTCACCAATGGTTTTGTCAATACTCACCTCTTTCTGTTTCTTACAGGCCATAGTTGTTGCCAGCAGAACTATTAAGGCAAAAATTATCTGTTTCATCACCTATTTTTTTAAACTAATATTATTGTATTTTACTTAAACCATCCATTGCTGAGGCATCATTAGGGCTTAGCCATAAAACCTTATTAAACAATATCTTAGCCTCTCTAAATCTTCCTAAATAATAGTTGTTCCAGGCCGTATTGAGTACTACATCATAAGTAAACGGATATTGATTAATCAATAACTTAAAATACGGTTCAGCAATCTCGTATTTGGTACGGCTCATATAAATCTGCCCTAATTTTAGATTAGCGGTATAATTAGCTTTATCAATCTTAAGCACCTCCAAATAAGCATTAATTACTTGTTCCCAATTACCCATTGCCGCAGCAGGATAAGTAAGCCCCATAAGGGCTTCGATACTTAATGGTTTTAATGAAATACTTTTTTTATAATAACTCATACTCTCGGTATATTGACCGGCGAGATAACTAAGCCATGCCAAGCGTATATTAATAGCATACGAATCTTTTTGATACACCTTTTTTAAATCAATGACAGCGGCTGAATATTCGCCTTTATTTTCTTGCGTATAACTGTCTTTGAATGCCTCAGCAATATTACTCTGCGCATTTAACGAAATGGTTACGATGCCGATAAAAAGAAGCATTAGTACTGATTTTTTTAAAATTTCCATTGTATTCCTCCTAAAATATTAAATTGATTATAATTAATTATTTGTTTAAATTCTTTACCATTGGTATCATACTCTAATTTATCTGCATATTTCCACCAATACTGTCCACCGGCAAAAAGATTAAAATAGGTATTTAATACATAAATAATTTTTGTACTAGCCATTCCATAAATATGATTCGCAATTTCGAAAGAATAGTTATTTGATAATAGGGTAAAGTTTTTCACATCACCATAAATCACTTCTCCTTCGAGCCAAGTGTTTTTAACTAGCTTAATGCCCAGCTGTTGATACAATATGGGCCGAAATTGAGGAGTAACATCTCTAGTCATAAATACCTGGGTATGAGAATATAGATCCAAATTACCCTTTGGAAACCAAATGAAAGAAGCTCCCACTTGCAATTGACGACTTTTATCTCCAAAATTAGAGACAGCACCACTTATTCCCCAGCGAATATTCTTATATCGATGTTGATAATCAAGGCCTAGCATAAAGCTTGTTTTAGCATAGGGATAAAAACCCAAAGCATTAGTAACAGTATCAACAATACCAAAAGGATTTCCATTAACAAAAGAGAGACCCACAGCCGATGAAAGACTAGATTTTCTATTCCATTGATATTGTGATTTAATATTAACCACTTTTTGATTTACTTTATAATTTCTAGTGTCAAAAACACTTTCATTTTCAATGGCCCCAACCATTGCCAAGTCGGCATAGCCATAATCAACCCAGAGCTGCATTTTACGACTTATAATTGCCGTAGCGCCTCCACTAAACATGCTAATCGCCTGCTGATAATCCGTTTGAGAGAAAATATTTCTCTTTGATAAACGCAATTGCCTTTGGGATATCAAAGGTATTGCCTTCCCATAAAGCGCATCAAAATACACACTACCTCTATATTTTATACCCACAAGGCGGTCAAGGCTATCACCATAAACCAGTAAACTATTGGCAGTTATATTTTGCTTAGTGTAGAGTAAAGATTTGAAATATATTGATTTAAAATACGGATCAAAAAGTGCTGATTTATTTTGCGAATAAGCATTTCCCAGAAAATAGGCTGCCATCATATAATCCGATTTGAGAAAATAGGCAGCACCCACTCTATAATTAAGATAATAATAATCAATATGATTTCGCTTTGCCTCTTTAGCAAGCCGAAGTAAAGAATCACATTGTGCTGAATAATAATATTTTACACTTAATGAATCTACTTTCTTAAAGCCTATATCCTGTGCAGTAGTCCACTTTGCAAAAGTGAGCACCAGTATAAATATTAGTATTCTATTTTTCTCTATTTTCATGTATTTAAATTCTATTGATTCAGTGTTATAAAGTCATATAACACTGTTTTAATCATTGCCCTGCATTGTCTATCAATAGACAGGCAGGACAAATTAAGTTTAAAAATTGGCATAGCTAAGGCCAAGCCTTCGGTATTCGTTTAATATTATTACAATCCTAAACGATGGAATAATTACTTCCTTCTATATCTATACTCATTACCATCAATAATTAATTTCCAATATGTATTATCAGAAGAAGCGCAGCTAAATTCCGCTTCAACCTTATGCACTACTTTATGCCAAATTACTTCTGTATATTTCGCTTTAAGATGAATTTCGCTTTCGTCAAGAAATTGTTTTCTACTTAAATATTGCATCGAGAATTTAGGACGTATAAAAATATAGAATGGGGCAACAAAATCTTGTATAACTTTAGCAAAGCGAGTCTTAGACAAGGTAATTGGAATATCATCAGAAACTACTATATCTTTGTAGTAGCCGAATATTAATCGATATGAAGTCAGGAAGAACAGATATAAAGGATCTTCTTTTGAACCAACATAAGAAGTAAAAATAAGTTCTTGCTCATTTAATTTAAAATAAGCATAGCTGTTAGTTTCCTTACTATAAAGGTAGCTTTGATTATATAAATCTACACCAACTGTCCAATGTATGTTTGTGGCCATTGATTTATTATCGAGGTCCGAATCTACCAGCTCCCAATTGATTTCCATCCCCGGAATAAAGCGAAATGCTTTCCTTAAGCTAGTATCCGTTTTAATATTGCTTAGTTGCTCTCCTTGATTTGGAATTCCGTTGGCGACGAAGGTAAATTTATCTCTTTTGTTAATCACATAAGGGCCAATGGTATATCTCATGGTTTTAGAGCCTACAAAAGGCGTTGCCTGCAACTGAAAGTGCAAATGTGGCACCGGTGACCGCCCTGAATTTCCCACAGAGGCAACTATTTCACCCTTACGCACATGCTGGCCCTTATAAACTTTAAAGCTTCCCTTTTTAATGTGACTAACTTGACTATACAAATATTGAGCATGCTTTATTACAATAGTATTACCCCAATTATGCACCATATCAATTTCACCAATAATATTATCGTCATATAAATCAACAATCTCCACTATTTCTCCATCAGCAGGAGCTACAATGGCTTTGTTGTAACAATAATAATCCTCGGGTTCATTTCCTTCATTATCATATTCCAACCCATTCTCTTCAATTACAAAATCCCATGCATATTGCCAATCTTCCTTATGGGTATATTCCCCATTATGTCCTTGATTAATAGACCATTCACCATAGAAAGGCAGCGAAATTGGAATCTGTGCACTATCACCAAAACGACGATAAAAATTCAAATTAGTATATAAATTCTTCTCCGGTGAAAAATGCTGATAAATAACCAGCTCAGGCTTTCTAAAAAAATGTTCCCTGTATTTCAATACCAGCAAGAAACTAATTACTACTATATTAAATGGAAGAGAAAAAGTCGATAGCTGAAACTGCGACAGCACCTCTGACGAACCCGATACCAGTAGCGAGAGAACCGGAATTAACAAAACAATTACAACAAAAGAATAGATGGAAGGAATAATAAAATATCCTCCAATAGCAATGGCTGTTAAGATAAAGTTAAAGCCAATATATCCATAATTTAAATCTCCCAAATTGGCACCAATAATTTGGTAATACCAATAGGCCGAATAGAAACCCAGCAAACTAAGCAGAAAAGAAATTCTGGAGTTTAGCAGCAATACAATGGCAATAATAATTCCGGCATAAACATTATATTGGAAGAATATTGCTCCAAGTGAAATAAAATATAGATTCAACGATGCCGGTATTCTCAAACTCAAGAAAGAAAAATGAGATTGTAATAAATCATTTCCTCCCAATAGTACAATATCGTTGTACACATACACCCCTTGCTCGCTAACTTCCAAGGCTCCATAATGCCGTGCTGCCAAACTCACCGTCCAGATACCAAATAAAAAGGGAAGACTCAAAAAAGGCAATCCATATTTACTTAATATTGCTTCCAACACAACCGTAACAAACAAGGTAAGAACAGCTGAAAATACCACCAACAGCATCAATTGCCAATTAAGCTGATAGTATATTCCCAGCCCCAAACCAACAAGCAAACTATTGAAACCATAGATTCCATTAATAATCTTAGTTCTATTCAGCCCCAACAGATACGCTGTAATATGTGTTGCGCCAATGGCCACAATACCACTAAGTCCGGCGGTAAAATTAAAGAAAGAAACTAGCAATAAAGCTAAGCCCAATAGCTTACCATCAGAAAAGAATATCTGAGAATAGCTATGGACAACGCTAAGACCTATGGATTTGATACTGGCTTTTGTCATTAACAATGATTTTACAATTCGAAGCTACTTAAATGTTTTGGTACTTTTTCCAAATTGCTAATGGTACTCATTTGCTCCTGTTCTCTAATAATCTCAACATCACCACTTTCTGTGATCATAAGCACATTAGGTCTAAGGGTAATAAACTGCATCCACTGAGTCATATTATAGGCTCCAACACGATGTATCACCACATGGTCACCGGTATTTAACAGAGGCAAACTAATATTCTCTCTTATCACATCAATATTCATACACAAAGGACCATAAAGCACAGTATCTTCCACATGATGCGAAAAACTCTGAGCAGGAGTTATTTTATGTTCATACCAGAAACTGGTAAATAATAAATTAACTCCAATATCGAGGATAGTAGTTCTTTTACCAATGCTATTTCGCTTATTGGCAATCACTGAGCCCAACAAATAGGCCGAATCATCAATAAGTGCACGGCCGGTCTCCAATATTAACGTTGGCAAATGGTCGGGATGAATATTACTATTCAATAATGACGAAGTAATTGCCTCTGCATATTCATCAAAACTTGGATTAGTATCTTCTGCCGGCAGATAAGCTCCCTTGAGGGTGTTCTTTGAGGCAAAACCTCCTCCCAAGTCAATATATTTTATATAATAATCATATTTCTGTTTTATACCTACAGCCAAGTCAGCCAATTTCTTGGCGGCAATACCATAAGGCGCTGCTGTCATCATATAAGTGCCAATATGAGCATGCAATCCAATAAGATCCATTTTCTTCGATATCATAATCTTATTCAGCACATCCCATGCCTGTCCATTTTCATAATTAAAGCCAAAGCGATCCCAGATTGGATAAATACCCGTATCCATATTAACGCGAATTGCAACCTGAGGACGAAGCGACAATTCTTCGGCAAGATCAAGAATCATATAGTATTCGTCCAAATGATCAATATGAATAAGTGATTTGTTCTCTATCGCCTTTATTAAGTCTAGTCTGGTTTTATCGGGTCCATTAAAAATAATATTTCTCCCGTCAACACCATTCCCCAATGCTTTATCGTATTCAAAACCAGAAACCACTTCTGCCCACGATCCTAATTGATGAAAAGTATTGCATACCGCACTTAAGTAATTTGTTTTATAACTCCAGGCAAATTGCACTTTCGGATAGCGTGTATTAAAAGCACGTTGAGCATTATGGTATGTCTTACGAATTACTGATTCTGAAATTACATATACCGGTGAACCATATTTATCAATAATATCTTTTACTGCAACACCCTCGATATGAGTCATGGGTTTAAACTCTGTTCTCATGCCAAATTTATTGGGCATTGAGTTTTCTAGTCTCTTTATTATAGGACGTTCATATTTTAGTTTTGTCATCGTATTTTAATTTTTAGTGTTAATTATATTTACAATTCTCCCAAAGAAGATATTTTCTCAAAGTCTTCAATATTTACAATCATATCATAGGAATACCTAACAAACATTTTTCCCACATCATAACTATTGTACTTTTCTACCTTATTGCCCATTGCCAAGTTAACCAATGCTTCGGGAATATTTTGGCCAACACCAACGGCGAGATAAATCCACGCGGGCATACGAGGATTAATTTCGAGCAAATGGTAAGCGCCATCTTGCGACTTCATCAACTCCAACTCAAAGCCTCCTCTCCATTTTGTTTTACTTACAAAATTATCGGTCAACTGAAGCATCTCTTTATTATCAATGGAAATTCCACCCCATGCTTTTCCTTTATCGGTAATATATTGTTTTCGCATAGGCACCGCAGCAATGGTATTTCCTTCTCCATCACCCAAACCGGTGATATTATATTCGTCACCGCGAATAAATTCTTGCACTACAATTGGCAAGCCCCACTTGGCACTTATTTTATTAAAAAATGTTTTAGCCTGCTCAATATTATAAGCAATATGCGCATCATAGAATTTCCCTTTTATAAGTAGAGGAAATAATAAATCGGTACTTAACTGATACAGTTCGGAGGAATCATATATCGCCTCTGAGCGAGGTACATTAATACTATATTTCTCTCCAAAGTCAGGTAAATTTACTTTATGACGTTCTTCAAATTGCTGAATAGTAGGCAGGAAAGTATGAATATTCATTGCCAGAAGCTCTTTTTCCAATTTCATAAAAGAGTATAACTCAGCATCAAAATTTGGAATAATCACATTCAGATTCTCTTGTGCATTAATGTATTCGAGTCTTGCTTTTAACACTTCCGTCCCTGCAGAAGGATAAGGAATATGGTACACTTTATCAAAAAGATCATGCATATATATCCCCGGTTCCAAGGACTCATAACTCAATCCAATTAAACGGACATTAAAAGATTTTGCCTCGCGTAAACCCCTGGCTACTGCTACTCCAGGACCCGGATTATCAATAGCATTAAGTCCACTTAATGCTATGGTGTAGGTTGGTTTCATATATTTATAATTTATTAATTCGATGTCATTACTATTTTAATAACTGATATTGTTGAAGCATTTCCTTAAAATCCTGAAAATCTTTGCTAAAAGTATTTCTATCGGTATCGTAATCTGCTAAAAACAGATTTTGAATTTCATCATCACTCTTTTCTTCTTTTATCATTTTAAGAAGTTTTCTACCTGATTCATTTAAACTAAATGACTCACCAGAACTGGGATTAAATACAAATCCGTTGTCGCTAATGGCTAAATTTTCGTTGATTTTCATAAACTATTCTTTAAATTATTTGTTCTAATTATTCTCTTGCTTTTAGCTCCACTACCATCAGTACTAAAAAGAAATACATTCTTCAGAGGTGTCAATGTTCTCTTTTAAAAGAACATTTTTTAATGGGAGTATTTATTATTGCAATAATAACGCTAAGTATCAAATTTAATGTATACTATTTCATAAATATTGTGTAACTTTTTAAACTAAAACATTGATATTCGCAAGAGCTGATTTTGAGGACACGAAATATATTCACAACTATAAAGCTTTTAAGATATGCCTATTTTTCTTGAAATGAGTGAATACTATTCCCAAGCAATTTACATAAGTATCAACGATAAGCTGTTCTATCCTCTATTTATATATATTGCACCTTCTAATATTCCACTATTCTCCTACTATTCAGGGTCAAAAATATATACCTAAAACAACGTAACCTTAATACTAAAATAAAAGTATACCGTTTATATTATGACAACAGTAAATTAAAACCTAAAAATACAATAATAGACCACAAAACACATAGGGATTAACAAATTAAATTTTGTTGATATAATAAAAAATTTATGTAGTTTTACAATCCTTAAAATGGTTTTTATAAAGTCATTATCACAGAATACGTTTTATGAAATTTACAAAACATAGAATAAACAAATACAAGTGGCTAATAGGTCTCTTTATTGTTATAGGCTTATCTTTTAGCTCGTGCCAACGGGCGCGATTTCGGTCGATGATAAAGAAACGGCGCACCGGTCATATCAAAAGAAAGACTCACCATAGCGCCTATCAAAAGAAGCTTCGTAAGCGCACTATTTCTACGAGTACTAAATACTATATCAAAAAGCAAAATAAGAATTATCGTCGCAAACCTTGGTATAATAAGTAAGAGCGATACAGCTTTGACATCAAGTAATCTTAATTTTATCCCATTGCTAATTCTTCTACATGGTGTATTCACTACTAATTTAAATTCATAATTATTACTTTTGCCTTATGATAAATGTTTATAATGACGACTTCTTTATGAAAGAGGCTCTAAAGGAAGCCCAACTAGCACTACAAGAGAATGAAGTCCCCATAGGGGCTGTGGTAGTTTGCAATAAGCAAATTATTGCCCGAGCACATAATATGACAGAAAGGCTCAATGATGCTACCGCCCATGCTGAGATGCTTGCCATCACGGCTGCCGAAAACTACCTGGGAAGTAAATACCTCAACGAATGCACTTTATATGTTACTCTTGAGCCTTGTGTAATGTGTGCCGGAGCAAGTTTTTGGAGTCGGATTGGGAAAATTGTGTATGCTGCCCCCGATTTGCGCCATGGCTATAAAAAAGCCGGAGACAAGCTATTCCATCCTAAAACAGAAATTGTTAGCGGAATTATGGAAGCTGAATGTGCAAGCATTATTAAAGATTTCTTTAGCAAGAGAAGAAACTTACAATAAGCTGTAATCTACTGCTTTACAAACTTAATTGCCCTATAATTAGTACATTGTTGCACTATTAAATAATAAGTACCTCTACTTAGGTTACCTAGCTTTATCTCAATATTAAAACCTTCGCCTACCTGCTTTGAGACAACTTCTTTTCCAGCGGCATCAACAACACTATAATCCAACGTTTTCCCTCCCGGATTCATTATCCAAACCCTATCACTTACAGGATTGGGAAAGATATTAATATTATTTAATGCATTGGAAACTTGCGATATCGAAAGGCAATTTCTGAAAGTAATAGTAATGGTATCCGAATTTACGCACGAATTGCTATCACTAACGCTAACATAAAACTTAGAACCATATTGATCTACCAAATTACTATCCACCATAATATGAGCAGTGGTATCACCTGTGTTCCATTGATAGGTATTAAAATTACCGGCATCTAAAAGTATTGTATTTTCACGACACAATATCGTATCAGCACCAAGGTTGACCAAAGGCAAGGGATTAACAACAACAGTAACCATGGGGGAATAAGAAGGGCTACAACCCGACAAATAGGATACATAATTATACTCTCCTCCTTGATTAACATACAAAACGGTATCGTTTGCAGAAGCCAATACGGAAGAATTCCTTAACCAGGCAAAAGTGCCAAGCGGAGAGGACGTTGCTAAAGCGATGCTATCACCCTGACATATTATAGCGCTATCCGAAGTATATGGAAGTTGTGCCTGGGTGCAAAAATTATAATAAGCATCCCATCCGTTATCAACCATGCCACCATCGCTGGTAAACTCCACATACATCGCTCCGGAACTTGCCTGCACTGTAGGCGGAATATTATAGCCTGTAAAGGAACCCAACAATACCCCATTGGCATTTGTTCCGTCATAAACATTCACATAATCATAGCCATCTTCAACTCTAAAGTGAGTAAAATTTAAAGCGATAATACGCGATAAACTATCACTTATAAGCCACGAACAAGAGGTATTATTATTGTAACTGCTGGCTCCACTACCATCGGAAAAACTATCTGAAGGATTGGTAAAATACGTTAAGCCATGACAATATTCACTTTGATACGAAGCAGACCATCCTGCCGCAGTATCATTAGAATTGGTGATAAATTTTATAAAAATTTGTCCTCCCGAACTCCATAAACGAGGCGGAATAGTATTTCCTGAATAGGCTCCCAATAAACCGGACTGAACAGTATTCCCATCATAAATATAAACGCTATCGCCTGCCTGAAGGTTGAAAGTATAGAAGTCGAGTTTGATGGAGCTTGCATTGGGCGGGGAGATTAGCCAAGAACAATTTAGATTGTTATAATAATAATTGGAATAACTTCCATCAGATAAATTTCCAAAATCATCAGTAAGCGTATCGGCAATACCACTGTAATTAGTAGGAACTCCAGGTTTCATCCCCAATACTGCGCTGCAATAATTGGAAAAATTTTGACCGGCAGGATTCAGATTCGAGAGCGTAAAATACCCATTATAGGCCCCGGACCAACCCCAGTTGAAATGAAAATAGCCTCCACTTTGGTAACCATCGCACACAAAAGCATGTCCGCCGGTGCCACTACCATCATAGTAGATAGGATGTGATAAATTCAATTCTGTTCGAATCATCCGCTCCCAAGTAGTATCGGCATAATCACTTTTATGATATAAATTCAATGAATTATCAAAATTAAAATAGGAAATAAAAGCACGAGCAGCATCTTGAGAATACGCACCTGAACTGCCACTGGAATACATCATGTCCACCGAAATACCCGCTTGGCTTATCAGCTGTGCCACCGCAGCAATTTGAGCAGCAGTACTATTGGCTGATAAAGTATCGGCCATCAAATTCCAATGATAATGAGTTTGTCCAAAATGAGCACTCAAAACCCCATAATTAGAGGAATAACTATGGCTTCCATTTCCAACCACAGGGAAATTATAATAATTTATTACCTGCGACATTGCCGTAGCAACGCAACCGGTAACCACATGCTGACATGGGCCTCCTTGATCCACGGGAGTAGAGTCATTATAATAACACCCTTGCGACCATATCGTTGTTAACAACGGTCCTAAAGACGAAATATGTTTGTTCTGATCGGTTGTAAATTTACCCTTCCATTGCTGCTTAATACTTTCTGTAGCACCAATATTATTAGTCCGGATATAATTCACTTCTTTGGCATATTCCTCTATCTGATAGGCAACAGCAGCAGGCTGATTAACATCACTATATACACCATGAGGAACAAATGCAACAACAGCCTTAGCCCTATCATCCGCCGAAACCAGAAGAAAACCGGTGGGGTTTAAATTAACTGCATATAATTGTACCTTTGAATGGTACTCAATGGGTATGGTATTTTGAACACTTATTGAAGTTAATGAAGGAGAATAAACTCCCATAAAGCGTAATGCAATTTGTTGTGCTTGATTTACCGAAACATCTTTTGCCTGTATTGATTGAATGAGGACAAAGAAAAGAAATAAGATACTTAAAAGTTTAATTCTCATGGAGTTTAAAGTTAGGGTGCTAAATTCATATTTTACTTAGCCGGTTAATATTTCCAAAAAAAGTATGCCTATTTATAGCAATAAACAAAATAACACTTTCAAGGAATGATATAGCAAAGATAAAATATACCTTAAAAAGTTGCTTGACTCACAAAACTAATGTCCTCTATTGATACCGGCGTTCCACATAAGTTTTAAGCTGAACAAATGCAGGATCGGAATTTTCCCATAAGTGTTCGTCGCGCATATCTTCAAGCAAATAAATAGCTTGTATTCTATTTTCTTGCACATCAAGAATTTTTATTGCTGCATTATACTCCTTGGCTCTACCCTCAAACAAATCATTGATAATCATAAATTTATCATTAATACCAATTCCTGTCTTCAAACTTTTTATGGGTTTTCGTCTAAGCTTATCACTCATTGAATTCTCCACTACTGCCGGTTTTTCTATGTCCTCTTCTTCCGGCTCAACATCGAGAACATAAACTATTTTCTCATTGGATTTCTTTGTGGATTTATCTTTCTTCTTTTTTTCTTTTTTCTTCGCTTCAACCAATTTTTTATCTTTTGGCTTTTTTTCGGGCATTTGTTCTAGTCTTGGCTCTTCTGTTTTTTCTTCTCTCTCTATATTTTCATTGGTATCTTCTCCAATACTGCTTTCTTCAATGAACTTATCAAGTACTTGTATAATTTCCTCATCAAAAAGTTCTTCTTCCTCCTGCTCCTGTTCGTCAAACACATCCTCTTGAACCTTGATCATATCAATACCATCATTGGCAAACTGATCTTCGGCAACCTCAAGTAACTCCTCTATCTCATCATCAATATTAGTAACTTTAAGCTCTTCTTCCGGCAAAAAATTAACCTCCTCCGACATTGAATCCACCAAGTCATAAAGTTTTTGCAGGTTTCTTTTCACAATATCAATTTCAATAAGAGGAGCTTTTCGCTCATAGGCAAGCAGTGTATCTAACTGGTTTTTAATTGTTGTTACCAACTCTTGGGACTGTACTTTAAGGATTTCATTCATTGATTTAAAATTATTTATTCACATTAAAAAATGGCTTAGTCTTTTGATTAAATTTGCATTGCAATTTAAACATATTATTAAGGTCATGCAAAGTGATGCAAATATATTCCAAAGATAAACGATATAAACGATAATGTTTCTAGAAAATTCAACAAATAATAAACAAGAGGCCGGCTGGATAGAAGTTGTGTGTGGGTCTATGTTTTCCGGCAAGACTGAGGAATTAATTCGCCGCCTAAAACGCGCTAAAATTGCTAAAATGAAGGTTGAGATATTTAAGCCGGCCATAGATATTCGCTACGATGAAGTTAAAGTAGTCTCTCACGATAAGAATGAAATTATTTCAACGCCTGTACAAACATCTAACAATATTTTACTATTAGCCAATGACGTAGAAGTTGTTGGTATTGATGAGGCTCAATTTTTTGACGAGGAGCTTCCTGAAGTATGTAACGAATTAGCTGCTAGAGGGATACGAGTTATTGTAGCCGGATTAGATATGGATTTTCAAGGTAAGCCCTTCGGCCCAATGCCTCAATTAATGGCTACAGCAGAATACGTTACCAAGGTACATGCTATTTGTATGCGTTGTGGTAAACTAGCTCATATTTCTCATCGGACTGTTCCCAACGAGAAACTTGTAATGCTTGGAGAAACAGAAAGTTACGAGCCTTTATGTCGCGATTGTTTTATTAAAGCAAATGCCGAGTCCTGAAAAACAAAATTCTAAAATTGTATTTATTGTGATTTAACTCCGGATGTAATTAATTTTTCTTTCAAGATTTCCAATAGTGTAGATTTTCCCAAATGACGTAATCCTGTTACTCTTTTGATAATTCTTTGCATACGGCCAAACGTTTTAACTAGGTATATTGCAGGGTTTTTAAAGATTATTTTTCAAATTGCCACTAATCTATTTTACCCTAAAAACATCCCATCCATTTTCTTTTGCCAGAATCTGTGTCGATTGTACTTCCATAATAGCACCTCCTATCACATTAAGATCGATAATATTAGGATTTTCAAACCATTCTTTTACATCCATTATCAAGGGAACATTAGTAGTAGCATCGGAAGAAATAGTAAACGCTGAATTAGACAAACTAACTCGGAACGAATTATCCACAAATCCGGTAATATCTCCTGCCGCATCTCTAATTTGCCCTCTTCCAAGGTGAAAATCAGAACCCGCCAAATCACCACTAGGAAGTCTCCATTTCCCATTTAATTTCATATAATGGTATCCCCCACCAAGATATTCGGGCCAGAACATTTGACTTTCGGGTGGATTAACAAACATAAAGCTAACATTATCAGCATTGCTAAAACCAAAGGTGAAAGAAAGTGAATCATAAGTTCCCACTTCTATATCATCAGCAAATGGCCACTGCATAGTCGTTGAAATATTACTATCAAAATAATGTTCTTTCTGCCATCCGTTAAGCACTTTTGCTTTTCCTGCTTTATAAATAGTAACTTCACTAATAAAGAACTGCACTTCATTAACGAGATAATGGTTCCCTGCTGCATTAATATACATCAGTGTATCGTATTGAAGCGGTGCATTATCCCAATATATATTCATCGACAGATTTAGCTTTCCTTTGTTTGAAGGACTCGGTTTTGGATCAGGCTTTTTACATGAGGACGTAAAAGCTATCACTATAAAAATCAAGGCTATGGTATAAGTTATCTTATTATTATTCATTATAATATAATTTTTCTAAAAAGGATTAGCTAATTTAGGATTATGGGTAAAAGTGGTATCAGTAAGTGTAAGCAAAAAGGCCTTAAGATCGGCTTTTTGCTGTGGGTTAAGCTCAGCACCATGCCCATAAGGGGGATTAAGCTTATGCATAAGTGGGTTAGCATATTTAGAATAAACCAAACCGGAACTATAAAAATTAATCACATCATCCAAGGTTTGAAACCTACCGTCATGCATATAGGGTCCGGTAAGCTCAATATTGCGCAAAGTAGTTGCCTTATAAGCCCCAATATCAGAAGTAAGGCCGGTAACAGAATAACGATCATCATTGGTATTAAAGACACTATCCTTGGCATTATTATAGAACAAATTAGTAGTCATCAATGGATTTCCAACACCACCATGACAATGAAAGCAATCAGCGCCCTCTTCGGTAGTAAACAACACTAATCCATTTCGCTCAGAGGCTGTCAGCTGCTCTTCACCACGAATATATCTATCGAACTTACTGTCAGAAGATATCTCTGTTCTAACAAACTGTGCAATTGCTTTAGCTATCCTATCCATAGTAACTTCGCTGGTACCAAAAGCAGCCTTAAACATTGGCGGATACATTGGTATTGCCTTAATTGCCGACACTACTTTCTCCGGTGTAGAAGCAAATTCAGTGGGTGAGACAACGGTCTCTTTCACATCATCCTCAATGGAAGGAACACTGCCATTCCATCCAAAGGTACCCGGATTCCACAACAAATTAACGTGGGGAAGCATTACATTATGCGTTAAATTTCCATTGGTACCCACACCTCGCCCCACACCATTTTCAAAGGAATGCGACTGAATATGACAAGAGGCACAAGTTTGAGGTTTTCCTTCATCAGCTTTTCCCGATAAGCGACCGTCGTAATATAAATAATGTCCTAACTTTACTCCTTCTACCGTCATTGGATTATCGGGTGGTATAACAAAATTAGTTGGAAAACCCTTGGGGATAGTTATGGTATAAGGGGTTGGTGCCGGTACTTTTTCCGGTACCGGTTTCTTTTTACATGCACTACTAAGCAATAACACTAATATGATTATTAGAAAAGCATTACTATGAAATTTATTAAATCGGAACATTTATTAACTCTTTTAAAAGATTGCGTTAAACTGCTAGTTTGTCAAAATACCTATTCGCAGACTACTTTACGACACAAAAAACATACCGATAGTTGTATAGTAGTAAACATAAATATTGTATTTTAACATTTATTTAAGAACTTTACAACACTTTACTCTTGGCAAATAATTTAAATAAGAAATACCCAATTACAATGTGTATGTCAAAACTGTAGCGGATTTTGAGTAACACACGAAATCCTCTTTTTGATAAAACGCTTTATTAATCGGGCAAATTTACCAAATAAAATAATAGGCGTTTCAAGTAAAGCAGAAATGTTTACCTTTGCGCTCACTTTTCAAACTCCATTCCATTGGAGCAGAGAAGTATTAATTAAGTACAAATTTAAATTAATAAATTATTATGAAAACAGTATCAATGAGCGGTTCTCTTCGTGAGAACGTAGGGAAAAAAGATGCTAAGGCATTACGCAAACAAGGCAAAGTACCCTGTGTAATTTATGGTGGTAAAGAGCAACTTCATTTCTCTGTAAATGAGGCCGATTTTCGCCATTTGGTCTATTCACCGGAAATTGCTTTTGTAGAATTAAATATTGCTGACAAAACATATAAAGCAATATTGAAAGATATGCAATTCCATCCTGTAACTGACAGCATTTATCATGCTGACTTTATGGAGTTAGTCGATGACAAACCCATTGTAATGAGCGTGCCTGTTAAATCTACCGGTTTACCCAAAGGTGTAACTCTTGGTGGTAAATTAATGAGTAAACTACGTAAGCTTAAAGTAAAAGCACTCCCACAGTATATTCCTGAGGATATTACTATTGATGTTAGCTCATTATTGATAGGCCAGTCTATTAAAGTGAAAGACGTTGTGGTAGATAATGCAGAACTTCTTGACACACCCAATGCAGTAGTATTAACTGTAAGAGTAACTCGTGTTGCTGTATCTACTTCATTAACTGAAGAAGGAGCTGAAGAAGGGGCTGAAGAAGGAGAAAAAAGCACTGAAGATTAATATTTTTTAATAATACTCAACAAAAGGTGCAAAAATTTTTGCACCTTTTGTTTTTTACTGTATTCTTTTTACTTTTGGCCCTTTTTGAAGGCCATAGGCACAAGTTAGTATAGATTTATAAATCACAAAAATTCCAATGAAATATTTAATTGTAGGACTTGGCAATATAGGAAAAGAGTATGAAGGCACTCGCCATAATATTGGTTTTGATGTAGTTGATTTATTAGCTCATGACCTCAAAGCTGAATTTGAAATTGGACGCCACGCCTACCATACTACTGCCAAGTTTAAAGGAAGAAGTCTCCTAATTATTAAACCAACCACCTTTATGAATCTTAGTGGTAAGGCAGTAAAATACTGGTTAAGTACAGAAAAAATTCCTGTTGAAAATTGTCTTATCATTCTTGATGACATTGCCCTCCCTTTGGGCAAATTACGGATTAAACTAAAGGGTGGTGATGGAAACCATAATGGACTAACAAGCATTATTGAAAATCTGGGTCATTCCAATTTCCCCCGTTTGCGATATGGCATCGGAAAAGATTTTGTTCGTGGATTTCAAAGTGATTTTGTGTTGGGAAAATGGCGAGTAGAAGAGCTCCCTATTATTAATGATAAAACTGAAGTTGCTGTAGAAATGATTAAGAGCTTCTGCACTATTGGAGCAGGAAGAACCATGACTGCTTTTAACAATAAAGAATAAAGTAAACTACTTTTGTAGTATTATCTTCTGACTAATCACTTCCTTTGATGTTGTCAATTTACAATAATATACTCCTGATTTCATTCCTTTTGAATTTAGCTGCAATTGGTGCTCGCCTTGCTCAAATTTAGCATTAGCCACCACTTTTACACTTCTTCCATACGCATCGAATAGTTCAACTTTTAACCGGCATGGTTTTCTCACTACAAAACTAAGCTTTGCAACATCCGTAAATGGATTAGGACTACACGATAACAAATGAACACCGGCAAGAGAGGATTGCTCCCTAATACCTGCTGTATTAAAAAACCAATCTTTAGCAGCTTGCGCCGATAATTCGATATCCAATTTATAATCTCCTGCTAACAAGGCAAAAGTCAACTTCAAAGTATCCCCTTGGGCGATAGAATAGGGTCCCGCACTAAGTATATTGGATACATCATTACCATAAGAATGCTTTAAACCGGCATGATATCGTGATGTAGTGAGGCAAGTCCACTTTTCGAAATTCATAAAACCATCATAAATATTAATACTATTCCCACTACCGTCATTATCAATATTATAACAATTGGCTTTTTGATTCGACAACCATTGAATACCAGCATAACTACCCCCAAGGGTTGGGTAGGTATAAGCAAGATTTAAACTGCTATCAAAATCCGCTTTATTGGCGTAGGATTTCCATATATCCCAATCCATAAAAAGACCTACCCTAATATTATTTAAAGCATTATTACCCTTATTAATAATGCTATATTCCAAAAATACAATTTTATCTAGAGGACTCTGCTTGAAGGCATAGGAGCGTTGATTAACTTGAATATTCAACTTAGAGAATCCTGCATTGTTATCATTATACTCATTAAGCCACTCTTGTGCACCAAGAGAAGAAGTATCGACTTTAAGAGCCGGTGAAATAGGTACAAAATTATTATCGTAAGAGCCGGAAATACCATAGATATTATTGGAAACCCTATTGGAAGCATCTCCCACTAATAATCCTCCAAAAGCCAATAAATTCCTTCCCAATTTATAGGAGAATCCTTTCCCCTCCATTCTACTCCCATTGACAAAGCCGATGGTAGAATATGAATTTACACTAGTTACTATTTTATTGGTATCCAAAGTTCCGCTTGCTTTATCAACATACACCCTGAAATATTCAAATGATGAATAATTAGTATCAGTATAACTTACTTTTACGTCCACATAAAAACCGATGGGCATATTGGGCATAATTCTAGCGCTAAATACTTTTGATTTGTATATCGAAGCATAGGTATTTATATTTCCAAGAGTATAGGTATTATTAATGGGAATCAAGTAACTGGAATTAATACTTATACTTGCTTGCAAATTGCTAGACGAAGGATGTAGATAATTGATAAAAGAACCGCTAATATAGAGTGTATCGTTGGATTGCTGCACGAGTCTGTTTTTAAAACGCAGACCGGGTTTTAGCGTATCTATTAATGCTTTATAGGCATTTACCCTGCCGGCACCCATTTCTCCTGCCCTACTTATATTTGCGGCAATAGTATCGATATTATCAGCTGCGTTTCTAAGTTGCTCTCTAAGTTGCCAATTAGTCATCGTAGGGAAATGCGCTTTTACCAATGCTGCTACACCTGCCACTATGGGCGAGGAAAAACTAGTTCCATGAGAAGTAGAATACGAATTATTTATCCATGTAGAATACACATAGGTTGCAGGAGCACAAATATCTACCTGATGTCCATAAGAAGAATATTGCCAACGTTGATCCAGCGAATCAGTACCGGCACAACTCATCACATTAGCATAGGACGCCGGGTACAAATATACATCATTGTTGCTATTGCCAGCGGCTGCAACTACCAAAGCACCTTTATTATTAGTGGCATAGTCAACCACATCACGACCAAAGGCCCCTGCAAAAGTACCTCCCCATGAGCAATTAATAATGGTAGCACCATGGTCAGCAGCATAAACTATTCCTTCGTAATCAGCTACTAATACTCCCAAAGAATCATCAACTTTAACGGGTAATACTTTGGTATTATAACCCACACCGGCTATTCCAATATGATTGTTGGGAACAGCACTTACAAATCCACTCACAAAAACACCATGTCCCAGCACTTGCCATTGAGTATTATTATCGTTATTCCCCATATCCCAACCACAGAAATTATCAATAAAACCATCATTATCATTGTCAATACCATCAATAGTATCCTGATAATTATATTTAATACCGTGAATTAAATCCGGATGCAATTTATCTATCCCCGTATCCACAATTCCGACTACTACATTAGAATCTCCTTTTTCCAAATTCCAAGCATCAAAAGCATGAATAGTACGCAAATAGTACTGCCTGCCGATATACGGATCATTGGGTATATATAATAAATAATCTTTCGGGCGTTGTTCAACATACTGGAAAACAGCCGTCTGCATTAAAAGAGATTGAATTTTTTTTAGAGGTAAATCAGAGTTGTATTTTAAAGTGTACCATAAACTCAAATCAATTTTACGATCACCAAATTTATTTGTTGTTTCCAATTGACTATCATGGGTCGGAAACTTCTGACGTAATTCATAATGTTGCAACTGCTGCAGAACTTGCTGAAGTGTTGTATTATTAATTGAATTAATGGTAGCCACTTCCTTGTACTGAGGCTTAATTTTTAGCAATAGAATATCAGGATAAAAAGCAGAAGATTGCGCATAAGCATCAGCAGCTATAAATACTAAAACAAGGAAATAAAAAATTCGATTTCTCATAGAATAATAAGGGACTAATGCAACGATAACTTATAAAAAATAGAAATCTACCAATGCGCGATAGAAGAATATTTTCACTAGCAAAGATAAGATAAATTATTGAGCGAGAGTAAATCTTAAGCTTATGCCTCCCTTAATATTAGAGCTGGGATACTGAGAAGATACAAAGGGATGATTGACTACCTGATCGTAGAAAGCTCTAAATGTTAATGTTTTGCTAAATTGATAATCGGCTGAAAAATTAATACTCATTATGCTCTGTCCCTGACTAATTTGATCAACATCTTCAATCATTTTACGTAAAACAGTTTTATTCTCCCTAATAGAAAAGTCTAAACGAAGATTAATATCACTTTTAAAAGTCTTCTGTCCACCACCAAATTTGATACTTAATGGCACCTGCTTAAATCGATATCCTGTCCCCACAATCAATTCGTTGGAATTAATTTCTGTAATCTGATTATTGGCAAAACTCATGGCAATATTCCTACTCTTACGAATAGCTATCTTAAGTATAAGACTATTTTCCAAAGTCATATCAAGATTTATTAATGGACTATATTGTTCATTAATACTCACCATATTCATATCATATTTAGAGACATAATTATTTCCCAATTGATCTTTCACCCAAGTATAGCCATCCTCTCCATCCTTATATAGCACATTAGAAGAATATCCACCTACTGTATAAGTGGAACTATAAGCATGCGTAATGGTAAATGTTTTAAACCATTGATCGATAAAATCAATTCGTGTTAAACCATTATAGGTAAGTCTCCAGTTAGGTTTAGGTATTTTTGGGAATGGAGTTAGGGGAACACTTTGCGGACTTTGTCCACTATAGGCAGCCATAAAAGCAAACATCATTACATCATTATTGGTACGGGAGTATCCATCGGGATATAGGACCCCATTGAGTGTATCCTGTTGGTAGGTTCCATTCCAATAAGGATTACCTTTAGCCAAACGCTCTGCAATAGGAAGCAAGAAACTTTTAAAGTTCTCAAAATTCTTATTAACATAGGTTTTGCTATCATCTTTAGTAAAACTAGTTTGCCAGGTATTATAGGATATCGAAAAGGCACCCATCTGTGTTGGCGTATAGGCCGCATAAGATTGGCTTACAGTATCATACCTCCAATATTCTTGTCTATTACTGGAATAGTTCCTTAAAAAGGTAAGTTCTACTTTAAAGGAAGGTATCGGCTCGATGGATATTCTACCGCTAAAATTCTCCAGATGTTTTCTAGTACTCGGATTATTGAGTTGTTGGCTTTGAGTAATCCAATTATTTCGGGCTGCCCTCTCTGCAATATTTACCTGCGAACCAAATACAAAATCCCAACCCGGAGAACCATTACTTAAATTCATCCCCAATACATCCACATTCTGATTAAAACCAGGCATAAAAGTACCATTAGATTCTGTATAAGAGAAACTAACATTACGTACCATCATCATCACCCTTAAACTAGCATCAAGAACTATCTTAGCCCAATTCTTTTTTGATTTGGTCGTATCATTCTTTGCTTTATTAACAGGGAGGTTCAATCTCATGCCTCTATTTTGGTTTCCAAATCTACCACGACTTTTTTGATTAATCTTTTTTAAATATTTAATCTTATTGTACAAGCGTATCATATTACCGGTAGCATTCACCTGAATAGTATTCGAATTCTCAATATTATTTCCCAAAAACGTTGTGGATAATGGTGCAGATGTCCATCTATAATTACCACCATAACGGGTAGTTAAGTTCACCCAATTAAAAATAGGAATCTTATTTATTGGCACGGCATAATTTATAGTATAAGAATGATAGAAATTAGTTTTTCTTCCAAAGGAAGCCACACTCCTCCAAATAGAATCTCTATTTGTTTGCCAATTGGCAGCATTTTTATCAATAATACCGGCAGGTTCGTCCACCCGTGCTTGTACTGTTGCTGAATAATTGAGTTTCAGAGAACGGCTAAAGTCGTAACGCATATTATAATTTCTATTCCAATTAAACGTTTTAATATACGTTGGATTAATAATAATAAGCGACTTTGTCTTTTTACGCATCAAATTCACATTATACATTCTATCAATGTTTGTTCTGAAACCCAATTGCTTTGGTAGTAAGTTAAAGTTAAAGTCACGAATCAGCGCGAAGCTTCTATGTTTTCGAAAAAACGCAATCTTTGCAAAGGGTTTATAGTTTTTGGGGTTTTTAGAATAATTATATCCAAAGCCACCTCTATAAGTGCGTTTATCATCGTATTCAACATCAATATTACGATGAAATTGTTGAGAATATTGATAAGTAAAATCGAAATTTTCAATATCGTAGATGTGTGGTTTTTTTGAAGTCCCTGTCCGCATCTTTTTCACATTCATCAAATTAAAACTTGTTCTCTTGGTATAATCTGATGAAATTGCCTTTATTGAATCTCGTTGCTGTTTATTTTTGTAGGTGGCTAAGTCTTCTTTGTATTTAATATCCGGATTTATGGGATTAAATTCAGGATCTTTATATTGTTCGCTGATATCATAATGCAGCGGAATTCTAATTCCTGAAGTCTCAGGAAAGAATTTCCCCAATTGCAGATTGGTAGCAAAATCATAGCCATAAATATTTTCTTGCTGGCGTTCATTTACCCTTTGCTCAATACTTCCAAAGCCGGCCGTACTAATATTTCCTGCCAACACAACATTACCAAGATCAGCCAAATCAGCTGAGATAACAGTATTGGCTGCCCAGCCACCTTTTTCATCAAAGTCGGCCACCCTCAGCTCATTGGCCCACACTTCAACACATTTTTCCAAGCCATCATCCTTAAGGCTTCCGGGTACGGCCTTAGGATTTCTAATTCCCATCATAATAGTTTTCACTGAACTTAACGTAGGTGTTCCCACTACAGTAATTTTGTTAGCACCATCCATGCGAACAAAAGGAGTCATCAAACTTACATTACCACCCGGATGTTCACGCATAAAAATATTTCTAGCCTGCTTGGTATCAAGGAATTTCTTCAATTGAAGAGCAATCTCGTTTACTGTTGGCCATATCAATGCCGAGTCTTTGGTGTACCATGGTGTTAGGTGCAAAGGAATATCATATTCGTAATAATTCTGAGTAAAATCAGTTCCTAAGCGGATAAAGAAATGTAAATCTCCATCGGAAATAGGCTTATCCAAAGCTACTTGCTCGGCATGAATAAACATTTTCAGCGTTTTATACCTCCTAAAATCAAAATCTGTAGTTTTATATACTGCTCTTGCATCACCATCCTGCAAATTACATGTTTTAAGCACTATACTTTGCTCATTAAGTTGCTGATAATTTGTTGAGGCATAGTTTATTTCTCTTGCTATACCGGCCGGCAGCACATAAGGTATTGGTGAACGTTTCCCATTCTCTTCTATATTAATTCTTGAAACGTCGAAGCTGGTAGTTCCATTCCCATTGGAAGGAACATAATCACCCGGCGCCAATAACTCATCACCATATTTTCTCCATTCGTTGCGTATCAATTCTAAAGTAGCAAACCGAAGCACTGCTTTATGAGCAAAATTTTTCATATACATTCTCATAAAACGAATGGAGGTGAAATCTTGTATTTGACCCACAACTTTGTCGGGCTCAGTAATTGGAATTCTAAATTGATACCACTTAACGGTAGTATTAGTTCCATTCTTTAGGTGTACCGGTGCATTATAAATATCGGTAATATGATTTTCACCTTGCACCATTTTATCTTTTCTAATTTCTACTCTATACTGATAGTAGCGTTCTTCTTCACTCAATGTATTATCATGATTGATATCCTCCACATCGGGAATATTAGTTGCCGAGGTAGGATAAGACTCTTTACTTTGAGCTGCTGTGGGTGAATTTCCTTCAACGCCATTATACCTTTTATAACGATCAAGGATACCCAGATGGGCATTATCGTAATCGCCCCCTCTAAAATAATGATAATCATCATTGGCAGGGTCGCGGGCAGCATTTATATACGCCTGTGATCCGGAGCCATAAAGGGCAATAATTCGATTGAGGTAAGAATCTCGATAAAAACTAGATTCATCAGAGTCTTTAAGGCCATCATATCCCACATCCTGATATTCTCGCGAAGAAGGGACATTATCGAAGGAATTAGTCATTGCTTGCAGGGTAGGCACACGACCCCAGACAGTAGTATCTACATTTATTACATTGGCCGAGGTAGGCAAACCATTTTCAAAAGATTTTCTTCCATCGTGCAAAATATCTTCAGAGATATCACCCAAGTTAAAATACAAATCTCCACCACTAGCCATAGGTTTCTCCGGGCCACCTTCGTCGGGGTCGATAAATGGGTCCATCAACCAAAACTCAATATATTCAATATTAGTAGCCGTAAAATCAGTACTTTCTATTTGACGCATTATTCCTCCCCAACGTGAAGCCGGGTCTTTTAAACTCCCATCGGCATTAAGTCCTTTGGAGACATTATTTCCTTCCACATCAAAATTATATGGTCCTCTCTCACTGGGATAATAAACTAAATTCATCACCGCCAAATTAGTAGGCACATTGCCATTGGATTGTTTATTGGGGAAAATTTCTTTCTCAAAAATCTCTCTCACATAATGGTTCGACTGCAAATCCTTATTATTTCGGATATAATCGGGAGTAATATTATTATTTCTGACAAAGAGCGGGTCAATAACAAACCATGAAAGCATGGCTCTATTATACCCAATTTTAAGAGAATTTCCTGCAGCAGCTTCTGGAAACATATCAGAAGTAGTTTGCCCTTGAGGAATACTTGCCAATTTCCAACGCCCTGTATTCATTAAGTCAATTCCCGATGAGCTTCCCTCAAAATCATCGATATAGGAAACCCCTGTTTTCCCTAAAGCTCTTGGATGACCGGGTATCATCTGGGCAAATTCTCCGGTAATATTAATTGCAGAGGGAGCTTTGGTTTCAATAAAAGGAAGCTTATCAATCATCTTGGTAAGCCATCGTGAATTTTTACTATAACTACCATTGAGACCCCAGATGGTATTGGAGATAGGTTCATCACCCGTATTTACTTTTTGAGTAAGAGGACGTTCTGTAAGATTCATTATCGTGGCTCCCAATTTCAGATTTTTATTAAAATCATAGTCAGCATGAGCCCCTAATAATGTCTTTGTCTGCACATTAAACATACTATTACTTTCGAGAGAAATATTTATTGGTGTGCCTGAATTAAGTATTCCTTCGTTGATAATTTTTACTCTTCCCAAAGTATAATCTACTGTATAATCCACATTCTCGCGTAAAGGAACACCACCGGCGGTAACTTTAACAGAACCCTGAGGAACATTCATCGCATTTAAAGAAATTTCGGATCCTGAGCCCGATTTATATTGGCCCTCCATAGCAAACCGATTTTTATCGGGATACTGACGCGCCAAATATTTGGTGAGAGTATAGAGGGAATCATAGGCATATTTCCGTGCCAAAGCTGAATTTGGATTAGCGGGGTCGATGGCTTTTCTTAAATCTTCACCAAAGGGTTCCAATACAGGAAAGAATATTCTTCCATTTTTTGCCTCAATAGTTCCTCCGTTAGTAGCCGCCCCATTAATAAAATCGAAAACCCCGTCAGGAATGGGATCCAGCTGAGTGTTCAATTTATCGAGGCCCATAGCTTGAATAAGCGGTTTGCCACTGATAGCCCCTTCGGTGATAAAGCCTGTGGGAACACCAAATTCAGGATTTTCATAAACTACATTAAACCGAAAATCCTCAGAACTCACCTGATAAGCTTTTAACGAATATACATTCTTCATCATAAGTTTCCACGTAGGCACTTTAGTATTTACATTGGTAGATTTAAGCAATTTAACAATTAAATTCCGTGGGGCGACCACTCCCTGATCTGAAAATTCGCCCACTTGATGCACTGCGGTATCACCTACCAAGGTATATTGATAAGCCACCGCCAATACCTGATCCGAATTAAGGCGCGAATTAATAGAAATAAACCCCAGCTTACGATTGACAGTGTATTCTGTTGGAGAAAGAAGACGCGCATTTTCTACCTTTGAAAAATCACGACCGGAGACAAAACTATAAGGTGCTCCGCTTAAGAAATTACTCACCGTATTAATATTTCTCACGGTAGCTTCATTATTTAACAAGCCGGCATACAAATCATTAGCATTATTATAAGGCAAGCCATTAACATCTGCCATATCGGGCAAGATAACATCATGACGATAGGGTTTATCTTCGCCCAGGTCCATCAGGGCAACAATATTTCTATTATTTCTGACCGGGGCACCAATAGTTGTAATCCAAACTTCGATTTTTGTGATATTAATACCCGAGTTAACAGCAGGAAGATTTTTTAAGGCTTCATTATAATGTTCCCTAAAATATTGAGCCAGAAAGAAGTGTTTATTTTCCTCATAATCATCAGCTTTTATATAGAATTTCTGCAGTTGGGCACCTCCTGATACGGTAATATTTTTAGACTCACTCCGCTGTTGGGAAATAATGGCTGTAATATTTGTTTTCCCAAATTTCCATTTTGTTTTAATACCGAAAAGAGACTGGCTACCACTAATAAGTGTCGTGGTAAGAGGCATTGACACATCCCCCGCTTCTACCAGCTGAAGTATTTCATCTTCGTCGCCCTGATAAGCTAATTTCATTTTATTATCAAACTCGAAATTTGCTTCGGTATTATAATTAATGCCAAAATCGATTTTATCACCTACTTTGGCTCTCACATTCATTTGTATTTTTTCTTGGAAATCGAAATTGGAAACTCTCTGCTGCCGAACATCCAATGAGGGGTCTTCTCTTTTGGAAGAATTTACTCCAAAAATTAATTCGGCACTACCCTGAGGACGAATATCAATGGTATTGCTACCAAAAATGGTGCTAAAAACCTTACTGCCCACATGAAGTTTGGGAATCAACGAATTATTACCTGCAAGTCCATCTTGTTTCTCCCTGCTTTTCCAGTAATTATGAACTGAGTGCTCCAAATCATATTTCATATATTCATCGAGAGACATCTCATAAGGTTCAGAGATATCAATTCCTCCTATCTGATTATGAAATATATAAGTACCGGTGGTAGGATCATAAGTTACATTATTTGACTGATTAGACGGGTCTTTAAGGTATAAAGGACTATTCCCCGGGGGATTATTGGGGTTTGCGCCTCCTTGTTGAATAGGATAGGGTAATGAATCTCCTGTAGCCGGTGTATCCGTCGCCAAGGCAGGCAATACAAATGCCGCATTAGTATCGTTATAGGAAAAAGCCATGGGCATATCATTTCCAAAAACAAAAAACCAAAATAGCAATCCCAAAAAGGATAGAAAAATATATTTTATTTTATGCTCCAACAGCCTGTGAAATATTTTATTAGAGAATCTTTAAGGCAAAGCGAACCAAGTCTTCGACACTTAATGATAAACCCTGTGATTTAATAACTTTCTGCAATGCTTTATCGGCAGCTTGCTTAGCAAAACCTAACATTATCAAAGCAGATAACGCTTCCTCCTTATTTGTATTGTGTAAATCGGTAAAAATTTCGGCCACATGGCCTTCTTTTGATATTTTATCTCTTAAATCCAAAATAATACGTTGGGCCGTTTTAGCTCCAATACCTTTTACAGCCTGCAAAGCCGCAGCATTATTATTTAATATGGCAGAAAAGACTTCATCAGTAGTCATAGAAGAGAGAATTACTCTTGCCGTATTGGCTCCCACACCGGAAACGGAAATCAACTGTCGAAAAATACTCCGCTCTCCTTTGGTGAAAAAACCAAACAAAGTATGAGAATCCTCTTTCACCACAAGGTGAGAATACAATTTTACTTCCTCTTGATCTTTTATTAAGCTGAATGTTTGCAGTGAAATATTAAAGATATAAGCTACTCCATTACAGTCAACAACAACTTCTGCCGGAGTTTTCTCTACTAATTTTCCTTTGAAGTATTCGTACATAATTTAATTTTATCAGAATAAAAAAACAATAAGGGGTAAAAGTATAAAAACGAGGCTTTGGATGAGCGATTTTTTTCTAAAAAATACTACACCTAATTTAAGGCAAAAAGCAATTGCAACTGCCACAATCTACCCGATTTAACTGACTGATTATAAATATCATTCCCATTAACAAAGAAATTATTCACATTCATATTTAAAGCCATGGATAAATTTACCCAATATCCTGATTTTATCTGCCACCGAAAAGAAGGACCTGTTCCAAGCATTAAATTTAATTTACGAAGTTTAAATAAACGATTATCAACATCTTCAAGCCGACTAACGTCCATCGTCAATTTCACGCCACTACCCCATGATAACCCCCTGTTTTTTCTCTTAAAAGCATATTGCAACCACAGAGGAATTTCCATGGATGAATAATTAAAAAAGTAACTATAGTCTTTATTTTTGTAATTATAATTGATATTAAGCTTGGCAATATTAAATAACAGGCCGGTGCGAAGCCATAATTTATCGGAATAATCGTGATCGACAACAATACCCACCACAACACCGGCTGCCGGGTATGAAGATTTCAACAGTATACTGTCGCCTACACCGGATGATGCGTTGGAGGCGTACGAAAGTAGTTGCGTACTCAGTCCAATGGTAAAGCCAATATGCCAATTTGCTGTGGTATCTTTTACAAAATCATCTTCAACCCACGACGTATCGCTTTGTATTTGAGAAAAAACCAAGCTAGACAAAAAAAGAAAAATAATAATAATTTTAGTTTTAAGCATAATGTCGTTGAAGTATTGTAATTTTGCCATTAAATTACTAGACAACGAAAGTACTCATAAATTTATTATACGATGAAAATTGCTTCTTATAATGTTAACGGAATACGAGCAGCTGTAAAGAAAGGCTTTTTGGAATGGCTTGAAGCAAGCAATGCTGATGTAGTTTGCCTGCAAGAAACCAAAGCGCAGGAAGACCAGATTCCCATACTCGATTTTGCTGCCCTTGGTTATAAAACCTATGCTTTTTCGGCCAAGAAAAAGGGCTATAGTGGTGTAGCTATTTTGAGTAAAATTGAAGCTGACAAGGTAGTTAAAGGAATAGGCATTGAGAAATATGACAATGAAGGCAGATTTATTCGTGCTGACTTTGGCCCTTTAAGTATTGTAAGTGTTTATCACCCCTCCGGTTCCTCAGGCGATTTACGCCAAGACTTCAAAATGCAGTGGCTCGATGACTTTCAACAATACGTTTTACAGTTGATCAAAGAACGCCCTGAATTGGTTATCAGCGGCGACTACAACATTTGCCATGAAGCTATTGATATACACGACCCCAAAAGAAACGCCAAAAGTTCAGGCTTTCTCCCCGAGGAAAGAGAATGGATGAGCACTTTCCTTAATAAGGGTTTTGTGGATACTTTTCGTTACTTAAATACCGAGCCTAATCATTATAGCTGGTGGAGCTATCGCGCTAATGCCAGAGCGAACAATAAAGGGTGGCGTATTGATTATCACATGATTAGTAAGAATCTACTACCCAGATTGAAAGCAGCTTACATTCAACCCGATACCTATCAGTCGGATCACTGCCCTATCTTTGTGGAATTGGATAGTTAGATTCATCAACATTCAGAATAAATTGCTTGCTTACGTTTAAAGTATTAATAAAAGTTATTTTATAAAAATAAATCTCCTATTAAGGACCAATAATAGTACTTTTGTAACGTTATTTAGTTTGAATTTACATCTATATGAAGCAACTAAAAATAGTAGGAATAGCAATAGTAGTCATTATTTTACTAACAACTACCTGGTCTTGTGGCAAGAAACAGAGTCACAGCACTATTCCCAATGTGGCTGTAAATATTTATTTAGATATGAATTCAACGATGTATATTGAACTTAATACCATAGGCGGTTGGGTTTATCTTACCGGCGGCTACAAAGGACTACTCGTTTATCGTGTAGCTGTAGATGAATTTGTAGCCTATGATAGAGCTTGTCCGTATGATCCGTTGGAACCTAAAGCTATTATTACAATGGATAAGTCGGGGATTACCTGTTCCGACAGTCTCTGCGGAAGTAAATTCGGTATTCTTGATGGCAGTATAATTAACGGACCTTCTACCTTACCATTAAAGCGTTACAATACATATTACGATGGGAATACTCTTTCCATAAGCAATTAATATTTTCGACAAAATATAGTTTTATTTATTCCCTAAAAATGTGCATATTTGTACTATGGCATTTATTACCGGAGCAAGTGGATTATTGGGAGCGCATTTAGCATTAAAAATAGTGCAGAGTGGAGAAGAACTGCATGCGTTAAAAAGAGATTCCACCGACCTACAATATATTCATAAAACATTTTTGGCATACGATAGCAAAGGGCAAGAACTCTTTGATAGCATTCATTGGATAGAAGGTGATTTATTGGACTTTTACTTGCTGGACTCTATTATTTCCAAGGAAAAAGAGATTTATCATACGGCCGCAATGGTAAGTTTCGATCCCAAAGATCAGAAGCAAATAATGCAAGTAAATGTTGAGGGCACAAATAACATCATAGAATCGTGCAAACGCTATAAAGCGCGACTGATATACTGTAGTTCCATTGCTGCATTGGGGAGAGGAAAAGAGGACGAAGAAACAAGGGAAACAGATCTTCGCCTAGCTAACGAAAAAAGTTCCGTTTACTCACAAAGTAAATATGAAGCCGAACAAGCCGTATGGCGGGGAATAGCTGAGGGACTGGATGCTGCCATAGTAAATCCATCGGTGATATTAGGCCCCGGGAATTGGAATAAATCCAGTGGCCAATTATTTCGCACCGTTGACAAAGGACTTAAATTTTATACCAATGGGAGCAATGGCTATGTTGATGCTACAGACGTAGCTCAAATTATGTATTTGCTAATGAAAAGTACTATTAAGGGCGAGCGTTTTATTGTTTCGGCAGCAAACCTAAGTTATAAAGACTTATTTACACAAATTGCTTTATCCATTAATGCTACACCACCAAAATATTTGGCCAATAAAATGCTTTCAGCTTTAAGTTGGCGACTTTTAAAATTACTCAGTATCATCAGCGGTAAGCGTCCATTAATCACCAAAGAAACGGCTACCAATGCCAACACATTCTACCGTTATTCTTCAGAAAAAGTAAAGCAGACTTTAAATTATAATTTTACACCCATAGAAGAAAGCATCCATAAAATTGGTGCTCTCTATTTAAATGAAAAAAACTAACTAATAATGGAAGACATACTAATCACCAAAAAATCCGGAGAGAAGGAACTATTTGACGAGAACAAATTAAGAAGCTCATTGGAGCATAGTGGTGCCAACAAGAAAACCATCGACAAAGTAATTAATGAGTTAGAGCTCTATTTACAAAATGGTATGTCCACACGAAAAATTTACAAAAAAGCTTATTCCATATTAAGCACCGTATCGAAACGAACTGCGGGACGTTACCGGCTAAAAAAAGCTATTTTAGATTTGGGGCCCACAGGATTTCCTTTTGAAAAATTTGTTAGGGCAATTATTGCCGCACAAGGATACCAAGCCGAAACAGGTTTGATAATACAGGGCAAATGTGTACAACACGAAGTAGATGTAGTAGCTAAAAATGAAAAGAAAATAATCATAGTAGAATGTAAATTTCATCGCGAAAGCAATCGAAAGAGCGATGTAAAAGTCCCCATGTATATCCGTTCTCGTTTTACTGACATACAACTCAAGTGGGAAGAAGAAGACAAAATTAAAGGAAGAGAATACGAACCCTGGGTAGTAACAAATACCCGTTTTACCGAGGATGCTGTTAAGTTTGGCAAATGCAGTGGGCTGAAACTTGTCTCTTGGGATTATCCCGTTAATAATGGATTACGAAATATGATTGACAAGGCAGGATTACACCCTTTAACAAGCCTCAAAACATTAACAAAGAAAGAGAAAACCAATATTTTAAATAATGGTTATGTTCTTTGCAATCAACTAACAGAAGCTATTTTATTGGAAGCTGATATTCCTGCTCACAAAATAGAGAACGTGCTTTTTGAGGCAAAAACTTTAACCGAAGCCATCTAATTATGGAAGTAAGAGCGAAAAAACATTTGGGACAGCATTTTCTTAAAGATAAGAATATTGCCCAGAAAATAGCTGATAGTTTACTTTTAAATACTCCTACGATACTCGAAATAGGAGCAGGAACAGGAGTACTTACACAATTTCTTAAAAAGAAAGAAAACACAAAGCTATTGGTCTCTGAAGTTGATGACGAATCCATTGAATACCTCATTGAAAATGATATTATTAGTAAGGAAGATATTGTGGGTGATTTTTTAAAACTCAATTTAGCTGCATTATTCAAAACCCAAGTGGCTATCATTGGTAATTTTCCCTATAATATTTCTAGTCAAATAGTTTTTAAAACCATTGAAAACAAAGAATTAATCCCTGAGTTTGCAGGAATGTTTCAGAAAGAAGTTGCCGAGCGTATTTGTGCTTCACCGGGAAATAAGCAATATGGAATTATCAGCGTACTAACCCAAGCATATTATAATACCGAGTATTTATTCACTGTTGATGAGAATGTTTTCACTCCTCCTCCCAGAGTAAAATCAGGCGTTATCCGCCTAAGCAGGAAAGAAGATTCCAATCTGGGTTGCAACGAGAAGCTCTTCAAACAACTTATTAAAACCAGTTTTAATACTCGACGAAAAATGCTAAGGGTAAGTCTAAAAAGAATTATTGGAGCTAATGAAATTTTGAAAGACAGCTTTTATCAAAAAAGGCCTGAGCAGCTTAGTGTTCAAGAGTTTATAACAATGACTAATGCCATTGAATCTGCTTTGAAATCTTAGTTAAAAAGAATAAGATCGACATCGAAGACAAGCACTGAATTTTTTGGAATGCTTCCTACTTTACGGGTGCCATAGCCCATGGCCGAAGGAATTATCAATTTAATAGCTCCCCCTTCACCAATAAGAGGAATTCCCAATTGCCAGCCATAAATAGTTTGCCCCAAGTTTAAACGAATGGTATCAGCCTTATCAAATTGTGTTCCATCAGTAAGGTGTCCCACATAATTTACCGTAACATCAGAATATGGATTTGGGTGGGTAGTCCCTCCTTTCTTACTAATCACATAGTACATTCCTGAAGTTTTGTATTCCACCGCATTTAAATTATTGTCAGCAATATATTTCTCAATAATAATTTTATCCTTATCAGACTGACTTTTTTGGCACGACCAAGTTGTAAACACGACCAAGGCGACTATTAAAACTGAAAAAATCTTATACTGATTATACATAACAACAACTATTAATGGTTTAACATTGAGGAGCAAAGATAAGGCCTTTTATGAATCTATTATCATAGTACTCCCAAATGAATAAAAAAAAACCGTCAAGTGTTACTTGACGGTTTTTTCATAAAAGAAAGACTGCTCTTTTAATTAATATATCCTTTAGATTTTGCTTCTTTAATACAAGCTGAAATACCATTTTTATCAATTTTACGTATTCCTGCAGCAGAAACTTTTAATGTAATATATTTATCCTCTTCAGGAATATAAAATTTCTTTGTTTGTAAATTTGGGTAAAAACGTCTTTTAGTGCGTGCATTTGAGTGTGCAACATTATTACCTGACATTACTTTCTTTCCTGTTATTTCGCAAATTTTAGACATCTCTATATTCTTTAAATATTTATTTCCAAAAACGGAGTGCAAAATAAGTCAAAATATTTTGATTACACAAGTAATAATATTAAAAATATCTACTTTTTCCATGTACTACATAATACTCTGAACACCTGATAGTTACCACCTAAATAGAACTAAATCAAATACCTTTTCTAATAAAAACAATCAACGGGAGGCCATATTAAGAAGCAATTATTGGCAGACTTGAAAATAAAAAACAGAAAACAATAAAGATAATCTGCTTAAAGAAGGTGTTTTCTAACTCTATTGAGTGCTGTTTGCACCGCCCAAAGGATATTTCTCTCTCGCTGATCGCCAAAATTATATTTCTTGGCAAACACCTCATCTTCTGAGGCCAAGGCAATCCACACTGTTCCCACAGGTTTTTCATCAGTGCCCCCATCGGGGCCGGCAATACCCGTTGTAGCCACAGCAATATCAGTATTCATCAATTTGCGTACACCTTTGGCCATAGCCACGGCAACCTCTTTACTTACAGCTCCTTTTTCCTCTATTACTCTGGAATCAACAGCTAATGTATTAGCCTTTATCTCGTTGGCATAAGCCACAACACTTCCCTTAAAATAATGAGAGCTTCCGGGGATAGAAGTAATTTTTTCTGCAATCATTCCTCCGGTGCAACTTTCGGCGGTGGCAATGGTTTTAGATTTATCCACCAACATTTTACCTACCACCGCTTCCAATAAATCATCATCATAACCATAAATAAGTTCAGGAATAATCTGCTTAAGGTCATCAATATGTTTCTGCAGCTGGATTTGCGCTTGTTCCATAAAATCATCAACTACGGTAATACGCAACCTCACTCTGCCCGGAGAAGGCAGATAAGCCAAGGCTGTATTTGCCGGCAAATTGTTCTCCCAATCCCCAATTCGCTCTGCCAAAAACGACTCTCCCATACCACTGGTAAGTACGGTTTTCTTTGCTTTAGCTTTCACCTTACAATAGTTGCTAGCAAAAGGCAATACCCAATCTTTCATTGCAAATTTCATTTCAAAAGGAACGCCGGGCATAAAAACAAAATGAGTACCTTGTTTTTCAAAATGCATTATTGGCGCTGTCCCTTGCTTATTCTTTATCACCTCACAATTGTCGGGAACCATGGCTTGTAAACGATTTGACTCTGTAAAGCTCCGTCCTCTTTTGGCAAAAAAAGCTTTTACATATTCTTCAACAGCCTTGTTAAGCACTAACTTACTGTCAAAATAATCACAAATTGTAGCCTTGGTCAAATCATCTTTTGTGGGCCCCAATCCTCCTGTTACCAGTACTAGTTTCGACGATTTATTACTGTTGGCGAGAGTATTAAGAATCTCCTCTCTATCGTCAGCAATAACAATAATTCTATTCACAGGTATCGAAACAGCACTTAACTCATTGGCCATCCAACTGGCATTAGTATTTTGCACCTGTCCTATCAACAGTTCGTCACCGATACTAATAATATCCACTCCTTTTTGTTTCATCACTACATTCCAATTATTATATTATCGAGTTGGCGAGGAACAATCGACATCACCGGAATTTTTGATTCCTTAATAAAGGCATTGGCCGAAGAACCCATAAAAAGATGAGTAAAATCATCTTCTTGTTGTGTCATTATTATCGCCAGATCAATTTCCTTATGGTTTTGCATATAGGATTTTAAAACGTCAATAAAAGTTTTTTCATCGCCCTTAGGACGAATTATCTCTCCCTCAACATTTACCCCTTGTTTTTTAATAAACGAAACTACCTGTTTCATCTGAGCAGCCGTTTGTCTGACCTCAAAGTCGTTATTACTAAATAGGGCTGATACAAGCTGTATATTAGAATTAAAAAGACGAGCAAACTGAATTCCCCAACTAACTTTTTGTCGCGTTTCTTTACTTAAATCCAAAGGAAGCAGAATATTACTACACCCTTTACTATGGTATTTGTTACTGACAGTTACCACCGGAATTTTTGCAGTTCGTAACACTTTAGAGGTAATGGAGCCTATACTGGGCATTTCTTTTCCATCAACAATGAGCGCTCCTTTACCCATCACTATTATAGAAGCTTTTATTTCATTAGCATACTCAACAATACTGGAATGTACACTTGTTGCATGTTTCAGTTGGTACTCAACGGTAATATTATGTTTTTGCGAAATTTCTTCCGCCTGCTCCCGTAACTTATCCTGCACCATAACGCTATATTTCTCTTGCTGCTCCTTATTAATAATATTTCCCAATATTCCTTTTTTTTGTTGTAAAACAAATAACATTACAACAATTCCTTCAACTCTTTGTGCAATATGCAAAGCCTGATGCAAAGCATAATTTGACTGCTTGCTAAAATCAGTAGGAACTAAAACTTTATAATTTTCATCCATAATATCAATTGATTAATTAGATTACAAAAATACTCATTTAATAATTGTTGGCTATTTATTATTCTTACTATTCGTTAATTTCTATTAGGTTAATATGCCATTGACGACAGTTTATCAAAATTATACTCCATTTGCTACTACATTCCAACACTACGTTCACAACAACAAAGCGGGCTTATATATTCTTTCCCTCATCAGCATTAACAGCTGATTATCATTATATTAAACACAAATAATTTACGTAACTTATGCTGTTTTAAAAAATGAAAGTTAAATTCATCCACCTTAAGTACGCGCCCCCTCTTACAATATCATATTCCTAAATTAATTTTATAAATGCTGATAAATAATAGATTTATCTTTCTCGCAATAGTCTCACTAAGTAGCGAAAGAGCTTCCTATTATTAACCTTATAATAATAAGCTATAAGCCTTATACCACCTTAATTTTTATTACTTTTGCCCCTTGAAAAACAAAGACAATTATGATTAAGAAAACCAAAATAGTAGCCACCATATCAGATCAACGATGCGACGTAGAATTTATCAGAGAGTTGTATAATAATGGTATGAATGTAGTTCGGTTAAATACCGCACATCAAAACCATGAACAAGCGCTCAAAGTAATTAATAATGTACGTGCCGTATCCAATAAAATAGCTATTCTTTTAGATACTAAAGGTCCTGAGATACGCACCAATGAGATGGAGAAAGACCTTATTGTAAAGCAAGGCGACCTAGTAAAGATAAAGGGCAAACCCCATACAAAAAGTACAGAGGACTGTATTTATGTGTCTTACGCCAATTTTGTTAATGACATCAAAATAGGGAGTAAAATACTCATTGACGATGGGATATTAGAACTTATCGCCATAAAGCAAGAACGAAACTGCCTAATCTGCGAGGTGCAAAATAGTGGAAAAATACAAGGGCGAAAGAGCATCAATATCCCCTCAGCCTTGATAAAACTACCCGCAATAACGAAAAAAGACATGGGGTTTATTCGTTTTGCAGCAGAGCATAAACTAGATTTCATTGCTCACTCATTTGTGCGAAAAGCAGAAGACGTAATTGCCGTTCAGACTATTCTCGACGCCATGGAAAGCCCCATAAAAATAATTGCTAAAATTGAAAACAAAGAAGGCGTTGATAATCTTGATGAAATTATAAACCATGCCTATGGGATAATGGTTGCCAGAGGTGATTTGGCCATTGAAATAAGCGCTCAAAAACTTCCTGTGGTTCAACGAGAAATGGTAAAAAAATGCGTTATAGCTCGCAAACCGGTAATTGTAGCTACCCAGATGCTCCACACCATGATTGAGAATCCACGTCCTACAAGAGCAGAAGTTAACGATATCGCCAATGCCATTTTTGAGGGCACCGATGCTGTAATGCTCAGTGGGGAAACAGCCTATGGGAAATATCCTGTTGAATCAGTTAAGATGATGAATTCCATAGCTCTGGAAGTAGAAAAAAGCATACCCGATTATTGGGATATGAAAACCAAATTAATTTCCACACATAAAGCAGCATTTATGGTTAAAGCAGCTGTAGAGTCATCATCAGAGATGCCAATAAAAGCTATTCTAGCTGATACTTATTCCGGGAAAACAGTACTTGGCCTTTCTGCATATCGAGGAAAAGCTTTGGTGTACGGACAATGTTATTTTGAAGAAACCATGCGAATGTTAGCGCTCTCCTTTGGAGTTTACTGCGACCTGATTGAAGAAAGCAAAAACCATGCAGGCTTTCTAAAACAAGCCCTAACGAATTTACTTACCAAAGACAACTATCATATCAGAGATATGGTTGCCATTGTTGCCGGTAACTTTGGGAAAGATGCCGGTGCTTCATTCCTTGAAATTGGACGAATTGATCAATTATTAAAATTTATTGGTGAAAAATAAAGCCTACATCAATACAAACAAAACACATAATTAATGTGAGTCTCAGTGCTCAATAGGTATTAGTTATTTTATATTAAAACATAAAACCATGTACGAAGACAATCTTTCCAGACTTTTTAAATCATGGGCAGGAGAAAAAGCCGATAAGATCACCCCATTAGCCCTTTCGGGTTCCAATAGGAAATACTATCGCCTTCAGTCCGCCAACAAAACGGCTTTGGGAGTATATAATAATGACACCAAGGAAAATCTTGCTTTTGTTGAATTTTCAAAGCATTTTTTGGCAAGAGGCCTTCATGTACCTAAAATATATGCAGAAGAGGTTACCCAAGATATATACCTCTTGGAAGATTTGGGAAACACCACTCTCTTTTCTTTTTTAAGTCAAGAAAAAGAAAAGGCCCCCTTTAGCAAGGAACTGAAAGAGTACTACTTTAAAGTACTAAAGGAACTTCCAAAATTTCAAATTAAAGCCGGCAAGGGATTAAATTACAATCTATGCTATCCCAGAGCTCGCTTTGATAAACAATCAATGATGTGGGACCTTAATTATTTTAAGTACTATTTTCTTAAATTGGCCCGAATATCTTTCGACGAGCAAGCATTAGAGGATGATTATCAGTTGTTTACAGACTATCTTCTTGAAGCGGAACAAGATTATTTTCTTTATCGTGATTTTCAATCAAGAAATATTATGATTAAAGATAATGAAGTATATTTTATCGATTACCAAGGAGGAAGAAAAGGGGCACTGCAATACGATATTGCTTCTTTACTGTATGATGCTAAAGCAGAAATTCCTCAGCAAGAAAGAGAAGAGCTCTTGGATTATTATATCCTCGAACTCAAAAACTATATTGAAGTGGATGAATATCAATTCCGAAAACAATTCAATGCTTATGTACTCATTAGAATAATGCAAGCTATGGGAGCGTATGGATTTCGAGGGTTCTACGAAAAGAAAGCCCATTTTCTTGCCAGTATTCCTCCTGCTTTAAAGAATATGGAATACGTATTACAGAATCTAAATCTTCCCATTGAACTTCCCACGCTAATACCTGTTTTACAACAACTGCTTAAATCAGAAAAGCTTAAAGAAATAGGAATAAATAGAAGCAAATTAGTTGTATCGGTAAATAGTTTCTCTTTTAAAAGAGGTATTCCTATTGACGAAAGCGGACATGGAGGAGGCTTTGTTTTCGACTGCCGCGCTCTTCATAACCCAGGCCGTTACGATGAATATAAATCGCTGACAGGAAAAGATTTAAAGGTAATTGAATTTTTAAATAAAGAGAGTGACGTTCAGAATTTCATAAAACACACCATTGCTTTAGTTGAACAATCAGTGGAGAAATATCTTGAACGTAATTTTGACCACCTTAGCATCAATTTTGGCTGTACCGGCGGACAACATCGCTCGGTATATATGGCTGAATATATTACTAAGCATCTAAAAAATAACTACAATATCCAAGTTAAATTACGTCACCGCGAGCAAGAAATGAAACACTAAGCTATTTAACGGATTTATGGCAAGGCCCAATAAGCTATAAAAAAAAAGCCCCGGAATCCCGAGGCTTTTTTGTTGTGTAGAAATTAATAACATAATTTCATTATCGTAGGCTAATTATTCAGCACTTTCAGTAGCTTTATCATTACTTTTTGCTTCCTCTTTTGCTTCTTCTTTAGCTTCCTCTTTAGCTTCAATTTTCTTCAAAAGTTCTTTAGCTTTGGCTTTTTCAGATTCTTGCATTTCAGCTTTCAGATTTCCTAATACACCCAAATCGCCTAATGTTGTTTTCTCAACGTTTTTATTAACGTTTTTCATAGCAGCATTAGTTGCTTTGTTATGGGCATTTCTTGAAGCTTTGGCTTTGGCTTTTTCACCGGCTTGATGAGCTTGGAAAATACGGCTGTGAGATAAAATAATTTTCTTATTCTCTTTGGAGAATTCGATAACCATAAAATCAAGCGTTTCATCTACTTTAGGCAGCGTGCCGTCTTCTTTGCTAAGGTGGCGTTTTGGTGCAAAACCTTCAACTCCATAAGGAAGGGCTACAATAGCTCCTTTATCATTGATAGAAGTGATTGTTCCTTTATGGATGCTATCTACTGTAAATACAGTTTCAAATACTTCCCAAGGATTCTCTTCCAATTGTTTATGACCTAAACTTAAACGACGGTTGTTAACATCAACATCAAGTACTACAACATCCATTTTTTCTCCAATTTTGGTGAATTCAGCAGGATGCTTAATTTTCTTAGACCAGCTAAGGTCAGAGATATGTACTAAACCATCAACACCTTCTTCCAATTCAACAAAGATACCAAAGTTGGTAAAGTTGCGAACGGTAGCACTGTGTTTAGAGCTTTTAGGATATTTTTCGTCAATATTCTCCCATGGATCAGGAATAAGTTGCTTAATACCCAATGACATTTTGCGATCTTCGCGGTCGAGGGTAAGAATTACAGCTTCTACAACATCACCTACTTTAAGGAAATCCTGAGCTGTACGCAAGTGTTGTGACCATGACATTTCACTAACGTGAATAAGGCCTTCAACGCCTGGTGCAATTTCGATAAATGCACCATAATCGGCAATAACAACAACTTTTCCTTTAATGTGATCACCAATCTTAATATTCTCATCAAGAGAATCCCAAGGATGAGGTGTTAATTGTTTCAATCCAAGAGCAATACGTTTTTTGTTCTCATCAAAATCAAGAATAACAACATTGATTTTTTGATCCAACTCAACCACTTCGTCAGGATGATTAATACGACCCCATGAAAGGTCAGTGATATGGATAAGACCATCAACACCACCCAAGTCGATAAATACACCATAAGAGGTGATATTCTTAACAGTACCTTCAAGTACTTGTCCTTTTTCGAGTTTACCCATGATTTCAGCTCTTTGTTTTTCAAGCTCATCTTGGATAAGGGCTTTGTGTGATACCACTACGTTTTTGAATTCATTATTGATTTTAACTACTTTGAATTCCATGGTGTTACCAACATAAATATCATAATCGCGGATAGGTTTCACATCAATTTGAGAACCGGGTAAGAAAGCTTCAATACCAAATACATCAACGATTAAACCACCTTTAGTACGACATTTTACAAAACCATTAATGATTTCGTCTTTATCTAAGGCTTCGTTAACACGATCCCATGATTTAAGGATACGGGCTTTCTTATGAGATAAAATTAATTGACCGTTAGCATCTTCTTGACTTTCGATATAAACGTCGATTACATCACCAACTTTTACATCTTCCATATAACGCAATTCGTTCACTGATAATACTCCATCAGATTTGAAACCAATATTCACCACAACCTCACGAGAGTTTTTGGCCATAATAGTTCCTTCAACAACTTGTTGTTCGGTTACTTGAGTTAAAGTTTTATCGTAGATGTCAGCATATTTATCATGATCTGCTGAAACAATTTTTACTTTATTATCGATGTTGTCCCAATCCATTTCAGGTGGTTCTTCATTGAAATCAGTAATGTCTTTGGGAACTTCTTCTTTTGCTTCTTCAGCAACAGGAGCAGTCTCAACTACTTCTTCCGCCTTTGGAGCTTCTTCTACTTTTTCTTCTGTTTTTGGAGTTTCTTCTACTTTTGGAGTTTCAACCTCAGCTTTGGGAGCTTCTTCGGTTACTTCTTCTTTTTTGACATTTTCGTCTGCCATAATCTAATTAATGTGACTGCCTGAAATACAGTCTGGTTAAACAATAGGGTTAATTATCTATCCCTTAAAAATTAAGGGGCTGCAAAAGTAATTATTTTATTTTAATTATTTACAGAAATTTAATTGTTGGGGAGTGGGTAGATTCAACAATGATTATTTCTTATTTTAATACGTCAATCGCTAAATCATTTACACCATCATTATTAATATCTCCAATTGTGTCAATGCTACAACCAAAATAATCACCAGCTTGTATTACATTTAAAGGAATGTTTTCTTGTAAAGCACTTATTTTCTGAATTTGCATAATTGTTCCAGCACTTTGACCATATATCATAGCTGGAAACAGCATTACGATTAATAAATAAATCTTTTTCATATTCATTTCCCCTAATCCACAACAATTTTAAAAGTTTTTTCACCACTATCAGCCACAATCTTAATATAATACAAGCCCTTAGGCAGAGTACTAAGATTAACAAAAGCATTAGCTTGGTTATTAGGAATTGCTTTAGATATTATCTTCTGACCACTAGTGTTATACACCTCAAGAACCCTAAGCTTCAATTCATCCTTTGCCCACTTAAGGAATAATTTACCTTTAGTAGGATTAGGAAAAATCCTAATATTGCCCAAAGCCAAATCAGCATGATTAATCCCCGTGGTAATACTAATAACCACAGTATCCGCATTAACACAAGCAAACTGATTCTCCACACTCACAGAATACGTATAATTACCCGGGCTTAAAGAAGCTGCCCTCACAGTAAGGGAAGATGCGTTGCTTCCATTATTCCAGGAATACGAATTGAAATTACCGGGATATAACACCACGCTATCATTATCAAAAATGCTAGTGTCCGGTCCAAGATTAGGTAGTGGTAAAGGATTCACAATCGCCAAAACAGAATCCCAGCTTACGCAATTATTTGTATCAATGGCTCTAGCTTGTATATATTGGGTTATATGCAACACATAATCAAATCGTTTTCCTGACTGATTATACCTCCATAAAATGCTATCCGGACCATTTGCTCTCAGATGAATGCTGTCACCAAAACAAAGCACTGTATCCCCAACAATATTAACCTGCACTGGTATTGGTATCAAAACCGCTACACTATCAACGCTGGAACAAGAGCTCGCAATATCTGTTTTGGTAAGCTTGTATACAGTAGAGGCCCAAGGAGTAGCCGTTGGATTGCTAATAAACGGATTGCTTAATCCCGCATAAGGAGACCAAAGTAAGTTATATCCGGTTTTGTAAAGCTTGCCAATAAGCATACTCAGACAACCATAATGGAGCAGAGTATCAGCTCTTGCTAGGCAGAAGGGACATCATTTATAATGAGACTCGGTAAATATTAATTTTACAGGAATTACCTATAAAGCGTAACGCTTCCTGAACGTTCTGCTTCTATAGCACCCTTATTAGGCTGTCGATATGTGATTAGATAGAAATAGACCCCTTGAGGCACTTCGTTACCCAAATATTTGCCGTCCCATTTATCAGGTTGATTAAATGTTTCATAAAGAAGTTTTCCCCAACGATTGAATATAACCAAGTGGTACTCATCAAACATACAATTAATTATAGGATAGAAAAAGTCATTTAGACCATCATTATTGGGTGTAAATACGTTTGGGACCGCCATCATACAGGAGCAATCAACTAATTTAACACCAAAATTCTCAGTATATTTTTTACAGATATCGTCTATTTGAACCCAATAACTTCCTGAATCGCTAATGATTACTTGTGAACTAGTACTTCCAGTGGACCATAAATACGAATTTGATGAAGGTAGATTAATTACCCAAGTCTCACCATTGCAAAATGACGTATCGTTAATACTTATATATTCATTGCTAAGCTTAGTTACTTCAATTGAATCACTATTTGTACATATACTATCGCTTACTTCAACCCAAAAAGTACCCGCGGTATTTACAAAAATACTAGAGTTAGTAGAGCCCGTATTCCAGACTATAGAATAGTAGTTGTTAGGAATAGATAGTAAAATACTATCTCCATCGCAATAAGCTGTATCATTACCAAGACTAACGGTGGGAATAGGTAGAGCTGTTAAATTAGTGTTTAAAATACTGTCACAGCCACTAATATCAATTAAAGTATCAACAATTATGTTTGGGGCTGTATAATAATTTCCTCTAATATTTAACGAATCTCCTTTACATACTTCCAATGTGTCGTAATAATGATGTCCACTATAATTTGGACTTAGACTAATAATCGTATCCAATACAATTTGACAAGCCGAATTAACATTTGTAGCCTTAATGTAAAAGTTCGTGGGGATTGTTACTAATCCTGTACTGAAAAACAGACTTGTACATCCTCCTATTTGGGCAGAACCAATAATTTGTTGGTTTGTGGAATCGTAAAGATAATATGAGACATCTTTTTGAGAATTGATTATTTCGATTACTGCTGAATCGCCTGCGCAGTTTCCAATATATTTATCTATATCAACATCCAAAGGTTTGTACTTTTCATATAGTTTTAGCATTTCGGCATCGGTGAGCACCCTATTATAAATCCGAAACTCATCAATAGTACCATTAAATGTATAGTTCCACGGTAATATATTACTAGCAGCTCCAATATATGATTTATTATTATTTGTAAAGCTAAATGCTGCTGATGTATTATAATTTAGATAATGTGTCATTGAATATTGTTGACAATCAACATAGGTTTTTATTATTCTACTATCGGTACTATTACCTTGTACACTTATAGCAATAAAATGCCAACTACCAGAGGTGTAAAGATAGTTGGGGACGTAGTATCGGTCTCCAGCTGAATATCCAGTACAGTTTTGATGTGTATTAATAACATAACGTATCCGATTTGGTCCTCCAGATGCTGCTGTATAATAGTTAATTCTAAACTCACCTTGTGAATAGCCACGATATGTTGTAGGGCATTGGTCTCGGGTTGCAAATATTGCAAGGTTTTGTGTTAAGTTATCAACGTATACCCATGATGCAATTGTGAAATTTGAGACAAGGGGTACATAAGGTGTGATTTTTATATAGTCATTGATTCCGTCAAAGTGCATGCCTTGCCCGAATATTCCAGGCCCATAGGTTGCCCCTGAAACGGTTGCTGTATATGAACCTGTACCTTGATTTGTGGTGTTACCATCAAACGAATAGTAAATAATTTGACCGTTAGTCGGTGCACTTGATGTTTGATTCAAATCATTAGGGCACTGGCCAAAACTAAGTACCGGAGCAATGATAGATAGTAGAATGAAAATAAAATCAAAAAATTTCATGTATGGATGTTTTGTATGGCAAAAGTAAGAATATATGAATTACGGATTATATTTATTTGATACATTTGCAACTTATTTAAATGTGATACTTTTTGCAAAATTTATATTGATGAAGTTTACCTCGTTTGATTTTATACTATTTTTTTTAGTTGTTTTTTTTCTGTATTGGTTTATTTTTAATAACA
>WGCS01000061.1 GCA_015493685.1 Bacteroidales bacterium
ATATAATTCCATGCTGTTTATTAAATTATAATTAATACTATATGTACTGTTAACTCTATTATTTTAATATTATTGCTTTATGAAAGATAAATTTTATAACAAATTATAATGCTTTTCATATTTTATAAAATACATGATATCAAATAGATGTAGTTTTTATGGGGTGCTTTTTGCAATGGATTTACCTTTTTAGTTATATTCTTTTGTTAATTTTTATATATAAAATGCAACCTTTCTGTTACTAATATTATCTAGCGGGTAGATTTTAGTAAAATGAAAAGGGTTGAGCCCCTTTTTTCATAAGTAGTTAAGAAGCCAGACGCCCGTCTGGCTTCTTCAGTTATAGCGTATTTTTCAACCGAATTTGCAGGGGTTACTATGAGTTGGTATTGATGAAAATAGTGATGTGAATGTAGCCGGTAATTTTCTAATATACCAAAGTGTATTTTTGTTGTTATCTTGCTTTTTATTATCTTATCTTTGTATTATCTTATTTTGTAGAAAATAGTTCAGTGAGTTTAATATATTATTTCCTGTTATTATGAGAAAACCAATATTAATTATAGTTCTATTCTTTGCATTGGCAAATGTACTTGAGGCACAAACCAAATTTTATAATACTACTTCAGGGGAGTTGATTTTTGGATTCTCCAATGCAGAGTATCAGGCACCCAAGATGAGTGATCTTCCTAATAATAATAGTAATGGCAATATTGCTGAGGCTGCTCGCTTTACTTTATGGTTTCATTTTGGTACCTATTGGCATTATAATTTTAATAATACTATTGGTATATATTCCGGTATTGCCAATCGTAATATTGGCTTCGTTACTATGGAAAAGGCCTCCTTGGGAAGTAATGGTAAAGTGGAAACTACTGATAATGTAAAGTGGAAACGCAGGGCCTACGCCATTGGGGTTCCTTTGGTTTTAAAGCTTGGCTCTTTTGAAGATGACTATTATTTTTTCTTGGGAGCTCAATACGAATTATTATATCATTATAAGGAGAAAGAGTTTCTTCCCTCGGGGAAAAGGAAGTACTCTTCATGGTTTAGTAATCGAGTAAATAGGTTTCTCCCTTCTGTTTTTGTTGGATTTACCTTCCCTAAGGGAACAAGCTTGAAATTTACTTATTATTTGAATGATATGATGAACAAAGAGTATTCGTATAATAACGCTTTGGGTAAAGTTGTCAGTCCATATAAATATCTGAGTTCCCGATTATTTTATTTTTCAGTATTTCAAATGGTCAGATGGGATAATACCACCCTAAAAAAGGGTTCTGTAGAGCGTAAGCAGTTGACATTGCTGTAAGTTCGTACGCTACCAATAACTTATATATATACTAGGATAGAACTAATTTTTTACTGATTCTCAAAGTAATTTAGTGAAACGATAAAGAGCCAATGGAAAATTTTCCATTGGCTCTTAATTGTTATTTATTGACCTATTAAAACTTAGTAGGCAAACATACTGAAAGGTTCTACGAAATCATTTACGTTTTTTCGAACAGCTTCAATTACTTTTTCACTTTCAATATTACTAATTACTTCATCAATCATATCTACAATAGTAATCATATTGCTCTCTTTCATTCCTCTGGTGGTGATGGCCGGTGTTCCTACTCTAAAACCGGAAGTTTGAAATGGGGAACGCGTATCGAAAGGAACCATATTCTTATTGATGGTAATGTCGGCCTTTACCAAGGTATTCTCCACTATCTTACCGGTAATATCAGGAAACTTAGAGCGTAAATCAACGAGCATACTATGATTATCAGTGCCACCGGAGATAACGTGATATCCTTTATCAGTAAATGCCTTAGCCATTGTACGTGCATTCTTTTGCATCTGAATAGCATAATCCATATAGCTATCACTTAGCGCTTCCTCAAAGGCTACAGCTTTTCCGGCAATAATATGTTCCAGTGGTCCTCCTTGTTGGCCGGGGAAGACGGCAAAATTTAATACTGCCGACATCATTTTTGTTGCTCCTTTGGGTGTTTTGATACCAAATGGATTCTCAAAATCTTTGCCCATAAGAATCATCCCACCACGTGGGCCTCTTAATGTTTTATGCGTAGTAGTAGTAACTATATGGCAATGCATTATAGGGTCGTTTAATAGTCCTTTGGCAATTAAACCGGCAGGATGGGCAATGTCAGCCATTAGCAGGGCGCCAACTTTGTCAGCAATATGTCTCATGCGAGCATAATCCCAGTCACGTGAATAGGCTGATGCCCCGGCAACAATTAGTTTTGGCTTGTTTTCAATGGCTAGTTTCTCCATCTCGTCATAATCTACTGTGCCGGTATCTTTACTTACATGGTAAGGAACAGGATGGTAATATATTCCGGAAAGATTTACAGGAGATCCGTGAGACAAATGTCCTCCATGGGCCAAATCAAGGCCCATAAAAGTGTCGCCCGGTTTAAGGCATGCAAAGAAAACAGCTGCATTGGCTTGAGCTCCCGAATGAGGTTGCACATTGGCATATTCTGCCCCAAAAAGAGCCTTGGCTCTATCAATGGCTAATTGTTCGGTTTGATCTACAATCTGACAACCTCCATAATATCGCTTGCCCGGATATCCTTCGGCATACTTATTTGTTAATACCGAGCCCATCGCTTCACGTACCTGATCACTAACAAAGTTCTCGCTGGCAATTAATTCTATACCATGTAGCTGACGTAGCCTTTCGTCTTCTATTAAATCAAAAATTTGCTGATCTCTTTCCATATTGTTCTATTTTGTTTATGTAATAATTATACTCTTGTTTTCTGTATAATATTGAATTTATCAATATTTATCGACCAAATAATACGTGGTCACAATAGCCCCTTGGTTTATAATAATAATTACTTACCTTGGTACACAGAGGGCTAAGGCGCACAAAATTACTGATTTTTTTAATATAAATTGGGTAAATAATTATTCTTGTTGGGAGAAATAGTTTTGCTGTAACTTTCATAAAATCAGTACGTAATAAATGAATAGACAGAGGGAGTTAAAAAATGGAATAATTTCTCATTTTCAAGGTACAATTCTTTATCTTAGCACCCATAAAAATTGTTCATTTACCAAAATTATAATTTATTATGAATCAGAATCTTATTCTAGTTATTAATCCAAGAGCCGTTTATACGCGGGTTGCTATTTATCAAAACTATAATATCTTATTTTTAAAAGACATCCAACATCCGGATCAGGATTTAGGTCGATTTTCCCATTATATTGAGCAGATTAATTATCGTAGAGATAAGATTTTGAGTGAACTTGACCACAATGGTATTTGCTTGGAATGTATTCGGGCAATAGTTGGTCGTGGAGGATTAGTGAAACCGGTAAAAGCGGGTATTTATGAGGTAAATGATGCGTTGATAAGCGATTTGAAGAGTACTGAATTTGGTGAAGATTATGTGGATTTAGGCGGTATTCTAGCCAACGAAATAGCTAAACTTTATCCTGATATGCGAGCCTTTGTTGTCGACCCGGTTACGGTTGACGAATATGGTGAGTTGGCACGTTTCTCAGGACATCCTGATTTTGAACGTAAATCGATATTCCATACTCTAAATCAAAAGGCTATGGCAAAGAGACATGCTAAAGCATTGATGCAAAAGTATGAGGATATGGACCTTATTGTTGCTCACCTTGGCAGTGGAATTTCGGTGTCGGCACATCATAAAGGTTGTGTTATTGATTCAAATCAGGCTTTGGATGGGGATGGACCTTTTACCCCTGAACGTAGTGGTAGTCTGCCTGTGGGCGATATTATCAGGTATTGTTTTAATTCGGGTAAATCTGAATCCGAAATATTGGATATGTTACAGCACAAAGGTGGTCTATATGCTTATTTGGGTACTTATAGTGCCCTTGAAGTTGATGCTCGCGTTAATCATGGCGATGAAAAAGCAGCTAAGGTATTTGAAGCAATGGCTTATCAGGTGAGTAAGGAAATTGGAGCTATGTTTGCCGTTCTCAATTCTTCCATTGATGGAATTATTATAACAGGTGGAATTGCCAATAGTCGCTGGTTTGTTAATAAAATAATTGAGAGAGTTAAAGGTATGGGGCCGGTTCATGTATATCCCGGCGTTGCGGAATTGGATTCCATGGCACAGATTACCTTGATGGCTTTACGCGGTGATGGTGAAATATTAACGTATAAATAGGGATAAAGAGAAAATACTATTTTGAAAGTTTGCACTAATCATATCCTTGTTATCAATCCGGGCTCAACCTCTACCAAAATTGCGGTGTTTCAAGGAAGCAGATCCTTGTTTCAACAAAACATTATTCATAGCGAAAAAGAACTTGCTGCTTTTGATAAGATTAGTGAGCAGTATGAATATCGTAAATCCGCAATTTTAAAAGCACTTAGGGTCAATGATATTGATTTGAGTTGTATTGAAGCAGTAATGGGGCGTGGAGGTTTGATAAAACCTGTTCCTTCAGGAGTGATTGAAGTTGATGATAAATTATTATATGATTTGCGCTATAGTCTCTTCGGAGAGCATGCCAGTAATCTAGGTGGATTAATAGCCGACGATATTGCCAAAAGTTTACCTGCGGCAAGGGCCTTTATTGCTAATCCCGTAGTGGTTGATGAATTTGATGATATAGCTCGAATTGCCGGCCATCCTCTTTTTGAGCGTAAATCCATATATCATGCTTTAAATCAGAAAGCTATCGCTCATGATTATGCAAGGACTCATACCAAGCGCTACGAAGAGCTTAACCTTATTGTTGCCCATATGGGAGGCGGAATTACGGTGGGAGCTCATAGGAAAGGCCGTGTTATTGATGTAAATCAAGGTCTTGACGGTGGTGGACCATTCTCGCCGGAGCGCAGTGGCACTTTGCCTATTGGGCAGCTGATAACAGTTTGCTTTAGTGGAGATTATTCCGAAACTGAAATACGAAAGATGGTTACCGGAAAAGGCGGTGTTGTTGCCTATTTTAATACCAATGATGTTAGACAACTTAAAAGTATGGCTGATGGTGGTAATGGCAAGGCTAAACTTATTTTTGAGGCAATGGCTTATCAGGTTGCCAAAGAAATAGGGGCTATGTTTACAGTGCTAAAAGGAGAGGTTGATGCTATATTGCTAACCGGAGGTATAGCCTATTGCCAACAGTTTACTGATTTTATTGGGGATAGAGTGAGTAAATTAGCTCCCGTGCATGTTTTTCCGGGAGAGGATGAAATGAAAGCTCTGGCCAAAATTGGGGCCCGCGTTCTGCTGGGCGAAATTAAGCCGATTAAATATAGGTAATCTCATTGCCTAATACAAAATTTTAAATCCTAGAGTAATCATTGTTGCTCGATAAAAACATCGATTTATCTTTTTTGCTATAAGTCAAAAATAAACATAAGTGAATACTCTAAATATCAATCGAAAGCCTAATCCCACTTTTTTAGAAAATAAGGAACCCGATGAGGGGGATTAGGTTAAAAATAAAAAGTAATAATTAACATTCTAGGAATGGCATTATAAGGAATGAAGTTTGGAGCGAAGCTTAAGACTTAGAAAGAGTGGGAAGTTAATCGGTGGATACCGATTAAATCACCCG
>WGCS01000062.1 GCA_015493685.1 Bacteroidales bacterium
CCTTTCGCGTTCCAATATCCCTCACCACCTCTCCTCCGGCTTTATGGTTTCTATATTTAGCACAAAAGACCCCGCTGGTGCGCGAAATCGAAGATTCGACGCAGTCAATCCTTTCGCGTTCCAATATCCCTCACTACCTTTCCTCCGGCTTTATGGTTTCTATATTTAGCACAAAAGATAAGATTTGCAATTTACACTGGAACTTTTTGTTATAAATCTGTCTTTCATACTTTTTCCAGCAGCTGAAAAAGTAAAATGAAAGCCGAACAAATGGGGCCAGCCACCCAGTGGGGCCAGCTTATCTAAATCAGCATATCAATTTAGGAATTAACCTAAAAAATAGTCGGAATAATAAAGCATTAAAGTCTTGTTTTTGAATCATTTTTTTCCATACATTTACCGTTTATAAATTAAACTATAAATTAAGGTATAAAGATATGATTACCAAAAACATAGAAGACGAACTGAACAAACAATTGAATGCCGAATTATATTCAGCATATCTCTATTTATCCATGTCAGCTTTTTTATCCAAAAAAAACCTAAACGGCTTTTCTCACTGGATGCAACTTCAATTTGAAGAAGAGCAAGCTCATGCAAAAAAACTCTTTCAATATATTTTAGATCGCGGTGGCAATATACAACTTGAACAAATTTCGAAGCCAAAGACGGAGTGGCTTGGTATTATAGACATTTTTGAGCATGTTCTACGCCACGAACAAGCTGTTACTTCTATGATTAATGATTTGGTAGATGCAGCAATGAATGAAAAAGACCATGCTACTGTTGCCCTAATGCAATGGTACGTTAGCGAACAAGTGGAAGAAGAGGCTTCTGTTTCTGATATCCTTGATCAGCTAAAGCTTATCGAAGGTAAAGGTTCAGGACTTTTTATGTTAGACAGAGAAGCAAAACAACGTATATTAAACCCTATAAATTAAACTCATGTTGAATATTGAAACTAACTATTTAGGTATAAATCTTAAGAGTCCTATCATTGTAGCCAGTAGCGGGCTAAGTAATAGCATAGAAAAAATTAAAGAATTTGAAAAGAATGGCGCCGGTGCCATAGTACTTAAATCAATTTTTGAAGAACAAATATTAGCCGAATCAGCACATAATATTTCTCAAGACCAAAGTTATGGTTATGATGTTCATGACTATATCTCGGCCACGATCAGAGATACTCGATTAGGAGACTATCTCAGCCATTTAAAAGAAGCCAAAGCCGCCGTTAACATACCTATCATAGCTTCAATCAATTGCATAAGCGATCACGAGTGGCTTGATTTTACTCACAAAATTGAAGAAGCAGGAGCTGATGCCATAGAACTAAACATTGGACTTCTTCCCTCAAACCATGAGATAAGCAGCGAAGAAAACGAACAAAAATATTTTAGCATAGTAGAAAAGGTAAAAAGAAATACCAATCTACCCATTGCCCTTAAGATGAGCCAATACTCAGCAGGACTTGCCAACTTGATTAAAAAATTAAGCTGGACAGGTCATGTGGATGCTTTTGTGCTTTTCAATAGGTATTTCAATCCTGATATCGATATTGAGAAGATGGAAATAACCTCCACAGGAGTTTTCTCCCGTGCAGAAGACATCTCTGATTCGCTACGCTGGGTAGCAATAATGAGTAATGTTATTGAAGTTCCCATCGCTGCCACCACCGGTATTCATACGGGCAAAGACGTAGTGAAAGAAATACTTGCCGGAGCTCAATGTGTACAAATAGCCTCTACCATTTATGAACATGGCAGCCAGCAAATAAAAGTGATGATTGACGAAATGGAAGACTGGATGCAACGGAAATCGTTCAATTTTTTGGATGACTTTAGAGGTAAAATGGCTTTTGACAGTGAAAAAAGTACTGTCGCCTTTGAACGGATTCAGTTTATGAAACATTTTGGCGGAATAGAATAGATTATATTAATTATTAAGATATTTATAATGAATGAATTAAACGGTATTATCACACAAGTTATCCAGGTATCTCCTACCATGAAAGTATTTAGGATTGCCCCTGACGGATGGGAGCTCCCTGATTTTAAAGCGGGACAATTTTGTGCCTTATTTCTTCCGGGAAGCGCTCCTCGTTGTGCTGAAGCTACCCAAGAATTTGAGGAAATAGCCCCTGATAAAATGATCAAGAGAGCATATTCCATAGCCTCTTCTTCCAAATCCAAAGAATTTTTAGAATTCTATATTACTCTGGTACACTCAGGTTCTCTTACTCCTCGCCTTTTTGAACTTAAAATTGGTGACCGTATTGGCATTGGCAAAAAATTTGTTGGGATGTTTACCCTTGATAGAATTCCTGAAGAAAAAAATATTGTTCTTATCGCCACAGGAACAGGTGTCGCTCCTTATATGAGTATGCTACGCACCAATGCATTACAGCGTAAAGGAAAAATTGCTATTGTCCATGGTGCAGCCAATTCATGGGACTTAGGCTATTCTTCCGAGCTTAACTTATTACAAACCATAAGCCCTAATTTCAAATATCTCCCCACAATCACTGATCCACAAAAGGAAATGACACCATGGAATGGTCATGTGGACTTTATTCAGGATATGTGGAAAGCAGGAATTATTGAAGAAGCATGGGGTCATAAGCCTGCTCCTGAGAATACCGACATTTTTCTCTGTGGAAACCCTAGAATGATTGCCGATATGTCTGAAGCGCTGGAGAAAGATAACTTTACTGAATGGAGTAGAAAAAATCCTGAAGGCCAAATTCATATTGAGAAATTCTAACTTTAAAATTAATATATAATGGAAAAATTTAATTCGATAGATGATGTTCTTGACTATGCCATAGATCAAGAACAAGAAGCCGTTGACTTTTACACCGAGCTTGCCAAAAACGCCAGAAGTAACGATACCAAGGCTAACTTTATGGAGTTTGTAAAAGAAGAAATGGGACATAAGGAAAAATTAATGAAACTTAAACAAGAAGGTTCTCTTTCCATTATAGAAGATAAAGCAGTTCAAGATCTTAAAATTTCAGATTATCTTTCCCCTGTTACTCCATCACCTGACATGAGCTATCAAGAGGCACTTATTGTCGTAATGAAGAAAGAAAAAGCAGCCTACAATCTCTACCTTGCACTGGAGAAAATGGTTCCCAATCCTGAATTTAAAGAGGTATTTCACCTTTTGGCTTTGCAGGAAGCAAATCATAAATTACAATTTGAAGAAGAATATGATGATATTATCCTAAAAGATAATTAGGAAACTCTATTTCAAAGGCTTCTTGAATCATATTATCCTCTTTTTTTAATATAATTATCATTAACTACTCAGACACCTATTAATTCTGAGTAGTTTTTTTACTCTATAAATTATGCAACAAAATATTTCTGACAGAGCCTATCAGCTATCACAAAATGGTTTTTATTTCAATACGAGCTACTATGTGCGTCATGCATTTGATACACTTAAGCAACATTGGATTATTCTAAGTGCATTTACTGCCTTATATATTGGTTTTAGCTTTCTGCTTATGCGAGCACCTCAATTTGGCCAAATTGTACAAATGATAGTTTCAGGTCCTATTTCTGCCGGATATTATCTTGTTTTGCATAAGATTTTTAGCAAGCAAGATTTTAAATTCGAGAACTTCTTCGATGGTTTTAAAAACTTCCTTCCTACAATGATTGTTAATATGCTCATAGGATTATTTGTAACAGTAGGTTTATTCCTTTTGGTATTACCGGGTATATTTTTATCTATCATTTATCTGTTCTCCATGCCTTTGGTTGTATTTGCCAAACTTGACTTTTGGCCCGCCATGGAATCAAGCAGAGTAATAGTTATGAAACAGTTTAAACAATTTTTCATCCTCGGTATTATCATTGTAGGAATAAATATTTTAGGAGTACTTGCTCTGGGAGTGGGTATTTTCTTTACCATCCCCCTATCGTATGCCATAATATACCTCGCATATAAGGACATTTACGGTATGGAAGAAGAAACGGAGACTATTTCCAACGATTTTAGTCACTTTAGATAAGCAATGACAACAACAGATCAACACTATATGCAGCGCTGCCTCGAACTAGCCTCCAAAGGGCGAGAAAGGGTAAAACCAAATCCAATGGTAGGTTGTGTAATTGTGTATCAAGGTAAGATTATAGGCGAATCATACCACAAAGAATACGGCAAGCCTCATGCCGAGGTAAATGCCATCAATGCGGTAAAAGATCAGCAACTTCTTAAGGATGCAACACTTTACGTTAATTTAGAACCCTGTGCCCATCACGGTAAAACACCCCCTTGTTCTGATTTAATTATTCGGAAAGAGATTAAGAGGGTAGTCATTGGCTGCCAAGATAGTTTTGCCAAAGTAGCAGGAAAAGGAATACAAAAAATGCAAAAAGCCGGCATTCAAGTAGAAGTTGGTATACTTGAAAAAGAAAGCCTTGCCCTAAATAAAGCTTTTTTTAAATTTCACAGTCTTAAACGCCCTTATATTATTCTGAAATGGGCACAGACCCTTGACGGGTTCATTGATATAAAGCGGAAAGCCGAAGATCCCATTGGCATCAATTGGATAACGCATCCCAATTTAAAACTACCGGTTCACAAATGGCGCAGTGAAGAAATGGCCATTCTTGTGGGAGCAGGAACTGCAACCAACGACAATCCTCAACTTAACACTCGCGATTGGTACGGCAAAAATCCAATTCGCATTCTCTTTGCTGAAACTGAAAAGATTATTCCTTCGTGGCATTTGCTCGATAATACTATTCCTACTCTCGTTTTTACTGATAGTGCTATTGCCAACAAAACGAATATTACATACTATAACATCGATTTTAACAATAAGCCAATTCAACAAATGCTCGACATCCTTTACACCAATGATATTCAAAGCATTATTGTAGAAGGTGGCCAAAAGACATTACAATCCTTTATTGACACCAATCAATGGGACGAAGCCAGAGTTCTCATTGGCGACAAAACCTTTGGTGAAGGGTTAAAAGCTCCTATTCTCAATTTCAGACATCAGCAAAGCTATCGCTTTTCGTCTGATACCATCCTTTATTATTCCAATATTTCAATCTAAAATTTCATTTTAATTATAAAAAATTAGTATATCCC
>WGCS01000063.1 GCA_015493685.1 Bacteroidales bacterium
GAGTATAATCCACTTATTGGAGCTTATGGAAAACAACAAGCTGGTAAATGCTTCTCCTCCTCCAATACCCATAAAGATAGAGGTGAAAAAATTGGCTCCCACGAATATTAACATTACCATACTGGTAATTTTCACCGTTCCATAGCCAGCGTCTATTAGCATTTTCATAGTAACCTTTTTGTTAAAGGCGGCTATAAGTAACGCTCCTGCGCTACCAAGTCCGGCAGCTTCTGTCGGTGTTGCAATTCCTGCCACTATACTTCCCAAAACTGCAAATATTAAAATTAAAGGTGGAAGCATACTTTCAAATGTCATAATTATCTTTTCTTTGGTTGAGTGAATCCTTTCTTCTTTAGGGATAGCCGGCCCGGCTTTTTTGTTTATGAAGTTGCAATATATAAATGTATAGAGAAGGTATAAGGTTGACAATAGCAAGCCTGGCAAAAATGCAGCCATAAACAGTTTTCCGACAGACATATCTATCAATCCGCCATACACAACAAGCATTATAGATGGCGGTATTAATATACCGAGTGTGCCACCTGCTGTAATTACTCCTGCGGTTAGCTCTTTTTGGTATCCTTTTCTAATCATAGCTGGAGCAGCCAATAGACCCATAGCTACAACACTAGCTCCTATTATTCCGGTTGTTGCAGCCAGGACTGTGGAAACAACTATTGTTGCCAAAGCTAATCCGCCTCTTATTGGACCAAACACTATATACATTGTATCGTAGAGTTTATCTGCGATTCCCGATTTGTCCAAAAATTGAGCCATAAGAATAAATAGCGGAATGGCAACAAGGACATAATTTGTCATTAAACCGTATGTTTTATTTGCAAATATAAATAAAGCTCCTGGACCGTAGGCTAACATACCAAAAATAGCAGCAAGCCCACCAAGAGTTATACCAAGAGGATAACCAAAAAAAACAGCTACAAGGAGAGATAAAAACATTGCAAAAGAAAGTATATCGTTACTCATCTATTTCCCATCCTTTTCCCTTAATATATATGGACTTTATTATTTCCACTATTGCTTGTAAAGCCAATAAAACAAATGCTATAGGCATGAGAGTTTTAAACGGATATATAGGAGGTGCCCATGTTGACTGGCTGTGCTCCATCATCTGCCATGATTGTATGGTAAATATTGTTGATGATTTTAAAGAAACATAAGCAAAGGGAACAAAGAATAATAAGAATCCTATAATATCAAAAAGAAGCTGGGCTTTCGGGCCCAGCACAGAGTAAAAAACATCAATTGTTACGTGCATTTTATATTTAAGAGTATAGCCAAAACCCAACAAGAACATAGCAGCATAAAGCATATAGCTGGCTTCAAAATTCCAAATGAAAGGATGATTGAATACTTTTCTTGCTATGACACCCACAACTACTACTATAAACAAAGCATATCCAAAAATACTGGAAACTCTTCCTGCCCATTCGTTAATAGTGTCAACTATCTTTATTATCTTTAACATAAACTCATCCCGTTGTTATTCATAGTGATAGCCTGACATATACATTTTGTATGGATAGTCAGATACTCCGCTTCTTAGCACTTTCCAGTTGGCATATTGTTTAATGAAAGAATCCTGCGATTCGAGAACTTTGTTTAAGAATTTATGTTTTGATCTCAATCCATCCAAGTATTCCTTTGTTGTTTTTCTTAATTTATCAAGGGATTTATCCGTTAATTTGTTAAATTTAGCTCCACCTTTTTTATATTTTTCCACATAAACACCGTTGTAATATTCGCTTCTTGTCATATCCCAGAGTTGAGTCTGCTCTGCTGCTATATGTAATATCTTTTGTAAATGATTAGGCAATTTATCGTAAGCTTTCTTATTCACGTCAAACATTAGTTGAACGGCTGTTTGATGCCATCCCGGAACCATAATATTTTTGCATATTTCCTGAAATCCCATAGGATACGTGATGTAAGGAGTTGAGAATTCAGCCGAATCAATAACACCTCTTTCCAAAGCAAGGTATATTTCACCACCAGGTAGAGGTACAACAGATACACCCATATTTTTTAATATATCCGCAGCCCAACCTACGGTTCTAACTTTCATTCCTTTCATTTGGTCTATATCAGTTATTGGTTTTTTCGTGAAGAACCCCATTTCTTGACCTGAATTACCGCCTATCAACGGGATGATTCCATAATTACCGTATAATTCATTGGCCAATTTCATACCTTCACCCTGCATTAACCATATTGAATATTCTACATCATTCATACCAAAAGGTACGGACGCAAAAGCTACAAATGCTTGGTTTTTACCTTTCCAATAACCGGACCAGTCGTGCCCCATTTCAGCGACTCCGTTTCTTACGGCATCAAATACCTGAAAAGCAGGAACAATTGAACCTGCCGGGAAAACTTTTATCTGCAATTCACCGTTAGAGAGTTCATTAACCTCTTTGGCAAAATGTAAAACGGTTTGATGCCAGGGAATACCCGTAGGCCAAGTGGTTACCAATCTCCATTTGTATGTTTTTCTTGCGATTACACTTGGAGCGGCAATGGCTGATGCCGACCCTACCGCTGCTGTTGTTATGGCAGCCTTCTTGAAAAAATCTCTTCTTTTCATCTGTCTCCTCCTATATTAAATTAATATAAAACGAATAAATAGCATTTAAAAATTTCAGCTGAACAACCATTGCTCGTGTCTTCTCCTATTGGTATTATAACCTTACCAATAAATGTATAGATATTTTATAGAATTGTCAAGGATAAAAAAAGATTTATTTATTTAATTGATTTTATC
>WGCS01000064.1 GCA_015493685.1 Bacteroidales bacterium
ATATTAAATATGAGCAAGATAAAGAAACTTGAAATAGAAAATACGATAATATCAATAACAAAAATTAATGAAGATGACTTTATTTGCTTAACCGATATGGCAAAAGCAAAGAAAGGAGATAATAGAGCAGCTGACATAATCAAAAATTGAATAAGAACACGGACTACAATTGAATTTCTAGGAACTTGGGAAATGTTATACAACCCCAATTTTAATGTGGTGGAATTTGACCACTTTAAATCAGAAGCAGGACTGCCAACTTTTGTTCAATGACATTTTTGAAAACGAAAATCTGGAAGAATGGATTTAAAACAATATCAAATGGTACTTGTAAACTTTGACCCAACAATTGGGAGTGAAATAAAAAAGACTAGACCCTGTGTTATTATTTCACCAGACGAAATGAACAAATACCTTCAAATAATTATTGTTGCTCCGATGACAATTACTTCAAGAAAATATCCGACAAGGATTGAAGTAAAACACAACAGAAAAACAGGTTGGATTGTAATTGACCAAATTCGGACTATTGACAAGCAAAGAATAATTAAAATTTTGGGAAGATTATCACAACCCGAAATTAAGGAATTAAAATCAGTGGTAAAAGAGACATTTGTTGATTGAATAGAATTATAATAATGGGTAACAAAAAATATAGTGCATTTGGCAGATAATACTAAATATGAAAATGATAGCAATAAATAGAAAGTGTAGTAAATTGAAAGATTGGAGTTTTAAGCAGCCTAGGCTGTGGCTTCGGTGGGCAGGAATGCCTAACTTTTCATATTGCCACCGTTAATAATGGAAGGGATTATTAAATTTAACGCTTGTTGGAATGATAAAACGATTATTCCCGTTGATGAATTTGACAAGATAAATCCATGGAGGAATAAATTGTACCACCAAGGCCTTATCGGTATTGCCTCTGATGGGATTGCCTTTGGTAACATAAGCCATCGAGTAGGTGAGATGTCAAATTTTATCATCACTGCTTCGGCAACAGGAGGGCTGAAATTGCTTTGCAGGGACGATTATGCTGAGGTGATAAATTTTGACCTCAATAATAATTCTCTTGAGTGCCGAGGGGGTAAAATAGCCTCTTCTGAATCACTTTCTCATGCGGCGATTTATCTTGCCAATGCCAAAGTGAAAGCTGTAATGCATATTCATGCTATTAATTTATGGGAAAAATATTTTTCTCGCTTGCCTACTACCGAGGCAGAGGCCGAATATGGCACTCCACAAATGGCCCAATCTGTAGGTTCCTTAGTAGGGAAGAATAGAGAGAATAACGGAGTAATTATTATGGGAGGTCATAAAGAAGGAATATTGGTTTATGGTATTGATTATACGAATTGTTATCAACAATTAATACGATTGATACAAGCTGAAAATTTGTAAGAAAGAGAATTATTGGGATAGGGAGAATAGAATGAAGATTTTTAATTTTAAAAATAAATAAGATGTTTTTTAGATTAAGTATGTGGATTATAATGATTTTTGGAGGCATTATTGGAGGTTTTTACCTTGATAGTATTTTGTTCCCGCATTATTATTTCGGAATAATGTATCATATTATAAGTTTTATTATTGGTGTATTCTTGTTTTATTTGGTGATGCGAATTAGTAGAAATACAGGGAGGACTTTGGCAAAATATGGCCGTCGGGGTGAGCTAAAGAGAATGGAGACTAATGTGCTGGCTGATAAAGGAGTATATAAGTATATGCGTCATCCCATGCATTTGGGACTGTTGATTTTTCCACCGGCAATAGCTTTCTTAGTGGGTTCACCTTCTTTTATTCTGCTGATTGCTCCCGTCGAAATTATTCTGATGCTTATTCTTATTAAGTTTGTTGAAGAGCCCGAAGCTATTGCTAAGTTTGGGGAGGACTATATTGAGTACAAAAAGCAACATCCTTGGTTTTGTTTTCGAAAAGAGTGCATTAAAGCTTTACTTGGGTAAAACGGAATATTATGTGTTGGAGGGTAATGCTAGTGTTCAATTTCATTACCTTTGCACAAATTGATTTATTATGAAGAAGAAATTACAAAAGATAATAGAAAAAGCCTGGGAAGACCGTCAACTTCTGACACAGAAAGAAGTAATACAGGCCATAAGACAAGTTGTTGAACTCCTTGATAAAGGAGAACTAAGAACGGCAGAACCAATTGAAAATAAGTGGATAGTAAATGAATGGGTGAAGAAAGCGGTAATATTGTATTTCCCAATACAAAAGATGCAAAAGATTGAAAATGGACCTTTTGAGTATCATGATAAAATAGCCCTTAAAAAAGATTTTGATCAGTTGGGTGTTCGTGTTGTTCCCGATGGTATTGCTCGTTATGGTTCGTTTCTGGCTCCCGGTGTTATTATGATGCCTTCCTATGTTAATATAGGCGCCTATGTTGATTCCGGTACTATGGTTGACACTTGGGCAACAGTGGGAAGTTGTGCGCAAATAGGAAAAAATGTACATTTGAGTGGTGGTGTTGGTATAGGCGGAGTACTCGAACCTGTTCAGGCAGCCCCGGTTATCATTGAAGATAATTGTTTTATCGGCTCACGTTCCATAGTAGTGGAGGGGGCACACCTTGAAAGAGAAGTGGTTTTAGGCGCTAATGTTGTCATTACAAAATCAACGAAAATCATCGATGTATCAGGCGATACTCCCATTGAATACAAAGGTTATGTGCCTGCCCGTTCGGTTGTAATACCGGGGACTTATACCAAGCATTTCCCTGCAGGAGACTATCAAGTGGGTTGTGCACTTATTATTGGTAAAAGAAAAGAATCAACAGATAAAAAAACTTCGCTCAATGATGCTTTGCGCGAATATGATGTAGCCTTTTAATATTGAAATCGGATAATTTAATAAACGCTTTTGAGGCTTTTTTGCGATTTGAACGCGGACTAGCAGATAATTCCATTGAGTCCTATGTGCACGATTTGGACAAATTAAGACAATATTGTTTACTGGAAAAAAATCAGTTAGAACTAGATAAGTTAGTGCTTTCCGATTTGCAGAATTTTGTTCACTGGATTGCAGAATTGGGTATGAAGGCAAGCTCTCAGGCAAGAATTATTAGTGGTATAAGGGCATTTTATCGCTACTTACTTTTAAATGATACTATTCAAGTTGACCCTTCTGAACTGCTTCAACAACCGAAAATTGGACGAAAATTACCTGATGTTCTTCATCATTCCGAAATCGAAGAACTTATTAATGCCATAGACCTTAGCAAACCGCAAGGTGAAAGAAACAAAGCTATTGTTGAAACATTGTACGCCAGTGGGTTGCGAGTGTCTGAATTGATAAACCTGAAAATAAGTAATCTGTTTTTTAATGATGATTTTATTAAAGTGGTAGGAAAAGGAAGTAAGGAACGCCTTGTTCCCATAGGTCATACCGCAATTAAACAAATTAATATTTATCTCAATGAAGTGCGGGTACACATTCCGGTGCAAGCAGGCTATGAAGATTTTGTCTTTCTCAATAGGAGAGGGAAGTCGCTGACAAGAGTAATGATTTTTACAATAATTAAGGATTTAGCACAAAAGATAGGGTTAAAGAAGAATATTAGTCCGCACACTTTTCGACATTCTTTTGCTACGGAGCTTGTGGAGCGTGGTGCCGATTTACGTGCAGTACAGGAAATGTTGGGCCATGAGTCCATTACCACTACTGAGATTTATACTCACCTTGATAGAGAATTCCTAAGATCAACATTAATAAATTTTCACCCTAGAGCATAATTTAATATGCTGATTATAAAGGGATAACAGAATAATTGTTTGGTGGGTTTTAAAGATAAATGGACTTCCTATTTTCTGAATATTGATATTGTTTGCTCAACAATTTATCAATATCAATAAATTACACAATTATAATATTAGACAAAGCAAGTCCGGCAAACCAAATAGTATGCTTATTTCTTTGACGATAGAACATAAACAGAAAGGTCACAATATCCACTCGTTGTAGCTCATTTAAGAAAGGAATACAGCTCATAAACTTGAAATATTGAGCCGAATTTACTGTCTTTGTGAGCTAAATAGATAATATGGAAATAGAAAACTTAGTAATAGAATTCTTAAAACAAAATTCCGGAACTTCTTCTGAAGAGATTCGACAAGGAATATCTGATAAAAAAAGTTTTGCCACAATAAAAAGAGTTTTATCCAAACTTGTGGCAAAGAAATTGATATTCAAGATTATTACGAAAAAGAGATTGACGAAAGAATAATAATGGATAATTTCAATTTTTCATTATTAACGGAAATTTTTCCTGCAACAAGATTATTCACAGAAGATGAATTAAATCTGTTAATAGGTTTACAAAAATGAGTTTGAAAAAACATATCCGAATTAAGTGAATTTGAAATGAGAAAAGAATTTGAACGACTCGCTATTGATTTAAGCTGGAAATCATCACAAATAGAAGGGAATACCTATTCGTTACTGGAAACGGAAAGGCTTTTAAAGGAAAAAG
>WGCS01000065.1 GCA_015493685.1 Bacteroidales bacterium
GAATTGTATAATTTGATTATTTTTTCACTGTAAAAGATAGCTTATATTCTTTGAATTGTTTTAATGGAATGGACTTTTTATGTACAATAATAGCTTCTTTTTAGTACATTTGAGCCCTATAAAATCGTAGTATATTTTAAAGTATTTTAATAATGAGAAAATTTACATTAGGTCTATTTATTATCTTTCTGGCTTTTGCCGGTTTTTCTGTTCAAGGACAACAGCAGCACACTCAATCTGATTATAAGAAAATTAGTCTTGAAGATATTTGGAAATATTACCGTTTTTATCCACAAACGGTAAGTGGTTTTCGCTCTATGAATGATGGAGTGAGTTATACTATTCTCAATAAGGGCAATCTGGAAAAATATTCCTATAGAACGGGGAAGCTGGTGCAAACAATTATTAATGCCGGTGATTTAATTCCCGACACAACGAGTGGTCCACTGCTTTTTACTGATTATATTTTTAGCCATGACGAAACAAAAGTATTGTTAATTACCAAGCCAAACCCCATTTATCGCCATTCGTTTTGGGCTGAATATTGGCTGTACGATTTGAAAACGAAATCATTAATTCCGCTATCGAAAAATGGGCATCAACGTCTTGCCTCCTTTTCTCCCGACGATTCTAAAGTGGCATTCTTTCGCGATAATAACTTGATTGTTAAAGATTTGAAAACAAATAAAGAGAAAAAAATTACCGCTGACGGTAAGGTGAATTCAATTATTAATGGCGCCCCTGATTGGGTTTATGAGGAGGAGTTTGAATTCACTAAGGCATACCAATGGTCCAATGACGGACAATATATAGCGTATATAAAATTTAATGAAACTAATGTAAAGCAATGTGAATTAACTTATTATGGAAGTTTGTATCCTCGTATTTATAAATATAAATATCCCAAAGCCGGTGAGAATAACTCTTTGGTAAGTGTGCATGTGTACAATCTTACTTCCGGTATCACTAAATCAATGGATATTGGAAAGGATACGAATATATATATTCCTCGAATTAAATGGACACAGGGCAAAGACATATTGTCCATTCAACGTTTGAATCGCTTGCAGAATAAGTGGGAAATTTTGCTTGCCAATGCTAATACGGGGACTTCAAGAGTGCTCTATTCCGAAACAAATCCTTACTATATTGATATTACCAATAATCTGATATTTACCAAAGATAATAAATCGTTTATATTTACTTCAGAAAAAGATGGGTATAATCATGTATATCAGTATGGTATAAATGGAAAACAACTGCTTCAGATTACCAAGGGAAGATATGATGTTACCGATTTGCTGGGCTATGATGTACGAAATAATAAATTGTATATACAAGCGGCCTACAGTTCTCCTTTGAATAGAGAGATATTGGAAGTGAATTTGAAGAATCTTAGACTGAAAAATATTTCTCCGCGCTTAGGGACCAATGATGCCGTATTCTCTTCAAATTTTAACTATTTTATCAATACTAATTCAACCGCCAATACTCCGCAATATATAACCATGAATAATAATAAGGGTAAAGAGCTTTATGTAATACAAGATAATCAGAGTTTAAAAGATTTAATGACTGAATACCAATTTAGTAAAAAAGAGTTTTTTAAATTGAAGACGGTGGATAATATTGAATTAAATGCCTATATGATTAAGCCTAAGGATTTTGATCCAAACATAAAATATCCGGTGCTGATGTATGTATATGGCGGCCCGGGTTCACAAACAGTTACCAACTCATGGGGCTGGTTCGATTTTGTCTGGTTCCAAATGTTGGCACAAAAAGGATATATTGTTGTATCGGTGGACAATAGGGGTACGGGGGCACGAAGTGAGAAGTTTAAAAAATTGACCTATCTGCAGCTGGGAAAATATGAAACTCAAGACCAAATTAATGCAAGTAAATATTTGTCTTCTTTGCCCTATATCGATGGCAATCGTATTGGAATATTTGGATGGAGTTATGGCGGTTATATGTCTTCTCTTTGCATGACAAAAGGGGCCGACTATTTTAAAGCTGGTATTGCCGTAGCTCCGGTAACCAATTGGCGATATTACGATAATATTTATACCGAACGCTATATGAGAACCCCTCAGACCAACGCCTCCGGTTATGATAATAATAGTCCTATTTCGCATGCGGCAATGCTTAAAGGTAATTTCTTATTGGTTCATGGTATGGCCGATGATAATGTGCATATTCAAAATTCAATGGATTTTATTACGGCGCTGCTAAAGGAGAATAAGCAGTTTAGAATGCAGTTTTATCCCAATAGCGACCATGGTATTCATTATGGTAGGAATACTCGTTTACAGTTGTATACTTTAATGACAGACTTTATCCTAAAGAACTTATAATCTAGTCCGGCACTTGGCATAATGGATGTTGTATTTATTGTGAAAAGGCTTATGTATATTCCGGCTGGATAATAATGATACTGATGCGTTAATAAATATAGTGTAGTATACTGTGAGCAAACTTAATTTTTGTTTGTTTAAGAGTCCAACTGTTTTAATGTTTGAAGTCTTTTCTTATCTACAAATTTAAGATTGATAGGTAAATGATTTCTAATCAGCTGATTGCTTGTGATATTTGAAATAGTCAGTAACTCATTATCTTTGTTATTGTTATATGACTCCATATCACCATGTTAAAAGAATTATAGATATGAAAACCTACTTAGATTGTATTCCATGTTTTATGCAGCAGGCTTTAAGGGCGGGGCGTATTGCTACTACTGATGAAGCTCAAATTAAAAAGATATTGGATAATACAGCAGCAATGGTGTCGACTATTCCAATGCAATCGACTCCAGCTCAAACGGGCATGAAAGTATATGACATTGTAAGTCAAGTTAGCGGTGTAGAAGATCCTTATAAAGCCATTAAGGCAAAGCATATTCAACAGACTAAAGCCATTTATCCACAACTTGAAGAGTTGGTGGAGAAATCAGAAGATAAATTACTTACTGCAATAAAAGTGGCAATTGCAGGAAATATTATTGACTTGGGAGTAAATATGCATTTTGACTTAGTAAATGATGTGCAAAATATTTTAAAGCAAGATTTTGCCATATTGGATTATCAGGCGTTTAAAATTCAGTTGGAGAAAGCCGCCTTCGTTCTCTATATCGGTGATAATGCCGGTGAATCGGTATTCGATAAAATCCTTATTAAGCAACTTAATAAGCCGGTGAAATATGTTGTTAGGTCGGCGCCAATTATTAATGATGTTACCAAGGAAGATGCCATTGCCTCAGGCTTAGATAAAGTGGCTGATATTATTGAGTCGGGGAGTAAATCTCCAGGTATTATTTTGGAGTTATCCTCACCCGAATTCATAGAGTTATTTCAAAAGGCACCTATGGTAATAAGCAAGGGCCAAGGTAATTATGAAGGCTTATCCGATTGTAGTCGGAGTGTTTTCTTTCTGCTGAAAGCCAAGTGTGCAGTTATATCAAAGCATCTGGGTGTAGCAGAAGCCTCCATAGTAATGAAAGAACATATTCCACAAACGGATAAAGAGTAATATAATAAGGAGTTGTACACCATTCCCCACATCATAAAACCGAGATTAATTTCTCATGCTAACGACAAAAAGAAAACAGAAAAAGTAGAGAAAAAATAAATAAATTTGAGAAAAATATAAATGAGTGAATATCAACAACAAAATTTGACGTTAGTCTCAATTTGGAGACACAATCACAATATAGGAAAGTTTGACAAAAATGACTAAATTTGCAGTGATTAATTAAATC
>WGCS01000066.1 GCA_015493685.1 Bacteroidales bacterium
GAGTGAATTTTGAGCGGCCAGAAGAGGTGTGCTACATAGGGCATGTGGACTTAACGCGCGCAATTTCGCGCGGACTGAGGAGAAGTGGCTTGCCTCTTCAGTTTACGGAAGGGTTTAACGAGCGTGTAAAAGTGGAAATGGGTTTTCCTTTGAGCGTAGGAATGATAGGCGAAGACGAATACTTCGACTTTTACATAGAAGGGCAGGCAGATACTGCCCAGGTGCTCGAAGCGCTGAACAAAGCATTCAAAAACATAATCCACATCAAAAGAGTACGCGAAGTCCCGTTTAACGCACCGTCTATTACATCAATGGACGCAATCCTCGTGCACTTTGTTTATGGCACTGCAGGAAAAAACGAGAGCGAAGAGCACCTTGAAGATGTACTCGGCAGCATTCTAAAAAAAGACAGCATCGTCGTAAAGCGCAAAAGCAAAGGGAGAATAAAAGAAAAAGATGTCCGTGAGTTTATCAAAGAACTTAAAGTGCTAAAATTTGAAAAAGACGCTGAAGTGGTAGTACTTGCATCAATTTTATTTACAAAGCACGGCAGTATAAAAATCGACGAACTGGAAAAAATTATAAACGGGCACGGCGCCAGAATAGAATTTGACTATGTCGTCCGCAAAAAAACACTGCTTATAAATGGCAAGCGGATGTTCTCCCCCTGGGAAGTGTGAAATTGAAAAGGCACCTACACTTAAAGAATAAGCTTAAATCTTTTTTAAAAGAAGAACAATTTCTTGCCTCTACTATAATAACACCAATTCTATCTATATTAATCCTTTATCTACTTAAACGATTGGACCTTATTAATTTAACAAATACAGGTACAACAATTTCAATTCTTACAGCGATAGCTTCTATCCTTGCTTCCATAATCGGGATTATTATTGCAATTTCATTAGTCTCATTTAGTTTGCAACGCAAACTTTATGGAAGCTCTGCTTTTGAAAAATTCTTTCAAAATCTACCTTTTCGGTTCCTTTTATGGTTCTTCATATTAGCAATTATTGTAACAATAATTGCAGCAGTTAGTATAGACCAAAATCTCACTGTGATAAACCAATGGTCGTTTAGAATTTCTTTGTTTCTTTTTATATATTGCTTGCTTATTCTACCGTTTGGAGTACAGGAAATTTTGACTTCCAGCGAACCAAAAAGAAAAATTAAAAAAAGCATTAATGCGCTAATTAAGTTACTAGGAGACACGAAGGTTTCCGAATTTAGCTCAAACTTAGAAGTTCAACATGAAATACTTACTTTAAAAGAAGTGTTTGTAGGTATGCTTAAAGATGATGATCAGGACGGAATAAAGTTAATTCTATCAGAATTTAGCAAAAATATTTCGATGCCTTTATGGATAGAAATGGAGCAATCAAAAGTAGTAAATTAAAACCTTATTTTAATTTGTTAGAATATTTTTCAATGGAATCATTCAAACATAGAAATGAATTTGCTTTAAGGGAGATTCTAAATTGTATAAGGGAAACAAGAGAACTTATAGGAGGGAGTAGCCAAAAAGAGAAGTTATTGTCCAGCCTTGACGAGCTTCCTAGGAATATTTTATTGCGAGGGGTTGAAAAAGATTTTATTTCTGTTTGTAAAAAAGGCTTTGAAGTCTTGGAAGAAAATTTAATGGAAGATTTAGAGAATTATCCTTTCTTCTTTAAAGAAGAAAACAATGTACGTAAACTTGAAACAATTAAGTACCATCAAAAGAATTACATTGAAGTTACCTATATTTCAATTCTAAATGCCGTAATGCAAAAAGCCATAGACCTAGAGAGACTTGATATTATCCATAGAGGATTTTTGAGCATTCAAAAATTAGCTGTTCCTGTTGTTCTAAACGATAATCTTGATAATTATGTTACGCAAAATATTATTAATGATTCATACTTGCTTATAAAGTTATTAACAATAAGGTGTGTTAAAAAAGGCATATATGAGATGGTTTCCGAAAGCATTTTTTATGCTTTCGGAATTATTTTTCACTTTTTTACAAAAGATACCTATATGTACGAAACGCCTACCAGGTATTTTTCTGAAACCTTGATTAATATTGCTGCAAGAAAAGCAATTGATTTAAATTATTGTGAGATAGGATTGCCATATATGTTTGGTATAGCTAAAAAAAGCTTAGAACACTTAGATAATAAGCACTTCCTTAATATACTGAATGTTGCTATCGATGCATTTGATAGCATCAGAGCAATAACGGAAAAGAAAATAAATACTTTAGAAGAAGCAAGAGCAAACATTATAATATCTGAGTATTTTAAAGAACTTTCAAATCTTATAAAAGACAAAAATATTTGTAACAATAGTATAAAGAAGAAAATCCTTTTAACTCTCGATAAGTTCAAACTCAACCAGTAGTACTAATGATAAAATAAAACGCAGTTAGTAAAAGGTCTACGAAATTTAGAAGAATAAACAAATTGGTAAAGTTTCTATTCTAAGGATTAAGAGGACTATTTTCATAAGCACGATCCGATTCTGGTAATTGAATTTTATTAGCTTTATTGTAATCGTAATAATCGTTATCGCCTAATAACCAATAATATAGATTTCTATACTTATAGTCTGGATGAATTTTAATACCAATGCCACCAATTCTCCCATCTTTACTATTCAAAAGAGGTTTGATAGCAGCAAAAATCTTGGGAGAGTATTGATCTTCACCTGAAATAAATGCAAGACTTGCTGATGTAATAACATCAGCAATTTGAAGACACCTTATCAGCTTAGAAGGGGAAGAAAGTACATTTACAGCAATTCGTTGTGGTTTAACAAATTTTGTTCCAGAAGTGATTGTTTCAAGGCAACTCTGAAGAAATTTATCTTCATCGGAACGACCACCTGAAGGTCTATCGGTAACTATTATGCCTGTATTCTCTACATAATTAAGCTGTGTCTCTATTCTTTCTAGTAGCATAAAGGTAACATCCTCAAAACTATTATTCGCATTTGGATTAGCATATTTGGCATTTTTATCAGCTATGATAATAGTTACTTTTGACTCACACTCTTTAAGCTGGTTAATTGCTTCCAAAAAGAAATTTTCTCTATCCTTTCCAGTAAGATTATCATGCATCCACAGTTTCCTACCCGGTGACCATTTGAATTCTCCTTTTACTGGATCAGAAGGAAACCCATATTGTTTACAAATTTCTTCAAGATTGTCTTCTAAAGACTTAACTTTATCTCCCGGAACATAAATAGCTCCTACAGCAACCAATGGTCCCATGCCATCACGGGACGGATTATCCTGTTTTGAATCATCTGCAAAAAAAACATCTAACATAACAGCCTCCTTTTATGCTTCTTATGTCTGTTTAACCAATCTCACATTATTAGGATTTAGTACATTTATATTATAACGTAAAACTTTTTCAAAGCCTAATCAACAAATAAAATAGAGAACATACAAAAGTTGTACTATAATACACAAGAGTCGATTTAATTATAATAAAATGATTTAGAGATAAATTATAAAAATACTTCTACTATCCACAAAATTTTGGCATAAATATAAGGAAAATTACTTTAGCGGAGATTATAATTGCTACGCTTTAATTTCAATTATAAATATAGATTCTGGTCACATCCCGTTAAATGAAAAATACATTCAAATGAAAAGCATTGAAGTTATTCCAGACATAGTGTCTGGACACAATATCTGAGCAAAAATCTTTGAGTGCAATCCCAAAGTTTGGTGCGGAAGGGGGGACTTGAACCCCCAAGGGCTTATCGCCCACTGGGACCTGAACCCAGCGCGTCTGCCAATTCCGCCACTTCCGCAAAGCAAAGACATCTTGCAAAAACAACTCACAAAAACAGCCCCAGTCCGCAAAGCA
>WGCS01000067.1 GCA_015493685.1 Bacteroidales bacterium
CCTAAGTTCAATTAGTAAATGCAATTTTTAGAGGATAAATATTAACAGTAAGTATTTTTGCCTTCGTTCTCTTTGTGAAGAGAAGCGTAGCGAAACAAAACAAAGAGAACGAAGGCAAAAATATGCAATCGTTCTCAAAGTTTATTCATTACTGTTTATATTTGTACTCGTCAAAAAGTTGTAAATATGAAACATATAACGAAAGAGCAAAGGTACGAAATTAAGGCATATTTGAAGTGTAAAATGTCTCAAAAATTCATCGCAAATGCTATTGGGATCAGCGAGTCCTCAATATCAAGAGAACTAAAGCGTAACAGTTCAAAAAGAGGAATTTATCAACCAGGCAATGCTAATGAGAAAGCAGAAGAACGAAAAGAGCGTTTTAATCAAAAACGTAAATTTGATATTAATGCACAACGAGTTGTAGTTAAATACCTTAGAGAAGAACAATTATCACCAAAACAAATAGTTGGTATTTGTAAAAAATTAAATATACCTATGGTTAGTCATGAGCGGATATACGCTTTTATACGAGATGATAAAGCTACAGGAGGTGATTTATATAAACATACAAGACATAGACTAAAACACCGTAAAAGACCAGTAGGCGGTAAAAAGATTGTAATCAAAGACAAAGTCTCTATTGAAGAACGCAGCTCTATAATAAACAATAAAGAGCGCTTTGGGGACTGGGAAATTGACCTAATTGTAGGTAAGAATAATAAAGGGGCAATAGTTACAATTGTTGAAAGAACAACAGCCTTTTTTATGATGAGAAAACTTAAGAATGGAAAGAATGCTAAAAGTCTATCTAAAGAAGTAATAGATATGCTTTTACCATATAAAGATTATGTTCATTCCATAACAAGTGATAACGGAACTGAGTTTGCGGAGCACCTCCAAATGTCTAAAAAACTTGATTCTTTATTTTATTTCTGTAATCCATATTGTTCATGGGAAAGAGGGTTAAGTGAATATACTAATAAGTTAGTGAGACAATACATACCTAAAAAATCAAACTTTGACCAATTTGATAGCCAGTATATCAATGAGATACAGCATAAAATCAATAGGAGGCCAAGGGAAACACTTGATTTTGTTAACCCGAAAGAACTATTTTATAAATTTGTAAACTGAAAATTGCGTTTGCGACTTGAACCTACCTTTCTATTATCTGCCAAATTATAGTTGCAAGAATACAATTAATTACATATCTTTGTTTGCTAAATAATTTTTTACTAAAAACTATAAACAAACAACAAACTATGAAAATTTTTACTTTTCTATCTGCGTTTATATCTTTGGCTATATTCAGCAGTACGGTGTTTGCTCAAACCTATTATCAGCAATCGCCGGAATTTGGTTTTCAAACTAATTCAGCTATAGAGACAAGTCCTACAGCAGTTTACAGCAGAGGAAACAATGCCAAATCATCCACACAGTGGACTCTTCAATTTACACACAGTATTGCCTCTATTTCTACCGGGCAAGCAGGAATAGAAACTGACGGTACTTATTTTTACCTTCCTGTTTGGAACAATGATACTATTTATAAACTAAATATGTCAGGGGCATTGGTAGAAAAGTTTGTAATTCCAGGGGTAACTCACTTAAGAGATCTCGCCTACGATGGCACATACTTTTATGGTGGAGCCGCTTCAAATACCATTTATAAAATGGATTTTACCAATAAAACATTGATAGCTACTATTACAGCACCTTCAGGAGTACACGCTCGTCATATTGCTTACGACCCCATTAATAATGCACTCTGGTGTGGTAACTGGACAACTGATATTTGGCTTGTAAGTGCAACAAACGGAACCGTATTGGATACAATACCTGCCATTGGCAGTCCAATAGCCGGTACTTATGGTTCTGCTTTTGACACCATATCCACCGGTGGACCATATCTATGGCTCTTCGATCAAAGTGGTAGTAGTTTAACTACTTTATACCGTGTTAACGTAGCAACAAAACAATATAACGGTTATAGTTATGATATCTCAAATGATATTAACATCGCCTCAGGAGCATCTGCCGGAGGTTTATTTATTCAGCCGGGAGTTGTTTCAGGAACAGTAACTCTGGGAGGATTAGTACAAGGAGACTTAATCTTTGGTTATGACTTAGCCTCTGCCCAACCCAATAGCATTGACATTGGTGTTACTCAGATTTTAAGTCCCACAACCGGATATAATAAAAGTAATAACGAATCCGTTTCTGTAATTGTGAAAAATTATGGAGCATCAACAGTTAATTCCTACGATGTTGCTTATACTGTAAATGGTGGAACCGCTGTTAGTCAATCAGTAACGACATCAATAGCTCCTTTTGCTGTTGATACAATCAGCTTTACCACAACAGTAGATATGAGTACACAAGGCAGTTACAATTTTAATTGTTATACCGTTCTCGCTTCTGATATAGAACACAATAATGATACTATCAGTCAAGTAATTGAGCACTTAAGTCCGGAAAATACATTCCCTTATGCCGAATCTTTTGAGAGCGGTTTTGGTGGATGGATTCAATCTACAAATGATATAATCGATTGGACTAGATATAGTGGAACAACACCTTCAGGTGGTACCGGTCCTGCCACCGGCGCAAGTAATGGTAATTATTACTTGTATATTGAAACCAGTTCACCCGTTGCCACAGGAGACTCTGCAATACTATCTATGCCTTTCAACTTTAGTAGCTTGGTAGAGCCTTTCTTTAAATTTGATTATAATATGACAGGTAGTGGAGTTGGAGAATTATACGTTAATATTTTTGACGGAACTACAACTCACTATAAAGTATGGTCAAAAAGCGGAGCTCAAGCCGGAGATTGGAATACTGATTCCATTGATTTAGCCCCTTACAAATCTTCAAATTATGTAGAAATACAAATCGTTGCAGTAAAAGGAACTAATTACCAAAGTGATATCTCCATTGATAACTTTAAACTTTATGACAACTACGTACCCTATTATGTAATGGTTGTCGATGACGATAATAATGGTAGCACTGACGAATCATTTAGAATAGATACTGCATTAGTACATGCCGGCGCAATTGTAACTTCTTTTGATATTGGTTCGGGAGCAACTCCTACTTATGATACACTTAAGCATTTCGATTTAGTTATTTGGAGTACTGCCAACGATGGCACAACAAATTTATGGGACGTAAGCGATACAGCTACTCTTGGTGATGGTGCTATAAAATTTAATGCAGCCTTAACTCAATACCTTGATTCCAATGGAACAGTGTGGATTGATGGCGTTGATTTTATTTATGATGTTTATGGAGGCGCTCCTCGCAACTTTACTTCCGGAGATTTTGTTTATGATGTAATGGGTATTAACAACTATGTGGCTCAGTCTCATGCTGATGCTCCCGGTTTGCCAATGGCTCTAAAGGTTCCTAGCGCTACCATGATGAATGTTGATACTGTTAGATGGAAATATTCTAGCCTATGGTATGGTGATGCTTTTGATATTACTGCTACCGCAACTCCTTTGTATGAAATGGGACCATCTACTTATGTGCTTGCAGGTAAGATAAATGCACTTTATCAAGGAAAAGTTATTACTTCTTCATTGAGAATAGGAGCCTTAGGTGACGGAAGCAACTATGATCAATCTGAAATTAATCAATTAGTAGCAGGATTTATCACCCTTATCAAAGCAGGTTTACCAGCTAAAACCGGTGATCTTACTGCTCCTAATGTTAGTACTGTTACCGCAGTAAATGACTCTACTGTTTCTGTTGATTTTAGCGAAGCGATGAACGCTACTGCTACTGATACAGCTAATTATTCCGGATTATCAGGAATAAATACTATTACTTTAAATGCGGCTGCTACCCAAGCAACCATTAGCTTAAGTACCAAGTTGGTAGATGGTCAAAGCAATACTATTACTATTGTAAATGCAGAAGATGCATCCGGAAATATTATGGATGCTCCACAAACATTTAATTTCACCTATACTGTTCCTGTTATTATTCCTAAATTGGTTATTACTGAGATAATGTATAACGGACCTGAAAGTGGAACAGATACTACTGAATTTATCGAAATTTATAATAACGATACAATGGCTGTTAACCTAGATGGCTACTATTTTGCCAAAGGAGTAACTTATACTTTACCTAATTATGTACTTGATACTAATTCCTATTTTGTTGTTTCCTACGACAGCCTTAAGTTTGCTAATTTTTATGGCAAGACTGCTTACCAATGGACGAGTGGTGGATTAAGTAATGGCGGTGAAAAAATATTACTGGTTAACCCACAGGGAGATACCGTTGATTTCGTTCATTATGATGATGTCAGCCCATGGCCCACCAGCCCTGATGGTAATGGACCCAGCCTTACATTCTGCAATCCAAACTTAGACAATAACAATGGAGCCAATTGGTCAGCAGCAACTACTTATGTGGGAATGAATGCTGCAGGCGATAGTATATGGGCTAATCCGGGTGAAGGATGCGGAAATATAGTTCCTCCTCCAAGTGGTGATACAATTCCTCCTATTGTAAATAATGCAACAGTAAGCTCTGCTACTGCCATCGAAGTTTATTTTAGTGAAGCAGTAGATACCACTGCCGAAAACGTAGCCAACTACACCGGTTTGGGTACTGTTTCCAACGCCATTAGAAATACAAACGGAGATATGGTAACACTAACTCTTGCTAATGCGTTAACTGATGGAGTAAACAATACATTAACTGTAGCTAATATAAAAGATACTTCAGGAAATGTAATGGTAGCTCCTCAGAACTTTAATCTAATTTATAATGCTTCTGTTGCCAATATGTTAATAACAGAAATTATGTATAACGATCCATCAGGAATCGATTCACTGGAATATTTTGAGATATACAATAATGGAAGTTCAGCAGCAAATATTGGTGGTTATGAAGTAACCCAAGGAGTACACTTTGTATTCCCTGGAAATACTAATTTGGCCGCAGGTGACTATATGGTTATTGCTAAAGATTCTGCTTTGGTAAATTCTGTATTTGGCATTAGTGGAACTCTTCAGTGGACAAGTGGAGGATTGAAAAACTCGGGAGAGGATATCGCCATAGAAAATTCTGTTGGTGACACCATCGCTTATGTAAATTATGATGATGCCAGCCCATGGCCGGTAGGTGCTGATGGACAAGGCCCTTCCATGGAATTCTGCGACAAAACATTGGATAATAATAATGGAGCTAACTGGAGCCTTTCTACTAAATTTGTTTCCGTATTTAATGGTGATTCAATTTTTGGCACTCCAGGTGCTGATTGCTACCATGATGCAATATTTGGTTCTGTATCTAATAATACTTCTATTAATGTTTATCCAAACCCAGCTACTGAGGTTATTCATATAAGCACTGATGGAGCTACTTACGAACTAAGTATTTACAATATCAGTGGTAGCCTTGTAAAAAGAACTACCATTAAGGATGTAAATAATTCTATTAGCTTAAAATCGTTGCAATCCGGCATGTATTATATGCAGTTTATCAATACTAAAACAGCGAATAGAATGAGTAAAAAACTAATTATACAATAATTATAATTTAAGTTTATTAATATTAAAAGGGGCTGTCTTAAAAAGACAGCCCCTTTTTTTTATAAAAAAACATATATAGATAGATGATCAATACAAGTTATCCAATTGGCACATGGGCGGAAGCGTGGCTAGAGGATTAAATTTTGGTTTTTTTAATCTATCCTTCGTCAATATTTTTTAATTTCCTTTCTCTGTAATAATTTATGAGCGCAGTCTAAAAAGGTAAATTTATGTCAAAATAAAGACGGGAAAAATTGCAATTAGCAATTGCTTGATTAAACAATCTTTTGTTGCTCAGAAGCAGCCCCTAAATAGTCCTAAACTCATTAATCATAATTCCATATCTTTGTTCATCTTATCGCCAAATCATAAGAGGTAAATCCAATACTAGAATTGATGAATAAACCAAAAGAAATAGCCAAACTTTTTTCGGGAGGAAGAATAACTTTTGCCATACTAATTGGCTTATCCGTCAGCATCTACTTAATGATAAAGGACACTTCGTGGAGCGATTTTCAAACAATAAATTTTAGTTTTCTGGCAATTGTTTTTATTTTACTAGCCATTGCCATGGAAACACTAAGAGATGTCGCTTATATGTACCGAATCCGTTTACTTACTGATAAAGTCATCGACTGGAAGAAAAGTTTTCAAGTAATAATGTTGTGGGAATTTGCCTCAGCGCTTACCCCTTCGGTAGTTGGAGGCTCGGCAGTAGCCTTATTTATTGTTGACAAAGAAATAAATAATGTGGGCAAATCAACGGCTATTGTAATGATAACAGCTTTACTTGATGAACTATTCTACATAATAATGGTTCCCTTAAGCTTCTTATTTATAGGAGACAACGAATTATTTATCAATACAGAATTCAATATTTTCGGGTGGGGCCAATTTCCAACTAAGTTGGTTTTCTTTATGGGCTATGGCTTTATTTTGATACTCACAAGTATCATTTTTATTGCCATATTTTTTCGCCCCAAACTTTTCAAATTAGTATTAAGTACACTATTTAGTATCCGTTTATTCCGACGCTGGCACTACAAGGCGATTAAAGTTGGTGATGATATTATTATCACTTCGCATGAATTAAAAGGTAAATCAGTGTGGTTTTGGGCTAAACTGTTTGGGCTAACTATAGTCTCATGGACAGCTCGTTTTGCAGTAATAAATATGCTGATAATGATTGTAAATGGGCATGGGAATCAAATTTTAATATTTGCACGACAATTGATAATGTGGGTAATATTACTGATAAGTCCTACTCCCGGTGGCAGTGGTATTGCCGAATATATGCTGCCAAAATTTTTAGGAGAGTTTACGGGCGCTTACTCCAACGAGATAGCGCTTAGCTGGAGGTTGTTGAGTTATTATTCCTATTTAATAATAGGAAGTATTGTGCTTCCTTTATGGCTAAAACGGGTTTTTATAAAGGATAAGTTATAAAACGAATACCGGAGACTCGCCTCTGGCTATACCAATTTGCTATCATAAATCACTCCATAATATCACAATTTGTATTAAGTTATATAGTTGCATATCAATAAATTAATAATTTTGCTCATGAAACCTCTTGTAAGTATAATTCTACCTTTCTATAATGCTGCCACGACTTTAAGGCGAGCATTAGTAAGCATCCAAAACCAAAGTTTAAACTCATTTGAATGTATATTAATAGACAATAATTCCACGGATAACAGCCGAAGTATTGCCTTGGAATTTTCTACGACTGATTCCCGATTCATACTCACTGAAGAACGTAAGCAAGGTGTTGCCTATGCCTCAAATAAAGGTTCCTTATTGGCAAGAGCTGAATTTATCGCACGGATGGATGCCGATGACGAAAGTACTCCCAACAGGCTATTAACACAATACAATTTTCTTAAGGAACATTCCGATTATGGTGCTGTTTCGGGTTTGGTAGAATTTATAGCTTATACTAATAACAGCAGAGGTTTCGCCCAATATGTAGATTGGGTAAATTCTGTATTTACTTATCACGATATCTATTTAAAACGATTTATAGAGCTCCCCATCGTAAATCCATCCACCATGTGGAGGAAAACAATAGCTCAAAAATACGGAATATATCGCCATGGACTTTTTCCTGAAGATTATGAAATGTGGCTCCGTTGGCTAGACCACGGAGTGAAGATAGCCAAGGTAAATACCTTGGTATTACGCTGGTACGATTCAGAAAATAGACTTACCCGAAAGGGCGATAACTACAGTATTGAGGCATTTTATAAAATAAAAAGTAAATTTCTATATCATTATCTTAAAGAGAAAGATGTCGTTTTTCCAAAAGTAGCTATTTGGGGAGCAGGAAAAATAGCTAGAAAAAGAGCTCAGCTGCTTATTCCTTTTGGAATAAAAATTTGCTGCTATATTGATATTAGCCACAAAAGACACCTAAAAGAACAAGTTATCTATTATCGCGATATTCTACCAAAAGAAGAAATGTATATTCTTGTTTATGTAAAACAACAAGAGATGCGAGAGCAAGTAGAAGCTTTTCTTAAGTCAAGAGATTATGTTGAAGGCGAAAATTATCTGTTAGTATCCTGATATTAAAACCAATAGAAGGTATCCTAAAATTAAGTTTACCACTTCTAAACTAGTAATTTATGCAATTGAAATAATTAAATAGCTCATAAAAATTATAAACACAAATAAAATTTAGTATTAGTTGTATTCTACAAAAGAGCCCAAATAAAATTGCAGGACACAATTATAAAGTATTAATTTTGTTTTCTATTAATCTAAATTAATAATTTCGTTTAGATTGATACTTCAATCATAAATTATGACGGTATAAACCATTAAGTAATGAAGATATTAAAGACAAGAAGAGAAGTAAATAATACGCTGAGAAACAAACTGCTCAATAATGCAAGCCTTGGTTTTGTCCCAACAATGGGAGCCTTACATTCTGGTCATTTGACATTAATTAAGCGAGCCATTGACGAAAATGATTTATCAATTTGTTCTATTTTTGTTAATCCCACACAATTTAATAATAAACAAGATTTAGAAAAATACCCAAGAACTATAGAAAAAGACATAGAACTATTGGAGTCCATAAATTGCGATTATTTATTTTTACCCACTGTAGAAGAGATGTATCCTCAAGGAGAAGAAAATATTCAATTTGATTTTGGTAACTTGGAAAAGGTAATGGAAGGCAAAGACAGACCCGGCCATTTTCAGGGCGTAGGAATTATTGTGAAAAAACTTTTTGAAATAATACAACCAAGCAGGGCTTATTTTGGCAAGAAAGATTATCAACAATTATTAATTATCAAATCATTAACCAAACAATACCAATTAAGTCCACAAATAGTAGCCTGTGATATTATAAGAGAAAGCGACGGCTTGGCAATAAGTAGTCGCAACCAACGATTAACGATAGAACAACGCAAACAAGCTCCTGCAATATATAAAGCTTTACAGGAGGCACAAAAATTAAGCACTACTATGGAAATTGAAGACTTAAAAAATCTGGTAGCAACTAAAATTAATTCAAATCCAACAATGACTTTAGGTTACTTTCAAATAAGTAATAAAGAGAATTTACAGCCCATTAACCATTGGTTATCAAAAGGACAACAAATGGGTTTTATTGTGGTAAATATGGGAGATGTTCGATTAATTGATAATATTGAATTATAAATAGCTTAATAGTTATAACTATCGTTATATTAGATAATTATAAGTATATTCTTATTAATAACTTCCTTAAAATTATTTTATACTATTTAATTCAGAGATAAATTCTAAAGCACTAATTGAGCCATAGAAAAACGGGACTTATCACTCCAAATATCATGGCTACTTTTACCAGTGTGCTAAGGCCATTAAGTGCCGAAGAATCTTTTAGAAATACTACTTTAGGTAAAAGAACCAGCACTAAAATTCCTTGTACTAAAAACAGAAATATTTTAAAAATAAGATGGGCCGGAAATAAATACTGAAAAAGACCAATAGAGATTATCGTTATCACAATTAATATCGAAAGCAAGCGCTTAAAAGACCGCAAGTTAGAACTTCCTGCCCAGGTTACACACTCTTGCCTTGCATCCGCAGCGCGATCTTCCCTGTCTTTAATTAGTTCGCGAATAAAGTTGGTAAGAAAGGCAAAAAGAATAAAAAACCAAACGCTAAAATGCATCCACCTAAGGGGATAATTAAACATTATTCCATAATTATGAATGTCGTAAATGGTATAAAGCCAAATTAATAGAGGAACCATAGCGGTAGTGAAAGAAACAACGATATTTCCCCACAATTCTTTACATTTCAACTGCGTAGAATAACTAAATAGTAATATTATGATGATAAACTGAAAGCTAAATAAAGCTATTTTACCTATTAATAAGGCAGAGAATATCGATAATACTATTCCTATGGAATTAAATAAATAGAAAAGAAAAAAAGCTCTGTTCAAACTTATTTTCCCATTTACCAATGGTCGATAAGGCCTATTTGTTCTATCAATAGCGATATCTTTAATGTCATTAATGATATAACCGGCGGCAGCAATGGCAATACTCGAAAGCGCAACCACAACAAAAATAAAATTATTAAAACGATAGGATAAGCCCACTTCACGAAGAAAGTAATCCATCAGAACGTATTTGATAATTACTTCTGTAAGAAGAATTATAACTAAATTCTTCCACCGAATAAGTTTTAATAATGCCACCATAGATTAATTATAGCTACCAATTATAAGCGTCTTTATTCATCCACTTATGATGCAACTTTAGTGTTTGTTCAATAATATCACGAGCGCAACCCTTGCCCCCCTTTTTGTCGGAAATATAATCTGATATCTCTTTAATTTCAGTGGCCGCATCAGCAGGACAAGCGGCAACACCGGCATTCTTCATAACCTCATAATCCGGAATATCATCACCCATATAAATTATTTGTTCACTTTGAAGCTTATATTTATTTTTCAGCTCATTAAAAACCTCTAATTTATTGGGCACACCCAAGTAAACATCTTGAATATTTAAACCATAAAGTCGCTTATACATACCTTCGGCTTTAGCTCCTGAAATTATAGCCACACGATAGCCTTTCTTAACCGCCAATTGCATGGCATAACCATCCTTAACATTGGTACGACGTAAATAATGCCCCTCTTCGTTGAGCAATACCATCCCATCGGAGAGCACACCATCGAAATCAAAAATAAACGTAGTTATCTTTCCCAGTTTTGCTTTATAATTTTTCATCTACTATTTTGTTGTTTTTGTATTATCTTACTTATCCTTTTATATATATCTGCATAATCAGCAAATTGTTGCAACTGCTGAATATGCTTATTGATAATTAAATTATCGTTTCTTATGGCAGGCCCTGTTTGTGTTTCCTTTGGTGAACTATATTTCACCTTATTTGCAGTCTCAGCTATTAATGGATGCAATATATCTAATGATATATTACCTTTATCTAAAATATCTTCACCTATAGAATACATAGCATTAGTAAAATTAGATACAAACACAGCTGCTATATGTAACATAGACCTTTCTTCTGAATTAATTTCGTATATTGAATTTGATAATTTTTTAGCCACTTGCTTTAATAAATCCACATTTGCTGCTGTATTAGCCTCTATACAAATAGGTATCTCTTTCCAGTTGGGTTTATTATCAAAAGAGAAACTCTGTAATGGATAGAAAACCCCATAATTTAATCTGTTTTTCAGAATGTTCATTGACGTAGAACCACTGGTATGACAAATCATAATGGAAGGCCGTATCACCGATAAATCCAATGAAGAAATGGCAGAATCGTTAATGGCAATAATTATTAAATCAATGGAATCGCTCAACTCTTTAAGCGAACTAATAACCTGAGAATTAACCTTATTAGCCAAAATGGTGGCATGATTGTAATCAGGAGAATAAATTTTGCTTACTATCAATCCGGCCTCATACATTGCGACAGCCAGATGAGTAGCAACCCTACCACTACCAATAAATCCAATTTTATCAATTTTCTGCTTACGAATCATTGAGCGAAAATACCCAAAATTATTGCTTACAATAAATAATATTTTACACTAAAAAAGGACATAATACCAATCATATAATGAGAATACAATATTTTATCTTTTGCCATTATACGCTAATACCTATATTACTGTAAACCTAAATGGGAGGAAATTTTAATAAAAAAGAATAAAGAAGCCAATATTACTCATCAAAGTAGGCTAACTTATTTGTTTTTAAATCATGAATAAACCGCTCTCTTAAATCAAATCGAAAATCATCTAATATTTTACGCTCTTGAGGCACAATACCATCTACTGCTTCTGCCACCGATGTCATAACTTCAAGGATGTATTTGTATTCGGGATCAGGACCATTCTCTTTACAAATATCAATGGCATTATTATAGGCTTCTTCTACTGAATGATTTTTCATATTTTCATAATTAAAAGACCATTTAATTTCCTTAGCCCACGGGTGATGACTTAAAAAAGCTTCTAAAGTTTCTACTTCCTCTTGCTGAACTTCGCCATCAGCCATTGCAATAGCATATATCAATTCGCCAAAAGCATCGTATAATCTTTCTCTTTTAATCATATATAGAATTGTTGTTTACCAGTGATGCTGCAAAAATATGAATAATGCGTTAATATACCTCACTTAATTTCATATTTATAACAAATACTGCTATAATTTTTAATTAATAGCAAAGAAAGATAAGATAAAAAATTGAGAAATTTGGCAATATATTCATAATCAGAAACATACAAAAAGAAGGAAGGGGAATAATAAATAAACACTTCTAACAAAAAAAAGTAGTATAGTTTTATCTATCGATATAAACTGACTGTACCCACTCGTGTATAATTTTTATCATCGACTCCAACCACCTTTATTAGGTATGAGTAAACCCCTTCTTCCGCAGGATGTTGTTGATAGGTTCCATCCCAAGAGTTACTAATGCTATTGGACTCAAATATTAACTGTCCCCAACGATTGAAGATGATAATTTTATATTGTTTTATTCTATTGCCAAATAGGTTAAAAATATCATTAA
>WGCS01000068.1 GCA_015493685.1 Bacteroidales bacterium
ATATTTTCCATTCTCATATAGTTTTAAATCCATTCTGCTTCTATCGTCAAGAAATGAAGAGTCAATTATTTTTTTTCCAAAAAAAAGTCCATTTCTATATCCATAAAGAAAAACGAAGGTTATAAGAAAAACCGCAAAGATTGAAATCGAAATTATAGAAGGCGCTTGTCGAGATTTGTTTAATTCAATTATTGTGAGAATAAAAAATACAATGAAACTAATAATTATTGGAATAAATAGTAAATCAATAAAAATTTCATAACTTAAAATCCAGTCATTTATTTCTACAATATATAGCACCAAAGAAACTCCTAAAAAAGTGATTAAATAATTAGAAAATTTTTGAATTTTTCTCATTTTGTTCTTTTCCTTAATGACGCCTAACGGTTCAGTATATGAGGCGTTGGGCGTTTTGGAATACCTAATTTTCAATCTACTATGTCGTTTGTTTACATTCATAATATTTCAATTTAACTATCACTCGCCCAATGCCTTATATACTTTGTTGTATGCCGTTTATTTCAGTCAACCATTATAATATTTTACATATTTCTTGCTCAAAAATTCCTCAATAGATTCTAATTTATTTCCGCCTGCAATATAATTGTATACATTAAAACTTGCATTATAAGAACCAGTGGTTTCAATAATAATATCCCCATCTTTTGTCGAAATATATCTACTATTATCCCTTGCCCTTTTCTCAACTGTAGGGTCAGGGTGTCCATATTGATTATTACGGTCAACTAGAGCCAAACATAATCTTGGATTCAATGCTTCCAATAATTCCTTAGTTGTAAATTCTTTGCTTGATCCATGGTGTGGTAGAATCAGAACATCAACCTCTTTTAATAAATTGTTATTCGTTATTTTTTTTACCAATTCTGAACTTTCTAAATCTCCTAGGCTAAGGACAGAAAAGTTACCTGTTCTCCACATATGAATTACAGAATTGTCATTAGGATTTTCCAATGTTAATCCATGACGATGGGTAAAGTTGGAATATTCCCATGGTTGAGCTTGCCCCCCAGTGTAACTTCCTTTGTACTTGTATGGTTTTGGAGGGCCAAGATACTTATCAATTAAATTCATACTATCAACCTGATTATTTTTTTCTTTATCAGGTGGATAACCAGGGTATAAAATCTGATTCGGTTTAAAAACTTTCAGTATAGCCTCCAACTCGGATGCATTACAATGATCTTGATCCCAACTGGATATATACAAATGATCAATTGATTTTTTCCCACATTTGTTTAATTCATGATAGATGGATTCTTTATTATCATCATTAAATCTAGCTTCTCCTAAAACGAATTTACCTGTAGCACTATCCCAGTACGAAAAAGAGGATCCTTTTACCGTCATTTGATATGCTCTGAATCTTGTATGAATATTTTTAAACTCCATAATGTTATAATATTTGAGGCAAAAACAATTTAACTTGTAATTCAGTAATTGCTTCTGCGTGTTTAATTAATGCTTTCGTTTCTTGCGATTTTAATGGTGTCAGATTTGTCCCAACAGATCTTGCAATACTTAATTCATTAGAATTACAACCATTATTTACTAGTAGGTGAAAATTTACCTTCTCTGATACTATTCGCTCAATTTCTTCCCAATTGCCATTTTCTAATAGATGTTCAGGAATATTATGAGCACTAATTACTTCATCTGATAAAAAACCTTTTTTCAACATCTCCATAAATTCTTTTAATGATTGTTCAAGGTCAAAACCAAGAGACTGATAAGCAACATTTGAATCTTGATCCGTTGGTACACGATATAAATTATTCATCATCTGAAAGTTTTTAATTCGTGCCATAAAAACCTCACTTGTTCTTATTAATAGGGGAATTAGGTTTCGGTAATTATTTTTAAAAGGTAATACAGTACCCGCATCACTTATAATAACATTCTTGCAATATGATGAACTGCTATTAAATGTTAGTTTATGAATACCTTGATTATCATAAACTCCTCCATCAACCAGTCGAGGCTTTATAGTCTTATAATGTTCAGGTACTTGGTAATACTTCTTCGAAATTTTAACTGGTGTGAATGCAAATGGGACACACGAGGATGCCATTACAGCTCTTGAAACAGGAAATAATTCTGACTTAAATTTTATCGGTTCTAATTCTCCTCTATATTCATATTTAGAGTCTCCCATTTTTTCAGAAGAAAAATGAAATATTCTTCCAGTTTCGAGATTAGTTGAATTTATAGTCGTTTGGAATTCTTTCGAAAGTTCACTTAGTGTACTATTCTTGAAGAAAATGTCATCATAAATTTTTTCAATAATTTTACTAATGGGAAAAATCTCAAATTGAAAATAACCAATTATGATAATGATTGAAGGTAAAAGAATAATATTAAGCCATGCTGCATTTGTAAATAAAATATAAATTGAAAAAAGAATAGAAATAAGTAGAGTAAACACAGGAAATAAAAATCTTGGATTTATCAGAACTCTAGCTATTACGCTTTTTTGGACTCCATTTGCTAGTATATTCTCAAACTTTTCAAAATCTTTATGATGCAACGCATAACATGCCCCAGTAATAGATCCTCCAGAGTTTGTTGAAATTACACTTATTTTATCTAATAATCCTAGTTTTCTCAGTGCCCGAAAGGTTCCAATATGGTAAGTAGCAGCTCTGTAACCACCTCCAGAAAGTGCTAACCCAATTCTATTTTTTCTTTCATTCATAAATCATTTATCATTAATTGTCTCAAATATTGTTCACAATTTTTCTGTAAATTTGTAAAGGATATTTGTATATCGTACCCAATGGCATACAACGGTGAGTATATGAGGCGTTGGGCGTTTTGAAACACCTAACTTTCATTTTACTATACCGTTTGTTTATATTCATAATTATCAATTTAACTACCATTCGCCCAATGCCTTATATACATTGTTGTAGGGTGTTTTTTTTTATATTTCTTTTAATATTGTCCACTATAAAATTTGTGTTCCTTATCTAATTTCAGACCATTATTAGTAAACCATTCAATAAATGCGTCCCATTTTTTTTCGTTCTCCGAATGCCATTTTGCAAAACTGTCTTCATCCCCTTTCATTAATATCCAATGGTTATATGCTTCAAAATGTCCAGCATCTCTAACTTTTTTCTGGTAATCGAAAAGAATATTTGGATAATCTACATTCTTTTTATTATTAAAGTAAAATTTAATAAAATTATCTCTAATTCTGTCAAGTGAGTTTATGTCTATTGCTTTTTCATTAATCAGTGATAACATTAAAGTTGGTTCATATACTCCTACTCCAAAAGGTAATTTAATATTATTTGTGTCTGATATATCACTAATGTTAATCTGTGCATTTTGACTAAAACTAACTGAAAATGAAGTGTCAGAAGTGAATTTTATTTGACTTTTATAAGTGTCATATAGTAACTTACTTATTTTGGCAGTTCTTTCACTATTTCTTTCTAAATTCATAAATATCTCACCATAGATCATACCCCAAACTTCTTCTGTTGAACTACAATAGATTAAAGTCGCTCTGTAATAATTTGAAGGAAATGTAGGGTCAAGTTCTATTCCCTTTTCATAAAAAGAAAGTGCTTTGTTATATTCTTCTTTTCCCCAGTAAACATTTCCTTTTTCTAAATATATCATACCAGAATTTGGAAATTTTTCAAGTCCTTCGTTATATGCCGCAAATGCTTTGTCCGTTTCTCCAATAATGTCATAACTATTTCCAAGTAGTTGAAATAATCTTTCGTTTACATTTTTGTGATTTTTGTTTTTTTCTAAAATTCTTATTGCACCTTTATAATCTTTGTCAATGTAATGAGCGTAAGCCAATTCGTATGGATAATCAAATTTCTCTGGGTCGAGTTTTTCGGCTTCTTTTAAAAGTTTTATACTTTCCTTAATTTTACCACTATCCATTAATTTGATTGCTTCCATTCCTTTTGATAATGCTTTTTCTTTATCCGTTTGTCCGTAAGCAATGTTTGTAAATGCAAACAATATTAATAATCCAAATATTTTTATTTTTCTATTCATATTTTTATGATTTATTCGTTTCCTTAAATACCCTACAACGGTTTTGGCTACGCACCGTAAGGGGGATTTAATAACCAATTTTCAAATGTATCAAATATTTTGATTGAACGAGCAAAACTTCCATTTTACTTCCCAACCCCTTATGG
>WGCS01000069.1 GCA_015493685.1 Bacteroidales bacterium
AATTTTCTCAGAGGAGAAAATTTTCAGCGTTGGATTTCCATGAATGCGCTCTGAATTCTTTTTAGTAGCCACCTTTCAATGAAGATATTTTCCTTAGTTCTTTTCGACTGACGCCCAACGTGTCCGGCTATGGTGCGTGCCGCCTTTTCTACTTCTATTTTTTCTTAACTTGTAATTCCGTCCAAATATACAATTATCTTTCTTAATTACAATAAACTAAGGCATGCAATATAGCCATTGTTGTGTGGCGTTTTTATTCATCTTTTCTTTTAAAATAGACTCTCACATTATTGTCTGTCCGAACTTTAATACCTAAAATCTTCCCGGGAATCCAAATTGAATCTTCTTTTATTCGTTTGACACCTAACTTAAACAATTGGTCTTTATATTTTTTATTCCAATCAAGTTCAGGATTAAAAAAGTCTAAATGGAAATTTGAAATTACTCCAGTTGTATCAATATGAAATCCGATATCCATAAAAGGTCTGTAAACGGCAAACATATCTTCTCCATCTCTGGTTTTCCACTCTTTTCTAAACTTCTTAATCGGTAAATCAACTTTAGCACTCATGTTGTCATTATACCCTCGTCTTGAATTTGGTAAATGAGGTTTTTCGTCACATGACCAATATTTAATATATTTCGAACGATTATTATTGACCATTAACGTATCTGCTTCCTTCATCAAACTATCTATAAAAGCTTTACCAAATTGCTTTTGGAGATAATAATCCATCGTTTCCTTATAACAATTTCTTTCAATTGGTAAAACATCAGGAGGAGGACCTAAATCTTTATATATAATTCCGTGCTTTTCTAACAATTCAATGAATTCTTTTTCTTGTCGAAACGGCCACCTTGAATGAATGCAAAGAACAAATGTTCCATTTTTAATCTCTTCTTTTGCTTTGTTTATTTGTTCAAGACAGGCACTATCCTTTTCCTTATAATATGAATACCTGTCAATTGTATTTGAATTGTAAAAAGTGAAATTTTCGAAACCATTAAAAAGTTCTTTTGCTCCTTTATTTAAAAGTTCTAATTTGATACTATCCTTTTCTACTTTAATTTTCAGGTAAGAAATAGTGTCTTGATAATCGATAAGGTTATAAGCATTTACAGTTTTGTTTATGATTATTAACGTATCTGATTTTAGTGAATACTTGAAAGCACAGGTAGTTGGATACATATCCTTTATTGGAATAAAAAATAAAGTGGAGTCGAATCCAACAAAGTCCAAATCTGAATTTTCCCAACGTACTCCAATTAATCTATCCGTTAATTTTTCTTCTAGACTCTCATTTCTACATGAAAAAATAGAAGTCATTATAATCAACAATATGTAGGTTGTTTTTCTCATCTTAAATGCCACACAACTTCCTTATAGCTCTATCTTTGTTAACTCCATAAGGCTAAATTGGTGTGATAGCTCTACTTTTTTCTTTTTTGCTATTGTTGAGAGTTCCCTTGTATTATACCAATTATCCTTGCCTTTAAATATAACTAGTGCTCGAATATTATTTTTCATAAGTGTTAGATTTATTGTCTTCTCAAAAGTAGTGTTTTTTTCTTAACTCGTACCTTTTATTTTTAATCACTATTGTCCGATATAAATCAGAGGATGTAAATTAGTATCAACCAATTTTTCCTCTGTCCTAAAGAATGGGTTGATTGCCAATAATCTACATCAGTCTGTGGCTGGCTATGGTAAAATAAATTATTGGCAATTAATCCAAAAGAAAGGTACAATAACTCAGAAACAACTACTTCCCTTTAATTATTGAGATTCTAGCTTAATCCAAGTATTTTTATCGGACAACAATAATTTTTTAATTTAATTCGTGTTCTAAATTTAGATAATTAAGGCTATATTCTGAATAGGTCAGCAACTATTTTTGACCATTAAGCCTAAAAAAACTTATCATCGAATTCCACCAATAGTTTTCCATTGGTGGAAAACAAATAATTCGATTAATACGTGTCATTAAATGACAAAACAGCAATGCCAAGAATAGCACTTGCAATCTTTATGAACTTTCTAAATCAAATGCTTCATTCACAAGAAGTTTTATTTTTAAGCTTGCCCATAATTCTAGCCGGCTCTACCTCTCAGTTGATATTCCCTATATGTCAAAATCATCAATGGGATTCTTGATAAAACTTAAACTTCGCATACTCACATGGGTGTATATTTCTGTTGTCTTGCTGCTTTTATGTCCCAGCAGCTCTTGTATATACCTTAAATCTACTCCGCTGTCCAACAGATGGGTGGCAAAACTGTGCCGCAAACTATGGGGCGTGAAATTATGGCCGGGAATAATTACCTCCACATAACGCTTAAATATCTTTCCAATGCTCGCCGCACTATATCGTTCCCCTTCTTTATGTCCTTCTATTAAATATCTCTTAGGCTGGTACATCTCCATATATCGATGCATCTGCTTTTCTAATTTGCCGGGCAACGGTAAAACCCGATCTTGCTTACCCTTCGAATTATATATCAATATTGCTTTGCGCTCAAAGTTGATATCCTTGATGCGTAAATTGATCAGCTCACTGCGCCTTAATCCTAACGAATAAATAGTGGTCAATATCATCCGGTGTTTTATATTCCGTATTGAACGTAATATCTTTTCCACATCGGCCTTTGCTATTACTTTGGGTAGCCTTCGCGATGCTATTGGTCGCTCCAGCTCTTCTATCTCATGGTTGATCTTATACATCTTTATGTAAAAGGTCTTTAAGGCACTGATATATTGATTTTGCGTTTTCTCGGAATAGTTATTACGGATGATAAAATTATAATTGAAGTTTTCAATGTCTTCTTTGTTGATAGTAGTGATTTCTCTTTTGCCATAATATCTGAGAAAAACTTTCAAACAGCTCGAATAATCCTTAATGGTACTCTCAGAATATCGCTTCTGTCTCATCCATTGCCTGAACTTCTCAAGCTCTTGTTCTTTGCTTTTATTTAAGACTGCTAATGCTTCTAATGCTGTGCTTTTCCTTTTTATTCGCCCTTTCTCCTCTATCTTAAAATCAAACGGAATTCCTTCTCTTTCAAGTTCCAGCTGTAAGGCTTCAATGGCGTTTTCCGTTGCTTTGATAACCCATTCTCTCCACTTTTTATCAAAGATTACCCCACTAAGCCTTTTGATAATTTCCTTGTGCTGATAAGCAATTTGTATATATAAATTCCCATCTTCTATATTCTTGATGATTACCGCTTTTGTTGTTTTGGGATTTGTAGGGTTTATGCTTCTGCTCTCATTTTCAATGGTAATGGTATAATTGATGGTATTATCCTTTAAATTTTGCTGTAATGCCTTTATAGTAAATTCATTATCCGCTAATATCCACCCTTTTATTCCGGGATTGAAATACGCTCCTTTAATTTGTTTTACATAGTGCATATATTCAAATGGAACATTAATATATAGTTTGTGGTCAATAGTATTTTTAGTGATAAGTACTCTCTTCAGTTCTTTAGTATCTGCTGCTTTATTTTCACCCTTTGTCTCTTTGTCAGCATTAGTATGGGCTTCTCTTTGCCTTAACTTACTTATTTCTTTTGAATATTCGGGAAACAATGTGAATAGCTGCTCTTTGGTTTCATCGGTATCAGGAAAATGCCAAAGCTTTTTAGTGGCACTCCATCTTCTATCTTTAACCATTTTTATACGCTTGTAGATATCATTGCTGAAAGGCGTATTAATAGCAATTCGTTTCTCCCCCCGATGTTCTATATTGTATAGTATTTCCATTGATTTTAGTAGTTTTTTTTTCTTGTGTCTATAGCTTCGCCACCTTAGTTACATATCAATGCAGCAAAGCATAACAAGACAACTGCGTAAAGCGCATGGCGTATAAACAATCAACTTATTATAAAAAAATGCTATATATCCAAGAAGAAATAATGAAGTGGGCCTTCACTTTTTCGAAAAGCAAATATAGTAAAATTTAACAAAACCGGCAGAAACATTTATTTTTTTCTTGCCATTTTAGAAATTAGCCTAAACTAGCCGGCATTAGCCTAAATTAGCCTATCCTAAGCTTAGCATAATTTTACAATTCTTGATTCCCTCATTATTATCAGCCGACTAATCATCCTATAGTATGCATATTATGTAACTCTAACGTTAACTTTTCCCTAGCCTAAAATTTAAGCCGATTAAAATCCTTAAAACTGCACTTCTGTCAGTATATTATTGTTTTTTGTCAGTATTTGCATAAAAATAGAGAACCTTTGGCAGAAAAAAAAGGATAAAAGCATAGATGTTATTAATGGCATAAAGATTGAAATGTCCGCAGAAGTTAATTTAATTTAGAAACTAAAATTTAAAGAAAGGATATAATATTATGGGAAAAATTATTGGAATAGATTTAGGAACTACCAACTCATGTGTAGCCGTTATGGAAGGTAACGAGCCCGTGGTAATCCCTAATAGCGAAGGAAAAAGAACTACTCCATCAGTAGTCGGATTTATTGATAATGGCGAACGTAAAATTGGCGATCCCGCCAAACGTCAGGCAATCACTAACCCAAAGAAAACAGTCTCTTCTATCAAGAGGTTTATGGGTGAGTCTTACGATGCAGTAGCCAAAGAAATCAAAAGGATGCCTTATACTGTCGTTAAAAGCAGTAATAATACTCCGAAAATAAAAATTGATGACCGTGAATATACTCCACAGGAGATATCAGCAATGATACTTCAAAAAATGAAGAAAACAGCTGAAGATTATTTGGGTCAAGATGTGACCGAAGCCGTTATTACTGTGCCTGCTTACTTTAGCGACTCTCAACGTCAAGCTACCAAAGAGGCTGGTATCATTGCCGGTTTGGATGTGAAACGTATTATCAACGAACCTACTGCAGCCGCTTTGGCTTATGGCCTTGACAAAAAAGGAAAAGACGAAACTATTGCCGTTTTTGACTTAGGTGGTGGTACTTTCGATATCTCTATACTCGAATTGGGTGATGGCGTTTTCGAAGTGAAATCTACCAATGGAGATACTCACTTAGGTGGTGACGATTTTGATGAAGTAGTTATTCAATGGCTTGCCGACGAATTTATGAAAGACGAAAATATCGACTTACGTAAAGATCCTATGGCATTGCAACGTCTTAAAGAAGCTGCTGAAAAAGCTAAAATTGAACTCTCTAGTTCTTCATCTACCGAAATTAACTTGCCTTATATCATGCCCGTGGATGGTATTCCTAAGCACTTGGTGAGAACACTTACTCGTGCCAAATTTGAACAACTTGCCGATAAATTGATTCAAGCTACTATCGCTCCTTGTCGTGCCGCTCTTAAAGATGCCGGCTTGTCAAAATCTGATATCGATGAGGTGATTTTAGTGGGAGGATCAACTCGTATTCCTGCCATTCAGAAAATTGTGGAAGACTTCTTCGGCAAAACTCCTTCCAAAGGTGTAAATCCTGACGAAGTAGTAGCCATTGGTGCAGCTATCCAAGGTGGAGTGCTGGCAGGTGATGTGAAAGATGTTCTTTTACTCGATGTTACCCCACTTTCTTTGGGTATCGAAACTATGGGTGGCGTGATGACTAAGCTTATCGAAGCAAATACTACTATCCCAACAAGGAAATCTGAAGTGTTCTCTACTGCTTCCGATAATCAACCCTCTGTTGAAATTCATGTGCTGCAAGGTGAACGTCCCATGGCTAGCCAAAATAAATCTATCGGCCGATTCCACCTCGATGGAATTCCACCGGCACCTCGTGGCGTACCTCAAATCGAAGTTACTTTCGATATCGATTCCAATGGTATCCTAAATGTAAGTGCTAAAGATAAAGGTACCGGTAAAGAGCAGAAAATCCGTATCGAAGCTTCCTCAGGAATATCCGATGAAGAAATCAAACGGATGAAAGCCGAAGCCGAAGCCAATGCTGAAGCCGATAAAAAGGAGAAAGAGCGTGTTGATAAAGTTAATGCTGCCGATGCGCTGATATTCCAAACCGAAAAACAAATTAAGGAATATGGCGACAAACTTCCTGCTGATAAAAAAGCACCCATCGAAGAGGCCCTTAAAGCCCTTAAAGAGGTACACAAAAATCAAGACCTCGAAGGTATCGATCGGGAAATGGAACGCCTAAATCAGGTGTGGACAGCCGCTAGCCAAGAGATGTACAACGCCTCTCAAAATGCTGAAGCAGGAGCCGGTCAGGCCGGACCTCAAAATGCAGCTGATCCCAATGCCAATACCCAAGAAGGTGGCGCTGACGAAGTTGAAGATGTAGATTTCGAAGAAGTGAAATAATAGAAATCAAATGATAGTAAAAAGTCGGATGTAATGTCCGGCTTTTTTTTTGCCCCTCAATCACAAAATCCTCCCGTTAATAATTGTTTTTCTATTTTTTTGGGCGATTCGGCAACCTCCGCCATTTTTCTATCCCCGATTGCCGACCGCGCTATCCGCTATATCTCCGGCTTTAGAGTGAGCAGACTAGTATTATAGAATTTTTATTGTTGTGCCGGAGGATGCCGCTACTATCGCTATCGCACTGGATTCAAATCATGTAAGTGTAGTTATCCAATGATGAAACTAGGGGCTTATTAATAATAATCTCAGACTACTCGTATGCTTTGGTGAGGGTTAAATTATATTATAATGCTATCTAAATTGTTAGTCCAATACCTAAAGCGGGCCATATAATTATTTTCTTTGACAATTCTTTATCGTATGATATTTGCATATTTAAATGATAATAAAACCCACCTTTTGCCGGTTGCCTTCTTATTCCGAAACTAACTCCTGGAGTATATTGACGAGTGGTGTAATATGTAAACGCCTGCCCATGCCCCATAGTATTACTTTTTTTATAGTATGCAATAGTCACAAGAGCTTTTAACTCAAAATACATTTTAGAATTACCAGCAATCTTTTTTATTAATGAAATACTTAGTGGAATACCATAATTTGCAAAATCGGAGGATACGTCTATTGAATTAAAAAAAACACCAATGCGTATCGGAAAATTAATGTCTTTATTATTACTCAAAAGGTGTTCGTAGTTCACAGAATATAGATAGGCAGGACCTCCTAATTCCAGGTATATATTATTACGCGCAATATCCTGTGCTTCAATGGTAATAATGTAAGCAAGAAACGAAATTATTAGTATAATTTTCTTCATAATTAATTATTGTTTTATAAATTTACTCCTAAATACCACCTCTCCATCAGATTGCAAGCGAACAAAATAGACGCCTGCTTTCAGTTCCCCAATATCAACCCGATACTCATTGCCAAAGGCTGTGAGTTGTTGCTGTTTGACCAATGCTCCTGAACTAGAATAAATATTAAGCTCATAATCTTCAATAGGGCTTTGCTCAAAGCGAAGACTGAAATTATCGGTAGCAGGGTTAGGATATACTTTAAATGTAACTTCCTCATCTACGCTTATATTATCCTTTTTATGTGCAATTCTAGCAGAGTTTTCACTAGGTTGCAATACCAACTCTGTATATTCATAATCAGGATTATTTCGCACTAATAAAGCCAATGCCATTTGAGAAACCTGAGAACCTTTTCTTGCAACCACATTTTGTAGATTAACTTTCTGAAGTTCTGTAAGTCCATCAATATACAAAGCATTTTCATACACTGTTTGCGCAACACCAAAGGTTGTTTCAAAATCACTATGATTTATTTTCTGTTGCTTATTCAGTTTAAAATTATTACTGATATCTGACAATATCATATTCATTTTTTTAAAATTACCTCTCTCAAGTTCAATTTTAGCTAGCTCGTATTTGTCAAGCAAATCATTTTGAGTAGCAACAAAGGTATAAAGATTATCAATGGGATTTCCATTAATAGTATCATTTCTATAATTTCTCTTTATATCCTCACCAATCATGCGTACTAAATGATAATTTGAAGAAACATCATTCTTTAATAAATCAAGTTGTGATTCAATTTCACTACCCTGTTTTATTTCATTTCACTGTTGTCGGATAAAACTTTTTGAGGTGTCAGTAAATAGTAAACATATAAAGGGCTTTAGAAGTAAAATGACACAACCTCCTTATGTTTGTTTAAGGTGAATTAATTATCAATAATTTATTTTTCTCCTGTCAGCCTTAGACTGAAGTATAACATTCACAATCAATTCATAATTTAGGAACGAGGTAAATAATTGATTGTCGATGATTCTATGAATATTTTTATCAGCCAACAATGATTCTCTATATAGCGTTATATCAATTAATTGATATAACAAAAACAGATAAGTCATTTATAGACTTATCTGTTTTATTGTAGTGGGAAGGAAGTTTGTTTACTTTTCAGGACTAAACATAGGATCCCAAGGGGGTAAGATAGTAGGTTTTTGGTCAAGTATTTTCAATACTTCGGTACTGATATATTTCTTTTTTATTACCAAGCGAAACATATACTCATTGAACCAACCGTCACCTAGAATAAGATGTCCATTGTCAAAACCGGTATGCCCCCATGAGTTCTCCAACAGCCATTTATTGATTTTCCCATTGGCATTTATATCTACTCCAACCAAAGTCATTCCATGACTCGATCCGCTGGCATGGGTAATTATTCTTTGCTTTTTGTCCATGGTAAAACTTACTCCCATTAGCGCGGAATAGTTGTAATTGTTTAAATCTAAATAGCCATCCTTTGAATCCAACTGTTTGCCAACATCGCAGCTGAAATACATTGCCTGATTATCAAGTATTGAGGCTTTAGCAAATTGCTTAATGGTGTTGATATCCAAATTGATGTATTTCCAGTTATGGCCATCAATGGTATGACGATCATAATCAATTTCGTAGAGTTTATTGTATGGTCTGCTGGGGTCGTTCATAAACATTACATAATCAGATAAATCTACGCCCACAAACTCCTTGTAAAATGATTGAGGAGTATAACTTTTTAGAGGACTTATTTTTCCATCAGCATCTTTGTATCGCCATTCAAAGTTGTGGGGAGGTTCGCCCAAGCTCAGTGCCAGAATATGATAAATATCTGAGAGCATTTCAACTTTCTTGCGCTCAAGGGCTTTCCCTTTCTCTTTGTTAGCATACATGCGCCTTAAAAATAATGCATCTTCACGGAGTTTCATACGGAGCAACTTCGACATATTTGATGTGTTATTTGCCTGATAACTTTCCGGCATAACGTCGGAAGGTACTAATCCATACTTACTTACCAAGTCAACAATACCGGTCCACTGTCCTCCATCTCCAATGGGATTCTTCAATAGCCAATCAACTCTTTTGTCCTTTAAAGGCTTGCTCGCAGTATTAATAATTCCTTCCAAAAAAAGATTTGCTTTTTCAAGCTGATCGTAAAAAAATAGATAAGATTGCGAAAATTGGAAATCAGTCATATTGAACTTATTGATTACTACAGGACGTAATACATTGAGCCCTGTAAACAACCAGCAACGGCCCGATTTTTTTTGGTTCGTGATGCCTTTCGTTTTTACCGTATTGGAGAAATAGGTGTCTTCAGATCCATTAGTGTATCTACTCTTTGCCAGCTTTTTAATATTATTATTCCTAATGGCATTCTCCAAAGCGGTGGAATTACTTTTTACAAATTTATCATGCATATCCTTTAGCATATTACTACTAATACCGTTAGTATTCTGTTGAGCAATAATACTATTGGTGAATAATAGTGCCGCCACAAATAGCGCAAAAAACAATTTCATAGGTTCTAATTTTTAGGGTTTATACAAAAATCAAAATTAATTAAAATCTCCCTTTCGATTACATTCTTATCCTCTTTTATTTTGCCAGGTTCGCTGTTACTGTTTTTGTTTTTACGTCCTCTGTAAATGGAGATGTAATTTTAACAGTGTTATTGTGTAAACAAAAACACTTGTTTTAGGAAATAATGTGATTAAAATAACATGATTAGAGTTATTTTGGTTCTAAATAGTAATAATAGAGCTTGTAAATATATCAAATACAGATTGCTAATTATCATATAATGAGGGATATACGTTTATATTTATATTTATAAAACAATTAGAATCATCTTTATATGGGTTTTTATAACTTTATCAAAATTTTAATATTTACTTATGAGAATACAACGTGTTATTTATGATAAGGATTTATCTACAGAGATAAATCAAGACCAAGATGTCGATCTTGATTTAATAAATCCCATAATAGAAAGATATAAAGATAAAAAAGGAAATCTTATTCCCATATTGCAGTCGGTTCAGAATATTTATGGTTTTTTACCCAAGGGGGCATTTATTAAGATTAATGATGAGTTGGGAATAGATTTGTCGGCAATGTATGGTGTCGCTACTTTTTATAGCCAGTTTCGATTGCATCCGGTGGGCAAGAATATTATTAAAGTATGCCACGGTACCGCTTGCCATGTGCAAAATGCCTCTAAACTTTCCGAATCTTTGATGGAGGCTTTAGCTATTGCTGACGGGGAAACGACCGAGGACAATATGTTTACTTTGGAATCAGTGGCTTGTCTTGGTTGTTGCTCTTTGGCACCGGTAATGATGATAGGCAACGATACCTACGGTAAGTTGACTGGTAAAAAGGCGGTGAGGATAGTTAAAGATGTTAAGTTGGGTAGATTGTAGCTTTATTGCAATAGGCTTTGATGCTTTTAGCCTTTAAATTTGTTACGCGTTTGGTGCAAATTTATCTCTGATAGATAAAATATTGATTTAAGTAAAGAAATAATTCGATGAAAAAACAAATAATAGTAGGATTAGGAAGTTGTGGTATTGCTGCCGGAGCAGCGAAAGTTTATACTAAAATACAAGAGCTGATAGAAGTCGATAATTTAGCTGTTGAGCTAAAGCAAACCAGTTGTATTGGAATGTGTTATAAAGAACCATTGGTGGAAATAGTAGATCAAAATGGGAGCTATTTATATGGTGATATTACCGAAGATAAAGTTGCTGATTTGCTTTATAAGCATATCGAAAATGGTGAACCTATAAAAGATCTAATTGTTGATTCAGATTTATTTGAAGGTAGCGAATCTAATTATTTTAAAGGGCAAGTCAAGATTGCATTACGTAATTGTGGTTTTATGGATCCGGAGTCTATTGCAGAAGCAGAACAACGCAAGGCTTATGCTGCAATAAGTCTTATTGCAAAAAGTAATATAGGTCCGGAGGAAGTGATACAAACTATTATTGATTCAGGCATACGGGGGCGTGGTGGTGGTGGATTTCCTACCGGACTCAAATGGCGTTTTGCCAATAGAAACAACAATGAGATAAAATATATTATCTGTAATGCTGATGAAGGTGATCCTGGTGCTTTTATGGATAGATCACTACTCGAAGGTGATCCTCATGCTGTGCTTGAAGGGATGATAATTGGTGCTTATGCCATTAAGGCTACCAGTGGAATTATCTATTGTAGGGCAGAATATCCATTGGCAATAAAGCGATTGAATATCGCCATTGCTCAGGCTCGAGAAAAAGGATATTTGGGCAAAGACATAATGGGAATAGAGGGCTTTAGTTTGGACATTGTTGTAAAAGAAGGTGCAGGAGCTTTTGTTTGTGGTGAGGAAACAGCGTTAATAGCATCGGTGGAAGGAGAAAGGGGAATGCCTCGTAAAAGGCCGCCATTTCCTGCTGAGAGCGGATTGTGGCAAAAGCCAACCAATATCAATAATGTGGAGACATTTGCTAATATACCTTATATAGTACTCAATGGGGCCAAAGCTTATAACAAATATGGTACTGAAAAAAGTAAAGGGACAAAAGTTTTTGCATTAACAGGTAAGATAAAGCATGGCGGCTTGGTAGAAGTACCCATGGGACTGAGTATTCGTAAGGTTATATTTGGGCTGGGAGGAGGAATTCAGGATGATAAAAAGTTTAAAGCAGTTCAGCTGGGAGGTCCTTCGGGAGGATGTATTCCTGAACATTTACTCGATATTCCCATCGATTATGATTCGGTAAATTCCACCGGAGCAATTATGGGCTCAGGAGGAATGGTCGTAATGGATGAAACCACTTGTATGGTTGATATGGCACGCTTTTTCTTGGCTTTTACTCAAGATGAAAGCTGTGGAAAATGTACTTTTTGTCGTGTTGGAACCAAAAGAATGCTCGAGATACTAACACGTATTACCGAGGGCAAAGGGAAAGATGGTGATATTGAACTTTTAGAGGATCTTGCCTATAAAATTAAAGATGCCTCGCTTTGTGGCTTGGGACAGACTGCACCCAATCCGGTTCTTACTACCTTAAAATATTTTAGAAATGAGTATGAAGCACATATTTATGATAAAAAATGTCCTGCTAAAAACTGTAAAGCATTATTGACTTATGAAATAATTGCTGATGCATGTACCGGCTGTACTGTCTGCGCTGTAAAATGTCCAACACATACCATTGTTGGCCAACGAAAAGAGGTGCACTTTATTAAGCAAGAGGGCTGTATTCAATGTGGTGAATGCTATAGCCGTTGTAATTTTAATGCCATTAGAATTTATTAAATGTCAATTAGTTATGTTAATTTAGATAAGATAAATACCACCGAATTGGTGCAGTTGATGGCACATTTAAATTATTGAGCCTGTAGGTTGATGATTAATAATAGTGTTGTACGACTTTTTTGAACGATAAAATAGTAACCGATGAAAAAGAAAGTAAATATAGTACTTAATGGAAATTATATTAGTGCCTTAGAGGGAGATTCTTTACTTGATGTAGCACGCAATAATGGAGTAGAAATACCTACTTTATGCCATGATCCGCGTCTTGAGCCTTTCTCTTCTTGTTTTGTTTGTGTGGTGGAAGTGGAAAGTATGCGCGGTTTGCAACCCTCATGTTCCACTCGGGTAGCTGAGGGAATGGTGATTAATACCGATAATGAAAAAGTGTATAAGTCAAGGCAATCGGCATTGGAATTGTTGATGAGTAATCACTATGCTGATTGTGTTGCCCCATGTACCGAAACATGTCCTGCTAATGTCGATGTGCAAGGATATATATCGCTTATAGATAAAGGTTTATATAAAGAAGCGGTGGCCTTAATAAAGGAGGATAATCCATTGCCTGCTATCTGTGGCCGGGTGTGTGTAAGACCTTGTGAGGCGGCTTGTAATCGTAATGAAGTGGATGAAAATACTCCTGTGGGAATCGATTATATGAAACGATTTATTTCGGATTATGATTTGGCGTCGGACCAGCATTATATTCCTGAAGTGGCACCTCCAAGCTCAAAGAATATTGCCATTATAGGTGCCGGCCCCGGTGGACTATCTGCTGCTTCGTTTCTGGCACGCAAAGGCCATCATTGCGATATATTTGAAGCTGCTCCCGAGCCGGGAGGTTGGCTTAGGTATGGTATTCCGGAATATCGCCTTCCCAATGATTTGCTGAAAAAAGAAATTAGTACGGTAACAGAACTGGGAACCAATATATTCTGTAATAAGAAATTGGGAGCCAATATTCATTTCGATGAGCTGCAAAAAGAATATGATAGTATTGTATTGGCAGTAGGATCGCAAACGGGTACTCTTGTTGGCGTTGAAGGTGATGAGGCTGAGAATGTATTCTCCGGAATAAATTTTCTTAAGAACCTGGAAATAACAAAAAATAAACCGGATTTTAGTGGTAAAAAAATTGTGGTTGTAGGTGGTGGAAATACGGCAATGGATTGTTGCAGAACGGCAATTAGGTTGGGAAGTACCGATGTAAAAGTGGTTTATCGTCGTACAGAAAAGGAGATGCCTGCCAATCCCATTGAAATACACGAATCGAAATTGGAAGGTGTGGAATATCTATTTCTTACTAATCCAATACGGATAAATAAAGATGAAGAAGGGGAGCTTAAGTCTATTACCCTTATTAAAATGAAGTTGGGAGAAGCCGATGCCAGCGGAAGGCGCAGACCTTTTCCCATAGAAGGTACAGAATACAATATTGAAGCTGATTTTGTTTTGGCTGCCATAGGCCAGCAAACGGATGTGCATTTTATCGAAGAAGTGAATGCTTCGGCCAAAGAAGGACAACTTCAGGTGGATAAATGGGGGAATATAAAAGTAAATAAGGATACACTTCAAACGGGAATTCCCTTTGTTTTTGCTGCCGGTGATGGTGTTACGGGGCCGGCAACCATTATCGAAGCCATTGGGCAGGCTAAAATTGCTTCCCATTCGTGTAATCAATATTTAATGGGGGAGGAGCCTACTCCCATTCATAAGCCTTTTGTTAGTTTAAGATCTAATTTTAATAAGCAGGATAAAAATCATTTTAAGAGTTTGTTTGTGAAACAAAATAAGATTGAAATGCCTGTGACTGATGAACATAAACGACTTAATTTTAATGAGGTAGAACTTGGCTATTCCGAAGAGATGTGCCGCACTGAGGCCGCCAGATGTATGGAGTGTGGCTGTGGTGAATTTTTCGATTGCGATTTGCAGAGTTTTTCTGATAAGTATAATGTGGATCAAAAAAAATATGCCGGCGATTTTAACGAGTATAAAATTGATTTTAGACATCCATATATCGAAATCGATAATAATAAATGCATTCTTTGTTCGCGCTGTATTAGAATATGTGACGAAATAGTAGGCGCCAATGCATTGGGATTGATAAATCGTGGTTTTAGTACCTATGTAGCTCCTGCTCTTGGAATGTCATTGGCTGATACCAACTGCCAGAGTTGTGGCTTGTGTATCGATACCTGTCCGACGGGTGCAATGCGTGAGAATCTAATCTTTAAGCCGGGGCCCGTGCGTACCAAACCACTTTATGCCATTGATAATTACGGAAGTGAAGGGGCAGCCATAAATTTATTAAGTCATAGCAATAAGTTTGTTATGGGTGTTAAAGGGGCTTCCGGTTTAATAAATCCATTGACTACTATTGGACATAGGGCAAAGTTTGCGTATCATTATCTAAATGATACCAAGCGTATTACCACTCCTTTGTTAAGGAGAAAAGATAAGCTCGTCCCCATATCTTTTTCGGAGGCTTATCAGTATATTAAAGATAGAATAGCTAAGGTGAAAGCGGAAGAGAATGTATTTTTTGCAGGGGCAAGAATGACCAATGAGGAAATTTATCTTATCCAAAATATGGCAAGAAAAGCGGTGAAGACTCCCTATATTGCTAACTTTTTATACTTAAGTCGTGGAGCAAAAAAATATGCCTATAATTCTGTTGCTAATGTGCCTTTTGATGAGCTAAAACAAGCGTCAAGAATCTTTGTTTTTGGTGCTGATTTAATAAGGGAGCATGATTTTATAGGTTTCTTGGTTAATGAAGCTAAGACTAAAAACAAGGTCAAAGTAACTTATATTGCCGATGAAATGGATGATCGTTTTGTGAGAAAAAGTGATGATATCCTACATATAAAAGATGATTATAGTTTTGTAAAGGCACTCAACTATTTTCTATTGACTCATACAATGCACAATCAGGTGTTTATCAATAGTAGAACGATAGGTTTTGATGAATATAAATCGAAATTATTACAAGCAAATTATTCTGATTTGTTGAAAAAGGCAGGAGTAAGTGATGCTCAAATACGAAATTTTGCCGGTTTGTACAATGATGAGCTTAATGCTATCCTGATATTTTCTGAGAAAAATACCAGTGGTGATACTGCCATCGAGTTGTATAACTTAGCTATGATAAGCGGTAAATTGGGTAAAAAAGCGAGTGGATTAATGCCATTAAAGGAAAAAAATAATGCGCAGGGAATTTTTGATATGGGGGCTTTCCCTTGCATGGAACCCGGTGGTGTAATTAATGACTTTAAACCTTCAAAAAAAATTATTCCGGCATTAAGGCAAGGTGATTTCAAAAATATCTTCATTTTTGGTGAAGACCCTATAGGTACTGCTATTAATAAAGATGAAGTGATGAAATGGTTTGATAATAAGGATTTTATGCTTGTTCAAGATTATTTTATGACCGAAACAGCAAACTATGCAGATTTGATACTTCCTGCCTCTTTTCCCATAGAATCAGCGGGTAGTTTTACTAATACACAACGAATAATACAGCAATTTGAACAGCAGAAGTCTGGGCCTGTAAAACCCAATTTTGAGCAGCTATCGGAATTGGGAATGGCCTTGGGATTGGATGAATATTCTTCTGTTGAAAGTATTTTTATGGAATTCACTGCCGCGCTGAAGCCCAAGCAGGATAATAAATATTCCTTTAGAATATCAGAGGAGAACAAGTTATATCCAAAGTTTGATTTCGGCGCCGATCATTTGATGATGCGTTTTGATAAAGAATTTAAAGAGAAGTTAAAAAAGCATTAGCTTTAGTTTGTCTTGTTATACATTCTTACGGATACGTAATTTTTGGAGTATTGTTTTAATGGGAATACTCTTTTGCTACCATACTGCAAATAAGTATGCTTAGGCTATCGGAAGGTGTATGATAAATTTGCTGCCCTTATTAATATCGCTTTCAACATTAATGCTGCCGTTATGTCCTTTAATAACTTGATATACATAAAAGAGACCTAGTCCAAAACCGGATTTTTGATCTTGGTTTTTATTGTTGGCACGATAATATTTATCAAAAATATGTTTTATATCTTTTTTATCAATTCCCATTCCCTGGTCTTCGATTATTATTTCAAAAACGGAATTCAAAGAATTGGTGGAGATGCTAATCTGTGGGTGATTGGAGCTGTACTTAATGGCATTCTCTACTAAATTGGAGATTACATTAGTAATATGACTCTTGTCAATATTAATCATTGGATTGTTAGCATGGAGCTGGATGTTTAAATTACCTTGCCTTTTATGAATAATTAGTAATAAAGGCTGGCTTAAGTCCTCAATGATTTGATGAATATTTTCTTCTTTTAGATTAAGAATTAATTTCCCATTTTCAAATAAAGCAACTTGCATTACTCTGTCAACAAGGGCTTTAAGTCTGTTGTTCTCTTCGTGGATGATTTCGGCATAGCGCCTGGTTTTTTCCTTGTTGAGAGAAATATTTTCGTTTAGTAGAATCTCGCTGGCAACAGTGATGGTACTTATTGGTGTCTTTAATTCATGCGTCATATTGGAAGTAAATTCGTCTTTCATCTTTTGAATCTGCTTCTGAATATTGATATTACGAAGGTAAATAGTAGTAAAAATAGACAGTAAAACAATGAAAATAGCACTTAATGCTATCCACGATACAATGGCGCCAAGGAGGTAATTATTATAAGCTTTAATGTCAATTTCTAAACTCTTAATACCATTACATTGATTACTTTTTATCGGAAAGAAAAACCTATTTGGATATTTCTTGTCCCTATTGATATTTTCGGTATTAATAAGTTTTAATGTAAATTCGGGATGTTCACTAAGTGATAGAAGCTCTTTTCTAATAGCTTGTTTTATGTTGATTTGAGTTTCTAGATTTAGTGCATCGTGGGTATTGCAATATTGGTTGATAGCATGACTTACCGAGTTATTCAGATGGTTGCTAAATTGCTTTTTCTGTTCTTTATAAGCATCATAAATCCAAATACATTGAAGAAATAAGATTCCAAAAAGTAAGCTAAATAATATTGCTTTAAGTTTACGGAAACTGTTCATTATTTCAGTATAAATGGATAAATTGCACTTCTCCGCTATAAGTTTAAGAGGTAAAAATATTTTTTCTATTTACAGCCTTCTTGCAAGATAGCAGCATTCTTAGGTTTGGCAAAATAGGCAACCTTTTCCAGAGAAGTGATGACATCATATTGTTCAATAAAAATCCCTTTAACATTAATGGAAACAGGAGTGTAATTAATAATTCCCAATATGCCGGCCTCTTTTAATTTAAGCGCAATTTCGTTGGCTTGCGATGGTGGAACGGTGAGAATTCCTATGGTGATATTTTCTCTCTGAACAATCTTCTTTAGGTTTTTAATATTGTAGCATACAATACCGGAATATATTTTTCCAACTTTATCCATATTATTATCGAAGACTGCACTAAGCTGAAGTTTGGTTTTGTTCTCAGTAAGGTAATTTGCCAAAGCCTCACCCAAATTACCAATTCCAATAATAGCAATCTTTTGTTGCCCGCTACAATCAATAATTTGCCCAATTAAATGTATCAGATTCTCAATATTATAACCACGTCGCAGGGTGCCACTATGCCCCATTAGCATAATGTCTCTTCTTACTTGTACTGGAGTAATATGCAATAGTTTAGCTAACTCATGCGAGTATATGCTCTCCGTTCCATTATCCAACTGACGTTGCAATACCCGCCGATATTGGCTGAGTCTCTCTACTGTTCTTTCCGGTAATAACTTCATAAATAAATAAATTAGTGTTTAATTCCAGTGCAAAGGTATGTATAATACAAAGGATGTTAGTTAGGTAACATTAAATAATTTCTCAATTACGAATATAATATATGTCATGTTTTTAAGTAAATTGAAAATTGTTGTAACTAATTGAAACATAAGTTATTAAACAGGCGTAAAAAATATATTTACTCGTATCGCAGTGCCTTAATGGGACTTATACGGCTAATAATATGAGAAGGCCACCACATAATGAGGGCAATAATGGCCAATACGCCAACATTTAAAAGTAGAATGCTTATTACATTAAGATTGATGGGGATGGCATCCATATAATAGGTGGAGGCATCAAGAGGAATGATTTTATAATATTTCTGAAGAAGGGCTAAACCTATTCCAATGATATTGCCTAAAAGCAATCCTCTTATACTGAGATAAATACTGTGATATACGAAAATTTTACGAATACTTTTATTCGTAGCTCCCATGGCTTTTATACTGCCGATAAACTGTGTTTTTTCTAATATTAATATTAATAGTGTAGAAATCATACCAATCCCTGATATTAATATCATTAAGCCCAAAATAAAATAAACATTGGTGTCGAGCAGCTTAAGCCAATCCATAATGAATGGGTAACGCTGGTTAAGATTTAGCGCCTTTAGATTATAATTCAGTTCATCATAAACCCACTTTGTTTGTTTATCCATAGAGCTGAAATCATCGAGGAGAATCTCATACCCGGCTACCTGATTTTTGGTCCATTTATTCAGTTTCTGAATATGTTTAATATCTCCAAAGATAAATTTGTTGTCAAAATCAGGGAAGCCACTTTGGTAGATGCCACTGATATTAAATTTCCTTATGCGAGGAGGGTCTTGCATAAAATATACAAGAATATTACTGTCGATGGATAGATGAAGTTTGTCAGCCATACTTTGTGAGATCATTACCTCATTGCTTTTGGTAGAATCGTTATATTGGGGAATTCTACCTTGTTTAATCCAAGGGGCAAAGGCTTCCCAATTGTAATGAGAATCAGTGCCTTTAAATACACAACCTTGAATTACTTTTCCCGCCTTAATGATGCCTCCTTTATAGGCGAATGTAGATATGCTTTTTATTCCTTTGTGATTCTTAATGGCTCTTTCTAAGCTGCTATCGCGCTTAATAGGAGGGAGCTCCATTGAATTGTTGAAGTTGTACTGACTAATTTGAATATGGCCATCAAAAGCTGCTATTTTATTCCGAATATTATTCTGGAACCCGGTAACAATACTAATGGATAGTATCATAACTGCCAAGCCAAGAGCAATACTAAGGATAGATAGATTTAATGCCGTTTGAGAAAACTTCTTTTTGTTTTCCTTAAGAAATCGTCTGCTTATGAAATATTCAAAATTCAATGGATGCCTATTTGCTTAGTTATTGATTAATAATGGAGCAAGAGAATTATTTCTTTCACCAAGGTGCAAATGTAAAATATATTAAGGGATAAACCAGCTTTTTAGTTGGCATTATTTTTTTTGTATAATTTTTTGCATTAACAGAAAAAGGTTCAACTATTCTTGCCGGATTCGACTAGGGAAGGATATACTATAAATAGAGTCAACAGGATGCTTCTTGAATTTTCCAAAAACTTCAAAATCTTTTATTCCTGCGAATATATTTTGCAATGTCATTTCTTGTGAGAATTTGTAGTAAAGTCTATTTCCCTTTTACCCTAAGTTTAGAGTTTATATTATTAAGCTAGCTGCAAGCTAAAAAAAGAGCTGCCACACAGCCAAGCACTCGCTGCTACGCGAAACGCTAGTTCGACGCAGTCAATCCTTTCGTATTCCAAATGATAAAAAAGCGAAATAAACCCTATAAACTACCTCTCAAAAATAGCTGTGATGAAAATTATAAAGTAATGGGGTAGAATTATCTAAATGGAAATATTCATGATTTTATCGTGCTAAGTATGAACTTTGGTATAATTTTCTTTCCCTTAGATATTTATTATTATGTAGCTTTTAAATTTTACGAATTCTTTATTTACCACCTATAGTGAAGTTCGTAACTTTAGTAAC
>WGCS01000070.1 GCA_015493685.1 Bacteroidales bacterium
AAATAATGCATTATTATCTGAATATGGATTCATCCCTGTCCACGCTGTACCGACATCAAAAAATCCTATTATCATAATATTATTCCAAAATTGAGATTTAAGCGGCGTTTTACTAATCAGTTGCAAAGGAGGAATTCTAAGTTCTGAATTCCACAATATAAAATTATTACCATTTCGAATATTTTGATAAAATCCGCGCATATTAGTTGCAATAGTCTGATATGTATAATTCTGAGTTTGATCTACTTGAATATTAGTATTAAACTTAGCATTCATCCAATTGTCGACACCTCCCATATAATAGATTAACCGTTGTGTTCCCAGCGAAGTACTCCCGGCAAAGCGATTAGCCCATATCATAGTCTTATATAGTTTGATATAATTTCTATAGTCGAAGCCCAAAACTATCAAGTTATCTTTCAAGGACTCAATAGATTGGTAATACTCACCAAAAATTTTGTAGCGTGTACCATATAAAATATTCAGTCCACCTTTTCGTGACTTATCATATACATATTCCATTCTCAGAATGGCTTTATTACTCATTTTATCGGGGACGATTAGCGTTTTGGAATCAGAAGCTCTAGTAACAGCATCATCATTACGTAATGCTAGCGTAGTCCTCAAGCCTCTGATATTATCAAAAGGCAAACCTACTTTAAAGAATACCTCATGAATATAATGTGAAATAAATGAACCATCCAGGCCTCTTTGTTCCACTACATTTCGATGAAAGGTATAGTCATAATCCAATCTATTTTTGTAATTTGAGAAAGTAATAAAATACTCATTATTGCGCAATGAAGGGGATAACTTCATTCCACCCACCAATCGATAATCTTCGAGCAAGTCCATAATACCCAATTTAATAAAAGCATTAAATCCATTATTAATATATATGGGCTGCTGAGGGTTGGTAAATGGCTGATACGAATAATTCATATAGCTAAAATCGACTTGAGTAACAATTTGAGAGATACTATATTCCACTTTATAAGGACGGGTAACATAAGCAGCTTTTATTTTATCTGCCGGCCCTCGCTCTTTTGCAGCAGACAGTGCACTTTTAGCTGAATTATCCGATCTGGCTCCACCACCAAAATTATAATTATTGATATCCACTTTGGGTTTGAGGTAATGTTTAACTTTCTGATTAGCAGTAACAGTCACAAAATGCTTTCTCTTTCTAGGCTTTAAGAGGACCACTTGCTCCGCTTTGGCAGCTAAAGTATCACTTCCCATTGTCTTCAATTTTGCTTTACGCAGATTTTCTTTCCGCATAGTACTAAGTTGTTTTTTTAGTACTAAATGCGACATATAGTCCGTAGGAAATAACTTTTGCCTGTCATAATCGGCATATTCCGGTATGGAATGAATAAATATTCTTGTTTTTCCATCCACCTCTACAACTTGAGTATATTTAGCTGAAAACAAATTATAATCCTGTTCTAATATTCCTGATACATAATTTGTTACAGCAGAATATTTAGTATAATAACGGTAGTGAGTAGTTGTATCGATATAGCTTATTGTGCTATCAAACTGTCCAACATATCTATTGGTAATGCCATTTTCATCACTTAACCAAGCAAACCTATTATACGAAATCGGCATGGGATATGTCTCATTTGCCAAAGGAGTATTAGTAATACGCCTAAGCACTTTTGAGGGATGTGCTAAATCATAAAAAAACAAGTCATAATTCGGCAATCCACGTAAAGTATCTTCTGCTATTTGATGTTGAAGCTGTGGAATATACCTTAAGGTATCGTCAATTCTGTTGGAGCTCCATATTATGGCCGAGTTATTATTTACAAAACGCGGATAACAGTCGTCGTAACCATCTTGGGTAATTCGCTTATACGAACTTCCTGCCAGATTAAAAATATAGATATCACTTTGCCCGTTTTTAATGGCCGATATTGCAATCTTATTTCCTCTATCATTATATGAGAAATCGTGAATATCATCAAACTGTTTTAGAACTTTTATCCTACGTCTTCGTTTTTTAACATCGTATAATATCAATAAATTAGTATTCTTTTTCTCATAAATTATAGCCAAGTAATTCCCTGCCGTTGACCAAGCCAATAATGGATAATGGTAATCCACTTTTTCGTCGAGTTTATAACCATATCGAAGAACGCAACGTTTCTTCCCCGTTTCAATATTTTTAATATACACTCTAACTTTACCAATTTGATTGGTAGAATAAGCCATCCATTGCCCATTTTTACTAATACGGGCTTGGGCATATATTTTCTTTTTCTTATTTTTCTTTAGGAAGGAATTTAGGGGAACTTCACATAAATCATAATCCACTTTATAGATATTCTCGTAATAGTTGTACCACTCATCAAGTAAACTTTCAAAAGGGATACCAAGTACATAAAGAAAACCATTCTCAATATTTCTATTTATTTTAGCCATATATACAATATCAGAGACTGCTTTTTCACCATATTTCTGTCGTATAAAATGCCAAATAGAATGGCTTACTAATCGTTGGTTCTCTCTATTAAGTCGATTAAACTTTTTAAAATCACCCGTTCTAATCCCATTTCTCAACTCATTGTCCAACTTGGTACTCCAATCTTGGCCCAAATAAGAGATTAAACCATCGGTGTACCACTGCGGAAAAGAAAGCAGAATGGAATTTTTAATACTTGTGCCGGCACTTCCACCATACATCATCTCATTAAGATACACTTGGGCAATACCTCTTGATATTTGCTGTTCAAAATCCTTATGATCACCATTAAAATAAACAAAAACCTTATTATCAATAACGTGGGTGGCTCCACCCAAATTATAATCCTCATCGGTAATTAAACCTATATTAGTTTCCTTAAGGTCTGACAAATCATTAAAAATAAGGAAACGTATTTTACTATCGGGAACGAAATCAAGCCTATTTGCAATACTTTTCATCTGCTTATCGGCATAAGCAGAGGCATAAATTGCCAATGATTGTCCTCCTTTGTAATAATATGTGTCAAAATTATTAAAACGGTAATAACTCCAAAAGCGATCTTTGGTATATTGTATTCTGTTGCGTCCGAAAGTCATCTGAGAGCCCGAATAGAACTGAGCATCAGCATTATGCACTACAAAAAACATGGCCAAAAGAAACATGCCGCTTTGTAATATTCTTAGCTTATAGGTACTTCTCAAAATCATAAATTACAACTATGACAACAATAAATTAAATGCTTCAAAAACGAACAAAGTTAATTATTATTTTTGCATTCTTAAAGGAAAACCTGATAATAATATTTTTTGCATTTAATTTGTACTCGTTTTGAAGGCAATAACATAATTTTTTGTAGTAAAACAACACACTATTGGGCTATCTGAAATCGCAATCTAATCTAAATCTTATGATA
>WGCS01000071.1 GCA_015493685.1 Bacteroidales bacterium
CACTATTACCTAAATCAATTAAAGCATCAATTATTTGGTTTGTGTATTTACTTCACTTAAGCTTGTACAAAACAAAATGATGAAGAATTTATGCGGTATATAATGGTTAAATTGCATTACTTTTTTCATAAAAAAAGCCACTCCAAAAGATTATCGGAGTGGCAATATTATATGAAAATATATCTATTAGATATCTTTTACATCAGCACATATTTTAGCCGCAAGAAATTCTCTATTCATCTTAGCAATATTACTAACTGAAATTTCTTTAGGGCATTCTTGTTCACAAGCATAAGTATTGGAGCAGTTACCAAAACCCAAAGCATCCATTTCGGCCACCATATTCTGGGCACGACGATTAGCTTCAACTCTACCCTGAGGCAGATGAGCAAATTGGGATACTTTAGCTGCTACAAATAACATTGCAGAAGCGTTTTTACAAGTAGCCACGCATGCGCCACAACCAATACAAGCAGCAGCATCCATAGCAGCATCTGAATCTACCTTTGGAATTGGGATAGCGTTAGCATCAGGTGTACCACCTGTATTGACGCTAATATATCCACCAGCTTGGATAATTGTATCAAAAGCACCACGATTTACAATTAAGTCTTTGATAATAGGAAAAGCTTTTGCTCTCCAAGGCTCAATATAAATGGTGTCGCCATCTTTAAATTTACGCATATGAAGTTGACAAGTGGTAATACCACTGTCAGGACCATGAGCACGACCGTTAATATATAAACTACATGTACCACAGATACCTTCACGGCAATCGTGGTCAAAAGCTACAGGGTCTTCTCCTTTTTCAATCAAATCTTGATTGAGGACGTCCAACATCTCGAAAAATGAGCTGTCAGGAGAAACGCCGGTGACTTTATACTCAACCATTTTTCCTTTGGCTTGGGCATTGGCTTGACGCCATATTTTTAATGTTAAATCCATAATTTCTCCCTATTTATAGTTACGTTGAACCAATTTAATGGCTTCAAATGTCAAATGTTCTTTATGCAATTCAGGCTCTTGGCCATCTCCTTTGTATTCCCATGCTGCCACATAAGCAAAGTTTTCGTCATCTCTTTTGGCTTCGCCTTCAGGAGTTTGACTTTCTTCGCGGAAGTGACCTCCACAAGATTCAGTTCTATTTAAAGCATCGCGAGCAATAAGTTCTCCCAATTCAAGGAAATCAGCTACGCGGCTTGCTTTCTCAAGTTCATTATTAAATTCGGCTGTGTCCCCTGAGATACGCACATCTTTCCAAAATTCTTCACGCAATTTGGGAATTTCTTCCAGTGCTTTTTTAAGTCCTTGTTCGTTACGAGCCATTCCAACATATTCCCACATAATATGGCCCAACCGTTTATGAAAGGAGTCCACTGTTTTGGTTCCTTTAATGGACATTAACTTAGCAATACGTTCATTTACTTTTTTCTCAACAGCATCAAATTCCGCTTCTTTTCCTGTGAAACGAGGAACATGAATTTGGTCGGCAAGATAGTCAGCAATAGTATAAGGAACAACAAAATAGCCATCAGCTAATCCTTGCATTAAAGCAGAAGCTCCCAATCGGTTAGCGCCGTGATCAGAGAAATTTGCTTCTCCCAAAGCATATAAACCAGGCACAGTAGTCATTAAGTTATAATCTACCCAAAGGCCACCCATAGTATAATGCGAAGCAGGATAAATCATCATTGGTGTTTCATACGGATTCTCATCAACAATCTTCTCATACATTTGGAAAAGGTTACCATAACGAGCTTCTACAACGCTCTTACCTAATCGTCCAATAGCTTCTTCAAAGTCCAAATAAACAGCAACACCTGTTGGTCCAACGCCACAACCGGCATCAACACGCTCTTTGGCGGCACGAGAAGCCACATCACGCGGCACAAGGTTACCAAAGGCCGGATAACGGCGTTCCAAATAATAGTCTCTATCTTCCTCTTTAATTTCTGTTGGTTTAAGTTTGCCGGCTTGAATAGCTTGGGCATCCTCTTTCTTTTTGGGAACCCAAATACGACCATCATTACGTAAACTCTCACTCATCAGAGTTAATTTGGACTGAAAATCACCATGAACAGGAATACATGTTGGGTGAATTTGCATATAACAAGGGTTAGCAAAAGCAGCACCGGCTTTATAAGCCTGCCATGCCGGAGAAACATTAGACCCCATTGCATTGGTAGATAGGTAAAATACATTACCATAACCACCGGTAGCTAGCACTACAGCATGACCGGCATGTCTTTCTATCTCTCCTGTAACAAGGTTTCTAACGATAATACCTCGCGCACGACCGTCAATCTTAACTACATCGAGCATATCACGACGATTGTAAAGAGTAACTTTACCTTTTTTAATCTGACGACTCAAAGCACTATATGCTCCCAATAATAATTGCTGTCCGGTTTGACCACGGGCATAAAAAGTACGAGAAACCTGAGCTCCACCAAAGGATCTATTATCGAGTAACCCTCCATAATCGCGAGCAAAAGGAATACCTTGTGCTACACATTGGTCAATAATATTATTACTTACTTCGGCCAAGCGATACACATTGGCTTCACGAGCTCTATAATCACCTCCTTTTACGGTATCGTAAAATAAGCGATAAATACTATCCCCATCATTGGGATAATTTTTGGCTGCATTAATACCTCCCTGTGCTGCAATACTATGTGCACGTCGAGGACTGTCTTGGTAACAGAATATTTTTACTTCGTAACCCATTTCTGCCATTGAAGCGGCAGCAGAAGCCCCGGCTAATCCTGTTCCAACAACGATAATATCTAATTTACGCTTGTTAGACGGATTAACTAGTTTAGCATGGTCAATATAGTTTTTCCATTTATCAGCCATTGCCCCTTCAGGGATTTTTGCATCTAATTTTATCATATCTTAATCTCTTTTATGATGAAATTTCATTGTTTAAAAAAAAATTATTATTACGCAATCAAAAAATAGATTGGAATAATAGAAAAACCAATAGCGATTATTAGCGCATATATAGTACTAATAGCCTTGATGGCAGGAGTATATTTACTATGTTCCCAACCGAGTGATTGAAATCCGGATTGAATGGCGTGGTTGAGGTGAAAACCAAGTGCCAAAAAGGCCACAATATAAATAATAGAATAGAGAGGGTTTTTAAACAACTCTATGGCCATGTGATAAAAATCAGGATGACCGTCCTTCATAATTCCATTTACTAATCCTACTTTTACAAAATAAAAATTCACAAAGTGAATTCCTAAAAATATCAAAATAATGATTCCTGTATGAATCATATACTTAGACATAAAAGAAGTTTTGGTAATATTGGCTCTTTGATAGCCAATTGGTCGGGCTGAATTGTTCTCAAACCATAATATTATTCCCATAATAATGTGAATGATAAAGGCTGCAAACAAAACAATCTCAAATACTTTAATTACGGGATTTGTTCCCATAAACTCTGCTGCTGCCGAAAATGATGCACCTCCATCATTTAATAGCAACATTAGATTAATTGTCAAATGCACCAATAAAAAAACCGCAAGAAAAAGCCCAATAATCGACATGGTTACTTTCTTGGTGATTGATGCATAGTTTAGTAATGAATTACTCATAGTGTTTTGATTGTTTAATGTTAAATAATTGAACACAGTTTCAACAGAAATTATTTGTTATTCTGCCGGGCATAATAAAACGCCTTTTCTAAAAATACAAAATTATTATCATAACCCACTAAGAGTTAATGTTTTAAAACAAAATAATAATAATTCTGTGCTTTAGCGGCACAAATTTAAGTTATAATTAGCATATTTGTACTTTTAAAAGTTTATTTAAAATACTTCTAAATAATCTATTATGAATACAATATATTTACCTAATAGTTTTTTCGTTAGTAGCCGCAAGTTCCTGACAGACAGACTAGATACAAAGTCTGTATTTTTGATTTTTTCTCCCGACGAATATCACCGTAATGGCGACCAATACTTTCCTTTCAGACAGAATTCTGACTTATATCATCTTTGTGGCATAAATCAGGAAGAAACTATCTTGATGTTAAACCATATTGACAACGAATGGAATGAAATGCTTTTTATTAAGCACATCGATAATACGCAACGCATTTGGCATGGAGAGAAATTAGAAAAGAAAGATGCCGGTGAAATTTCAGGAATACAAAAAGTAGAGTGGAACACAAGCTTTGAAGAGATATTACTCCAAAATCTTGAATTTATTGACACTATATATTATGTAGAGACACCCAATCTAATCTCTTTCGACAACTGCCCAACGAGTAATATGCGCCGAATAGATACAATGAAGAAAGAATTTCCTGAGAAGAAGTTTGTTGCAGTCAACGATATTCTTGCTGAATCGCGATTAATAAAAAAACCGGAAGAGCTTAAAGTGATACGTCAAGCTGTTGCCATTACCAAAGATGCTTATGAGGGCATACTAAAAAATACCCGTCCCAATAAATATGAATATGAAATCGAAGCCGATATCATCTACCACTTTATTCGTCGAGGAGCTGCCGGCCATGCATACAGTCCCATTGTAGCCTCCGGTATTAATGCTTGCATTCTACATTATGTCGATAACGATAAAATAATGAAGGACAACGATTTATTACTATTAGATTTTGGGGCAGAATACGGAAATTATGCTGCTGACTGTTCACGTACAATTCCCATTAACGGAAAATTTTCGACACGTCAACGAGACTGTTATAATGCTGTATTGCGGGTTTATAATAAAGCACACAACTTATATATTCCCGGAAATACCATTGATTTTATTAACGAGAAAGTAGGGCAATGGATGCAAGAAGAAATGATACAACTTGGCCTATTTACGCAAAAGGAGGTGGACGAAAATAAAGCGGAAGAACCTTTATACAAGCGCTATTTTATGCATGGAACAGCTCATTTTATTGGCCTTGATGTTCACGATGTGGGAACAAAACAAACTCCTTTTAAAGAGGGAATGCTCCTAAGCTGTGAACCCGGCTTATACATCGAAGAGGAAGGAATAGGCATTCGTATAGAAACCGATATATTGGTTGGCAAAACCCCTATAGATTTGATGGCTGATTTTGCAGTTAGCGTGGATGAAATTGAAAAAGCAATGCAATCACACGATATTGCCAATTAATAACGATAAAGCAATAAAGATAGAAATGATAAAGGCATCAAAACAACACCTTTAAGCGGCTATTTTAGCTAAATTATAGATTCAAGGCAGTAGTATTTTTGAAAAAAACCGCTTTGTATTCTCGGTAAATTTCAGCTATAAAACTTCTCAAATTAGTATGCGAAAAAGAGAACCAAGTTTTCGTTCTTACATAATAGTAGTGAATTCGAAGTGATCAGAGATCGATTTATTACTTGAAACACGTTTGATAACATCGGCAAACAATTCGGCAGTAGATAAAACCTCTATTTTATCACAACTAGTATCTTTTAAGGGTATGGTATCCGTTAAAATAAGTTTGGAAAGGGCCGATTCCCTAATATTTTTATAAGCATTTCCCGATAGAACCGCATGTGTTGCCATTGCTCTAACAGAGTTGGCACCTTGTTCCATCATAAGATCGGCAGCTTTTCGAATGGTTCCCGCAGTATCAATAATATCATCAACAATAACTACATCTTTACCTTTTACATCACCAATTATTTGCATGCTGCCAATTTTATTAATCCCGCTTCTTTGTTTAAAACAAATTACCAAATCGGTATCTAAAAACTTAGCATAAGCGGCGGCTCTTTTAGCTCCACCGGTATCGGGTGATGCCATAACCAAATTAGCAAGATTAAGACTTTTAAGATAAGGGACAAAAATTACAGAAGCATACATATGATCAAAAGGCACATCGAAAAAACCTTGAATCTGATCGGCATGCAAATCCATAGCAACAATACGATGAACGCCTGAAGCGGTTAACAAATTAGCCATTAATTTTGCTCCAATAGGTACTCTGGGTTTATCTTTTCTATCTTGACGCGCATAGCCAAAATAGGGAATTACAACAACAACCTTACGAGCCGAGGCACGCCTGGCAGCATCTACCATCATCAATAGTTCCATAATATTATCGGCAGGAGCAAAAGTAGATTGGATAATAAAAATATCATGCCCTCGGATAGTTTGTTCAAATGAGGGCTGAAACTCTCCGTCGCTGAATTTAGAAAAGGTAACTTTTCCTAGTTCCAAGCCATAAATACCGGCAATTTTTTCGGCTAAAGCATGGTTGGAGTTTCCGGAGAAAATAGTAACTTTAGGTTGTGACATAAGATTAGATTATTATGGTGCATAAATTGTATATCTCTTCGGTGTACAAAAGTATAAAAAAGGAATGGGTAAATTTATTTTATTACTGTTTTTTTTTAATAAAAAACACTTCATATTTAGCTCATTATAAATGGTATTTTATACTAAATTCGCGGCATGATTAATATTGATAATACCATTATTTCGGAAGACGTAATAAA
>WGCS01000072.1 GCA_015493685.1 Bacteroidales bacterium
CTCTTCTAAAGTAATCGGAGAACAGATTAAAAACACCATTAATTAATTCCGCAAAGGGATGTAGTCGTAAGGGAAACGACATACTTAGATTAAATTTTGAAATACATTCCGGTACAGAATTAATCATTGGAATCATCAGCTCTTCATCGGCTAATATCACGGCGGTTTCGTTTATTGCATAATTGCTTGATGTGATAGTATTATTTAATAATTGGGCAGCGAGTTTTACTTGTCCCAAATTACTATCAATGCCATAAATTGTAATATTTTTAGTGCTTTCTTCCCAATTATTCTCAATAAATGAAATATCATCATACTTTATATTATTTAGTTGATTGCGAAGAAATAATCCTGCTTCATGGTCTTTATTATCAAAATAATAGTGGTCGATATCCCAATATATTTTGGTGGAATAATTCGTTTGTAAAATGGAGATAATCTTCTGTTCGGAAGGAGTGAGCGCATTAAAGCCAACGATGAATATTGTTGAATAATCCAAAGAAATATTGCTTAGCTCCTGACTTAGATAACGGTAAGCCATCCCTTGATAGGCTATACCTTCTTTTAACAATAATTTATTAAGTTTGTGATAATAGGTACTTAAACTCTCGTAGAATTTAAGGTAACTTTTCTCTTGGGGACTAAGTTTTTTGGGCTCTAGTTCCCAAGTGGCAATTTTTTTAACGTCGCTCAGATAGCTAAATAGCTTATCCACGGGAGCAAGGTATAAATCAATATCGTTGAAATCGCTTAATAGCAGTTCTGCCCAGCTGCTAAACTGATCAATATCTTGGGGATGTTTTGTTTCAATGCTTTTATGTACTTCATAAATCTTGATGAGTAACTCCAAATTGTCAACAGCTTCTAATTGGGCTGTAGCAAAAATAAAATCATTGATAGCCATAATTTCAGGCAACCAAATGGGAGTAGTAATCTTATTGGAGATATAGTTGCTTAGATACAGTTGCGCCCTGCGATTAGGTACTAGAATAAGGGTATCTTTAATCTTTTCGCCTGGAAGTTGTAGTATTTCATCAGCTATTTTTTCTAAAAAGGCTATCATCTTTTTGCGCTTACTTATTAATAATGGCTTTTTCAGCCGTTTGCAATTTTTCTATGCTTCCGCAGTCAAACCATAGACTACTATTATGTTCATAAGCAATAATTTGCTGTGATTTACCAATGGCTAAATAATGAGGAACCAAAGAAAGTTTTTCCTCATTTAAAGTATTGAAAATACTCCTGTTTATCCAATGAATCCCGCTAAAAGCCATTTCTTTTGCTTTGGAAACAGAGTTGTTACACCATTTCTCTTCTCCATTTTGCGTATTTCTCCATCCAACAAGGACATTGTTATTGTCAAAATGAAGGTAACGAGAACTTATACGATTTCTCACGGCTAAAGTAGCGGAAGCTTTGTGCTTAATGTGATATCGATACATCTGTTGAATATCAATGGTGGTAATCACATCCACATTAAAGAGAAGAATGTCATTTTCTGTCTCAAAAAATCTTCTTGCATAGGCAAGTCCTCCTGCGGTATCCAATAAGTTCGCTTCGTAGCTGATTTCTATATCTAAACCAAAATTGTTATTTTGTTTTAAATATTCATCAATTTTGTCGGCAAAATGATGCGTATTGATAATAAATTTAGAAATGCCATTACGGTTTAGAAAGTGTAGGTTATAAGCAAGTAGGGTGGTGTTGCCAAAAGGGGCCAATGCTTTGGGTTTGTTTTTTGTAATGGGGTAGAGGCGCGTTCCCAATCCCGCTGCAAATATCATAGCTTTCATTGATTTTCGTTTTACTAGGCTAAATTATTATTTCGATTATTCTCGTGCCGAAATTAATGAAAAATTAAAATGGACTAACACTTATTTAATGCAATGTAGATTCGGAGATTAATAGATTGTAGATTGAAAAGGATTAACGGATTTCAGATTTCAGATTGAAAAGAGTATGATGAAAAACACATAAATACTAATCTATAAATAGTTGTGAATGTATTTCTCATAATAGATGCAAGGTTTTTGAGCATAATAATGAAAAGTCTGTGCAATTATTAAAGCTTGATTAAGCTATTTTTGTTGCTCAGAAGCATACCTTATTTTTAACTTCTTCGTCTTGAGGTATTTTATACATCTGCACCTCATAAACAAAAAAATATATGCACGTTTCGACAAGCTCAACGCATAGCTTCTGAGCTTTTCAGCAGACTCTAACTAGTAAGAAAATTATTTTTTGACGGATTTTTACTAAAAATAGTCAAAGTTTAAGAAATTATTTTATATTTGCTTAGCGAAATAGGTTGGTGTTATGGACATTAGCAGTAGCGTATTTTAGCAGGAATACATTTATTTTCTCTAATAGATAAAGTTTAATTAATTATGATTGAAGAATTCGATACTCCTAA
>WGCS01000073.1 GCA_015493685.1 Bacteroidales bacterium
AATTTACACTGGAACTTATTGTTATAAATCTTATCTTTTGTGCTATATATAGAAACCATAAAGTCGGAGGAGAGGTAGTGAGGGATATTGGAACGCGAAAGGATTCGCGCACCAGCGGTGATATTGGGAAGAGCCCGCCCGGTTTGAGGGTAAAATTATCCTAGCAGACCTCATATAATTTATGATAACTTCCGTAGTAAATATTTAGGATATATTTACAGTTGGACGAAAAGAAGATTGAATACAATTTTTCTTGATTTAAACTACAACTTCACCTTAACCAAAGTGAAATGGATACTCATTTTGGTCTATTTATCGCTTAGTTGCAATATTTTATGTATATAAGAACCTGATATTAAGTGTTTAATATATTATTTTGAAAAATTATCAAATATAGTTTGCATGCATACCAATTTTATGCTATTTTTGTACGCATGCAAACTAAAATAGATATGAAGCTAAATCAAACCATAGAATTTCACATCAGAACAACTTCATTGGCTCTATCGAGAATGTATAACGCAATAGCTGAAGATTATGGAATTACACAGACCATAGGCTATATTCTTACCTATGTGGATAAAGAAGGTACACCATCCACTAAGATAGCAACTCAATTGGGTATGAAGAAATCAAGTTTGACGCGCGTACTAAAGAAGATGGAGGAAGATGGATGTATTATACGTGAAATTGACAAAGTGGACAAACGCGTTGTAAAAATCTTTTTAACAGAAAAAGGCATTGAACGCCGGAAGATAGCTAAGAAAACGGTTATCGATTTTAATAATAGGCTTAATGATATGGTAGAAAAAGGTGATTTAGAGCGCTTTTCCAAGGTTTCTGAAATAATCAAACAGTTAGTAAATGAAGAGCTTGAACGCAGGCATATTAAATAATTAAGACTTAGATTACAAAACTACAATCAACATAATAAACACATAAACACGATACAAAATGAATAGAAGAATTAAAAAAGTAGCAGTATTGGGCTCCGGAGTTATGGGTTCAGGTATTGCTTGTCATTTTGCCAATATCGGAGCAGAAGTTCTGCTGATTGACATTGTGCCCCGTGAACTTACCGCAGCAGAAGCTGCTAAGGGTTTAACCTTAAACGATAAGGTAGTAAGAAATCGTATTGTTAATAATGCCTTAACAGCGGCTTTAAAATCCAAGCCAAGTCCAATCTATTTAAAATCATTTGCCAGTAGGATTACTACCGGTAATTTTGATGATGATTTAGAGAAAATAAAAGATTACGACTGGGTAATTGAGGTAGTGATAGAACGTTTAGATATAAAACAAGCTGTTCTTACAAATGTTGATAAATATAGAAAGAATGGAAGTCTCATTACAACAAATACTTCAGGTATCTCTATTGAAGCAATGATTGAAGGTAGAAGTGAAGATTTCCAAAAACATTTCTGTGGCACTCACTTTTTTAATCCACCACGTTATTTACAATTATTTGAAATAATTCCTTCTTCAAAAACAGACGCTCAGGTCTTAGAATTCCTAACAGATTTCGCAAGTCGCTTTCTTGGTAAAACAGCCGTATTGGCAAAAGACACTCCCGCTTTTATTGCCAATAGAATTGGCACTTTCTCCATTATGGAGCTCTTTAATAATGTTAATAAATTTGACCTAACTATTTCTGAGATTGATAAACTTACCGGTCCAGTTATTGGTAGAGCCAAATCGGCTACTTTCCGTACTGCTGATGTAGTGGGTTTAGATACCTTAGTTCATGTGGCCAATAATATTAAAGAAACCACCAATGATGAAGCAAATGCAAGTTTCAGTATTCCTAAATATTTGCAGAAAATGCTTGATAACAATTGGTTGGGATCAAAAACAAAACAAGGATTCTTTAAAAAAGTTGTTGTTGATGGAAAGAAAAAATTTCTCACTCTCGATTTCAATACCTTAGAGTATAAGGAAGATCCTAAACCTAAATTCTCTGTTTTTGAGAAGACTAAAGGCATTAATGATTTAGCTAAAAGAATGCCAATATTTATGGCTGACAAAGGGAAAGCTGGTGCGTTTTATAGAGCTTCATTTTACAGTTTATTTCAATTTGTTTCCAATAGAATACCTGAAATTACCGAGGACATTTATAAAGTTGATGATGCCCTAAATGCCGGTTTTGGTTGGAAACTGGGCCCATTCCAAACATGGGATGCCGTAGGTGTTGAAGCAACGGTAAAGGCGATGGAAGAAAATGGATATAAAGCCAATCAGTGGGTTTATGATATGTTGGAAGCCGGTATTAAGTCTTTCTATAAAATAGAAAAAGGACTTAAATATTATTACGACCTTGATACTAAAGATTATAAACTTATTCCCGGTCAGGAGGGACGTTTATCTCTAGAGTTGTTGCGTCCTACCAATGTTATTTGGGAGAATACCGGAGTTAGTATTTTTGATTTAGGCGATGGTGTTTTAAATGTGGAATTCCACACCAAAATGAACACCATTGGACAGGATGTATTAGTTGGTTTAAATAAAGCTATTGACATGGCTGAAGCTGACTATAAAGCTTTGGTTATTTCTAACGAGGGTGATCATTTTTCTGCCGGTGCCAATGTTGGCATGATTTATATGCTTGCCATTGAGCAAGAGTGGGAAGATTTGAATATGGCCGTTCAATGGTTCCAGAAAACTACCATGCGCATGAGATATTCCTCTATTCCTGTAATTGCTGCTCCCCATGGAATGGCTTTGGGTGGTGGATGTGAAATTTGCATGCATAGCGATAAAGTAATAGCACATGCCGAAACTTATATGGGACTGGTAGAGTTTGGAGTTGGTCTTATTCCCGGTGGTGGCGGAACCAAAGAATTTGCACTACGTTTAGGCGATGGTTTACAAAATGGTGACATTCGTACCAACGCATTCCTAAATAGATATTTAAGTATTGGCCAGGCTAAAGTTTCTACTTCAGCGTATGAAGCTTTTGACTTAGGATATTTACGTAAGGGTCAGGATGAGGTGATAGTAAGTAGGGTAGACCAGTTGGCTTATGCCAAGCAAACAGCCTTACAAATGGTTGATAAAGGATATATTCAACCGGCACCACGTAACGATATTAAGGTAATTGGTAATGAGGCTATGGGTTTGGTTTATGTTGGTGCTGATGGATTTGCTGAAGGACATTATATGTCGGAACATGATAAATTGATTGCTGAGAAATTAGGATGGGTAATGGCAGGAGGTGAAATATCTTCTCCTTTAACAAAAGTATCTGAGCAATACTTATTAGATTTGGAGCGTAAAGCATTCATGGAACTTTGTATGCAGCGCAAAACCTTAGAGAGAATTCAAAGTCTGATAACAACAGGTAAAATCTTAAGAAACTAAAGTATTAACCACGAAATTTTTTATAAAGATGAACGCATATATAGTAGGCGGTTACCGCTCAGCCATAGGAAAAGCTCCAAAAGGAACTTTACGTTTTACTCGCCCCGACGATGTTGCCGCAGCCGTAATACGCCATTTGATGAACGATTTTCCTCAAATTGATAAAAGTAAAATTGATGATGTTGTAGTGGGAAATGCATTCCCGGAAGCAGAATCAGGATTTAATATGGGGAGAATGCTCTCCCTAATGTCCATGGATACCGTGGATGTTCCCGGATCAACAATTAACAGATTCTGTTCCAGCGGAATAGAATCTATAGCTATAGCCTCAAGTAAGATTTCTGCCGGTATAGCCGATGTGATAATTGCCGGTGGTGCCGAAAGCATGTCCATGATTAATATGGGTGGCTGGCGATTGGTTCCCAACCCTGAAATAGCAAAAAATAATCCTAAATGGTACCTAAGTATGGGCTTAACTTCAGAAATGGTTGCCAGAGAGTATAAGCAGAAAAGAGAAGATCTCGATGCTTTCTCCGCAAAATCAGTAGCCAAAGCAATTCATGCTATTGACAGTGGCTATTTTAAAGATCAGATTGTCCCCATTACCATTAAGGAAAATTATTATGAAGATGGGAAGATGAAATACCGAGAGAAAATTTTTGATGTGGATGAAGGCCCACGTAGAGGTACAACTCCTGAAACATTGTCAAAATTACGTCCCGCATTTGCTGTTGATGGTTTGTCAACGGCCGGTAACTCTTCACAAATGTCAGATGGAGCAGGCTTCGTTTTGGTGGTTTCCGAAAAGGCATTAAAACAATATAACCTTACTCCAATAGCTCGTTTAGTGGATTATCAGGTAGCCGGTGTTGAACCCTATAAAATGGGTGTTGGGCCCATTGCAGCCATCCCTAAAGTATTGAAACATGCAGGAATGACTCTTAATGATATCGACCTAATTGAACTTAATGAAGCTTTTGCTACTCAATCTCTTGCCGTTATTAATACCTTAGGATTAAATACTGATATCGTAAATGTTAATGGTGGTGCCATTGCTCTTGGTCACCCTCTGGGAGCTACAGGAGCAAAACTTACTGTTCAAATTCTAAACGAATTGCGCCGTAGAAACAAAAAATACGGTATGGTAACTATGTGTATTGGCTCAGGACAAGGCGCAGCAGGAATCTACGAATTATTATAAGCTCAATTTGTTATATTAAATTAGTATAAAATTATAAAAACACAAGACCATAAAAAACACAAACATTATGCCTAAAAAAGCACTCAAAGGAGGAGAGTTTTTAATAAAGGAAACTCTTTCCTCAGACATCTTTATCCCGGAAGAATTTAATGAAGAGCAACGAATGATAGCTCAAACTTGTAAAGATTTCACCGATACACAAGTACTTCCTAACGCAGATCAATTGGATACTCATGACCGCGAACTGTTAACTAAACTAATGAAGGATGCCGGAGAATTGGGGCTATTGGGGATATCTGTTCCTGAGGAATATATGGGTTTTAATCAAGATTTTGTTACTTCAATGTTGGCATTGGAAGAAATGGGAAAAGGATATAGTTTTGCTGTAGCATACTCTGCCCATACCGGTATTGGTACTTTGCCAATATTATACTTCGGTAACGAAAAACAAAAAGCAGAGTATTTACCCAAATTAGCTACAGGCGAATTTATAGGAGCGTATTGCCTTACTGAACCCGATGCCGGTTCTGATCCAAATAATGGTAAAACGAAGGCTATACTAAGCGAGGATGGGAAATCCTATAATTTAAATGGGGTAAAGATGTGGATAACAAATGGTGGTGTTGCCGACTTATTTATAGTTTTTGCTAAAATCGGTGACGATAAAAACCTAAGTGCATTTATTGTTGATGCGCACAGTAAAGGAATCACCATTGGCGTTGACGAAGAAAAAATGGGTATCCGCGGCTCATCTACAGTACAAGTTTTCTTTGAAGATGTAAAGGTTCCTGCTGAAAATCTATTGGGAGAACAAAATGAAGGCTTTAAAATTGCACTTTATATATTAAATCTTGGTAGAATTAAATTGGCCGGTGCAACCGTTGGCGCTAGTAAAGCAACCATAGATAATAGCGTTCAGTATGCCAATGAGAGAAAACAATTTAAAACATTGATTTCCAATTTTGGAGCTATTCAGTATAAATTAGCCGAAATGGCTATTCGTACATTTGCCAGTGAATCATTGACCTATAGAATAAGTCAAAATGTAGATGACGCCATCAATGATCTTATTGCCGGTGGCATGGATAAAGACAAAGCAAAAATTGAAGCGATACGTCAATATGCCATTGAGGCTTCCATAGCCAAAGTGTTTGGCTCAGAAGCATTGGATTATGTTGTTGACGAGGCAGTTCAAATTCATGGTGGCATGGGTTATTCTGCGGAAACAGCAGTAGAAAGAGCCTATCGTGATAGCCGTATTAACAGAATATTTGAAGGTACCAACGAAATTAATCGTATGGTTACTGTAGGTGAATTATTAAAACGTGCCATGAAAGGGGAAATTGACCTTATGACACCAGCCATTGCTGTGAGCAAAGAGCTTATGGGAATTCCTGATTTTGGTAGCGTTAGTGTTGACTATTTTGCTGACAAACATAAGCTTATTGCTAATTTTAAGAAAGCAATTCTTATGGTATCAGGTGCCGCACTACAGAAATTTACCAATAAAATTCAAGAGCAGCAAGAACTGTTGATGAATGCGGCTGATATGATGATGTACACTTATGCTACTGAATCAATGTTGCTTAGGGTTGAGAAATTAAGCAGCATGTATGACGAAAAGAAAATAACAATATATAAAGATATGCTTGATGTTTATCTTTATGATTCTGCTGCTCGAATAAATAAAATTGGAGTTGATGCGGTTAATTCTTTTGCCGAAGGTGATGAGCAAGCAGCCATGCTTATGGGAATGAAACGTTTTACAAAAGCGGCTCCTGTAAATGTTGTTAAGGCACGTAGAGCTGTTGCTGCTAAGTTAATTGAAGATAATCAGTATAAGTTATAAGATGATCTGTGTTTAGTTCGAAAGAAGTAAGGAGGTCATCCCCGATCTCCTGCTTCTTTCATTTTTATCAACAATCGTTTTTTGTTCATTGATTGCAGTAAATATTCTGCATAATCTTGATTTTATGAATTTTAAAAAGAATATTTTAAAACCGTTTCGATTGAAACTGTTTTTATTACAGCGGATGCCAATGGGATTCTTCTCAGCTCTAAGAGTTGATAGAATTGATGATGTGGGCGCCACTGTTTCCCTCCCTTTTAATACTATTACTAAAAATCCTTTCAAATCCTTATATTTTGGTGCTCAAGCAATGGCTGCCGAATTTGCCACAGGGATACTTGCCATGAATGCCGTAATGGAATCCAATAAGCCTATTTCTATGCTCGTTTTCGATATGGAAGCACATTTTAGAAAAAAAGCAATTACGAGAGTTAGCTTTAATTGTGAGCAGACGCAAGAAATTATGGAGGCTATTAAGCATACTGTGAAAACCGGTGAGGGCGTAACTGTTAAAGTTAAGTCGGTCGGAACGGATGAAGTAGGGGATGTGGTCTCTGAATTTTATTTTACATGGACATTTAAACTCAAAACAAAATAATTATGTTACCTAAAAGAACTTTTGAAATTGCTGAAAGGCAGAAAGAAATAAATCCCAATAAGGAAGTATTATTGGTGAAACGTAATGGAAAATGGGAAGGTTTTACCGCTGATGAGTTTATTCAATTTAGAGATGAATTTAGCTTGGGCCTTATGGCTATGGGCTTTAAAAAAGGAGATAAAATACTTACCATCTCTAATAATAGGCCCGAATGGAATTTTATGGATATGGGTATGGGACAAATTGGTGTTGTTCATGTACCTGTTTATACCAATATGGGAAATATTGAATATGAATATATTCTCAAACATTCTGATGCACGCATAGTAATTGCAGGACAGCAAATGCACCTGGATAAAATTTTTGAACCCGCAAAACTTATTGATAGTGTTGAGCAAGTCTTTTCAATAGACAAAATCGAGGGCATAAGTAATTGGGAAGAAATCCTCGAACAGGGTAGAAAGCATAAGAAAGAACTAATGCCCAAATTGGAAGAAATACGTAATAATATCGATCCCAATGATATGAGCTGTATTATATACACCTCCGGTACCACCGGCCGCTCAAAAGGAGTAATGCTTAGTTATCGTAACTTTATGTCTAATGTGGAAGGCACCTACGATTTATTACCGGTGCATAAAGGAGATAAGTATTTGAGTTTCTTGCCCTTGTGCCACGTACTTGAACGAATGGTTAATTATTTAGTAATGTCGAAAGGATGCTCAGTATATTACTCTGAAAGTATTGAAGGAGTAGGGGAAGACCTTAAAGAAATTAAACCCGATGGCTTTACCAGTGTGCCAAGAGTATTGGAAAAATTATACGATAAAATACTTTTAAAAGGAAGCGAACTTAGCGGTGTAAAGAAAAATCTATTTTATTGGGCGGTAAATCTAGCCTTGGAATATAAAGAAGACGGTCAGAATTCACCATTCTATAAAATGCAATATAAGGTTGCCGATAAACTTATTTATAGTAAATGGCGTGAGGCTTTAGGTGGAAATATTAAAACCATTATCAGCGGTGGAGCTGCATTACAAGAACGTTTGTCTCGCTCATTTAATGCAGCAGGTATTACTGTGGCTGAAGGTTATGGCATGACAGAAACATCTCCGGTAATATCGGTGAATTATCAGGGAAAAGGCAATATGCGCTTCGGAACTGTTGGTCCCATATTGAGCAATGTGAAAGTCAAAATAGAAGAAGATGGAGAAATATGTATGAAAGGTCCCAATCAAATGATTGGCTATTATAAAGATCCTGTGAAGACTGCCGAAGTAATTGATAAAGACGGCTGGTTGCATACCGGTGATATTGGGGAAATTATTGATGGAAGAGTTTTGAAAATTACTGATCGTAAAAAAGAAATCTTTAAACTTTCTACCGGAAAATATGTAGCTCCTCAAATATTGGAAAATCGGGCTAAAGAATCACCATTTATCGACCAGATATTAGTGGTTGGTGAAGGTGAAAAGTTTACTGCTGCCATTATTAGCCCTGCTTTTGAATTTCTCCATAATTGGGCTGCACGAAAGAAAATTACTTATCAGAATAATGTTGAGCTTGTTACCAATGAACGAGTAATAAAAAGATATCAACGAGAAGTGGATATTATTAATAAGGATTTAGGACGTTCACGACAGATTAGAAAATGGGCGTTAACTTGTAGGGATTGGACCACAGAAACAGGAGAATTATCCCCAACATTAAAATTGAAAAGAAAATATCTCCGTGAATTATATACGGCCAAATTAAATTTTCTTTATGGCTATTCTGAAGAATCTGGAAACTTAGGATGTCGTGAAAAAGAAAATAATTAACTGTTTAAAACTTCATAAGACATATTCTAAAAAAGTCATGGTTTTTCTCTAAAACCATGACTTTTTTTCATTTTACCTAAGCTGAAGTATTTTATTGAATAGAGTCCGTTGACAAACACATAGAATCGTTTCAAGTAAAAAATCCTTCTTATAGTTACTCTTAGAATAGTTCATGAAAAGCACTCCTAAAATAAGAATGGAGAATTTATTGCTTTTATGAAATTTAAAAGTTCTGTGCCATCCCAAGGCTAAATGGGCTAGTGTATAAAAATGCTATTTAACATAATATTAATTATAAGACAAATGAAATTAGAATAATTTATTAGAAATACCAGACAAGTCATTAAGCTTACCTATAATTACAATTATTCTACAACTGACAAATTTCAAATAATGATTCTTACTGCAAGTATTACAAATAATTTAATGATAGCAGCGAAATTCTGCAAAAACAAAAAGTATCATTAATAATGAAGTACAACAATAGTTTTAGTAAAAAAAGCTATGCCTTTTCATGAACTATTGCTATGGAGTTCTCATTAAGAAATTTTAATGTTTTGCTGCAAATTGGACCGCTAATGTGAAGTTGAATTTTAGCTGTAGGAATATCTTCTTTAATTTTCTTAGCCATAGATAGTATTTGCAAACCATCTTTCATAATAATCCTAGATTTACGTTTCTTAATAATCTTATATGTATCTTTATCAGCATAGATTACTACCCTGTTACTAAATCCAAAAATGCCGGAATCTATTCTATTTAACATAATATTAGCTTTCGTAATTATCAAGCCAATCAGGATCCTGCATCTGAGCTTTTATTCTTGCCACATCACCAAAAGAGGTTACCAATAAATCTCGCTTTTTAATGGTATCACAAAGGTCGTTTTTAAATGCTCCTCCCGATTGCATAATAAATTCTGTCATGGATTGACCAATTATTTCCATTAATGGAAAACGCCCCACATCATCTAATTCTATCCCCAGGAGTTCTTCATTAGTTAAATCCCACAGCCAATTTTCTTTAGTATCATCAATTTCTGCGATGGATTTGTTGGGGATTTTATGAATTGCCGCCCGATCAAATGAAATTTGAAATCTTCGATAATCAAGTTTTGGTATTAAGCCCGACCGTATAAGGTTATTTTGCATATCGCTGGCATCACGGCTCGACTCGGCCATAATTAAGTTAAGCCAAAACATGGCGTCAATACCTTTGGGATTATATGTTTGGTCTGGTTTGATATATTGAACCGTTGTACCTGTACCAAAACTAAATACAGTCAGTTTATCCAAATCATATTTATTCATAGGTCCATAATGTACGGCTTCCATTATAGCCGATAGTGTAGGATTATTATAGGTTGTGGATCCTCCGTCAACAAATCGTTCCAAAGGGGTAAAATAGGTTGGCGCAGACATGGTAGCTTCCATTACTGAACGGAGCAAAACATCCTTATAAGTACCTATGGTAGTATTCTCCATATCGATAAAACATCCGAAAAAAGCTTCCTCTCCGGCGGTGATATCCTTGGCCGTAATAAGCAAATCTACTTTCGATTGCTGTACTGCTTCTTCCATGCTTATATTTCCAATAAGTTCTTTTAAAGCAGTTCGGTAGTTCTCCTTATCGTATAATGGCGGGTTTAAAAAACGGTTGGCTTTCCAGTCTCTTTTCTTAAAAACCTTAGTAACCAGTTTTTTGTATAATTTTTCTACTTCAGTTGCGGATTTAGAGGCGGCAAATAAACCAGCTATAATTCCTCCTGTAGAAGTGCCTGCTACCATATCAAATAGTTCGTAACAAGGCATTTGTGCAATTTCTTCTATCTTTTTTAACAGCTGAAGGGTAAGTATCCCTCTAATACCACCCCCATCCAATGACAAAATGAGCTTATGGTCTGAACTAATGTTTAAAGCCTCAAAAGCTTTACTCCTTCTTGTGGTATCGTTTGTAGGCATAATTCAACTTCTGTTTTTAGATTAATAATTTCCCAAGCGTAGTATTGTAAAAGGGTATAAACCTTTTGTTTTTTTGAAATGTTACACAACAAAGATAATGATTTTTTATTTTATAGTATCAGCCATTTACTTAATATTTTTTATCTTAGATGTTGCGTATATAAAGATGGTATCATTAGCATTATGGGGATTCATTTTTTGCAGCAATCTATCCATGGTACTTGGTGTGGCAACAAAAACCTGTTGTAGAGGTCCTAAGCTGTCTTCAATCTTCTGAACTCTACTTTTAAGATTATCTTGTGCAAAAAACAAAACATATTGAATGGAATCGGAAGGACTTATTTTTGCATATTCTGAGGGCTTATCGATACTAATAAACCGTGCTTTCCAATTATTATCACCACTATAGAATCGAGGTAATAATTGCGATCCATTCTTATTGGTGCCATCAATGGCAATAGTTTTTAATGGTGCTTTATTATAAAAATACAACATGGCTTCTACCCTACTTCTTTTATAATACGAAGTAGTAATAAATCCTAGAACAACAAAATTAACTACCAAAAAGAATATCCACGAAACTTTTGTTAGTTTAATCCAAAAAGGCTTATTTAGTTTCGTTTGCAGCAAAGCGTTCCACCCCATTACGCCAAGGGCTAAATACATGGGTAGAATAGGAAAGATAAAGCGTTCTTGTTTGTTGGGAAAATAAGAATGAAAAGCAAGAAATATCAGTGTTGGAATAGCCATAATCATCCAACTTTTCTTCGGCTTAAAGAATCCTGCCAAGAGTAGCAGTCCGTATGGAGGGACAAAGAATCCTATCAGCAACAGTAGGTAGTTATACCACGGGCCATTGGGATATTCGCCGCTATGTGTTAGATTGTATTCCACATACGATTGAAATTCGGCCAAAGGACGATGCCATATAACTAAGTCAATACCTCCTTGTATCAACAAAATACTTGCCAAAACACCAATACCATAGATAAAGGCATTCTTTATGGGTTTTAAAAATAGCAGTACCAAACCTATCCCTCCAATAAATAAAATTGCCTGAAAACGAATAGAAAATGCTAATGCACCTATGAAACCCGCCCAGAAATATTTTCCAAAAGTTTGTTTGTTGTCTCTAATAATAAACCATATACTTGCCAACAATGGAGGTATTGAAACTATTTCCACAAGATTGCGCACACTTAACCATGGCATAAACCAAGCAAATGTTAATATCCAACCTACGGTAACAGCCGATTTCTTATCCGATAGCTTTAAGGTAATTTTATACGATAAACTTATTATTAAGAGGGAATAAAGAGCATGGATAAGACGTATAATATACATCTTGGTATCGGGATTGGAAATGCCAATGTATTTCATTAACAAAAACAATAAATAATGAATTCCTGTATAAAAAAAGCTATGTCCCTGGGGAATAGGATTAGCGCCTTGGTTCCATGGGAGCCATGAATTATAGTCGGCACCGTCAACCCAACTTTGCGAAGATTCTATTATCAAAAAATGATCGTCAAACATTCCAAAGCCTTTGGCAAATACTACTGCAATCAATCGTAGCAATAAAGCGACGAAAAGCATTGCTTTTAAAGGTTCATCATTTATATATTGTTTTATTTTATCCATAGTATTATTCCCTGCTTATAAATCGATGAATTCTTGAAATACTTCTTGTAGGTAAGCTGCTCCTTGCTTATACATCTTATCTCTTAGTGTTTTGTTTTTATAGGTATTATCGATAAATCGTTTATTGAAATGATCATAAGATAAATAGCCATCTCCCCTTATCCATCCGAAGCCTTCGTTAAGTTCAAAATAGGCAAAAGAGGGCTCATAAGGATTAAACATATCTTTACTCCAATGAAATGTATCTGCATTAAAGTGCAATTGTTTTAATATGGTTTTGCCGATATCTACCTGCGCAAAAATAGTATTTATGGTCTTGCCTTTATATTCATTCTTTAGCGCTCCTCCGATAATTAATAAAGGAATATGGCGGTATGCTGCAGTAGCAATTGAACGATGAGTATAGGTTTGATGCGAATGGTCTGCGACAAAAACAATAAGCGTATTTTTATACCAGGAAGATTGTTTTGCCTGGCGCATAAAATTACCAATGCAACTATCGGAATAGTATACTGAATTATGAAAATCATCTTCACTGTCGTTCCACTTAATATGAGGCTTCATGGGTTGGTCATAGGGCGAATGGCTACTCAAAGTAAAGTAGTCAACAAAGAAAGGCTGTTTTGTCTTTTCTAAAGCTTTAGCAAGCAAAGTAAACATATATCCATCATGAATACCTAACTTGCCACGAGGGATAGAAGAATCCCAGTCGGCATCTTCTTTTATGGTCTGAAAACCATTATGAATTAGGTAGGCTTTAATATTCCCATAGCGAAGTTCACCTCCATAATAAAAGGCTGTACTATAGTGATGGTCATTAAAAACTGAGGTGATGGTAGCCGTTTTGCGCATTTTCTCGGGCTGGGTAGTGAGTGTGGTAATTGGTAAAGCAGGGAAGCAACCTAAAATGGCGGCCAAACCTTGCTGACTGCGATTTCCATTGGCATAGAAATGAGTAAAAAATAAACCTTCTCTGCTCAATCTGTCAAAATTTGGTGTAATGCCTTTTTTACCTCCCAAAGCACCGACCAAATCACCACTCCAACTTTCTAGAATAATAAATAATACATTTGGTTGTGCTTGATTGATGATACTTATCGTCGTATCTTTTTTACAATAATGCAATTGTTCAACTATACTTTGAGCTTCTTTCTGCGGATAGGTTTTAAATATATTGACATCATTAATTTTTTCAGTATTCAAAATATTATAAACCAAATTCCATCCCGAATTAACAGAAATATCATTCACTACATCCTTCTTTGAAAAATAGCTCTGGCTCAAACTAATGGGTATTTCTTGAATACCACCTCGCATGCCAATAAAAATTCCCACACCGGTAAAGAAAATAACAATATACCGAATAAAAACATTGCTACGAGGCTGTAATACAGCCCTTTTACCGGCAATGTATTTATACAGATAAATGGCTGCTACTGAAATTAGTATCCAGAGCAACAATTGCCATATTGTATCTCCTGTTTTATTGGAGCCCATTACTTCAGCAGGTCTGGTAAGGTATTCCAATGCTTTGGCATTCACTTTAGTTTTCCATTCGGGATAAAGAGCAATTTCACCAACTCCCAGAAGTGAATAGAGTACAATAAGTATATAGTTATAACTATTAATTAACTTATTAATAAATTTGGAATCAATAAATAGGGCTATGCTAAGGAACAAATAAACAAATACCATAATATAACTTGCCATGGAGAAATCCAACTCCAAAGCATGCCATAATATGGGGTATAAATCGGCATTGTTAACTCCTGAACTGTAAATTAAAGAATGATTTATTAGAATAAAAAGGTCTCTCCATAGAATAAATAGGAAGAGCCAAAAGAAGTAGATCTTAAGTATTTTAAACCAATAGGCAAAAATAGATCTTAAATTAAGTTTCATTACAGATATAATTTTAAAATGGTTAAATTAGGGTGTCAACTATTATTTAATACGGGTGCTTAACATTAATTTATCACCAATATAGGCTTCCAGCTTATCACCAATCTCGATAGGTCCCACTCCGGCCGGGGTGCCGGTATATATCAAATCACCAATTTTAAGGGTAACAAATTGCGAGATATAAGCGATAATTCTATCAATGGAGAAAAGCATATCCTTGCTATTTCCTTTTTGGGTTAATAAACCATTCTTGTTCATACTAAAGTTAATATTATGGATGTCTTCAATTTCTGAAATAGGAATAAAGCTACTCACAGGAGCGGAGCCATCAAAGGCTTTTGCCGGTTCCCAAGGCAATCCTTTGGCTTTATATTCAGATTGTAAATCCCGGGCAGTAAAATCAAAACCAACACCCACAGAATCATAGTATGTATGGGCATATTTCTCTTCAATATATTTTCCTACTTTGCAAATATGGTAAACAAGCTCGGTTTCAAAATGAATATCTTGCGAGAATTCAGGGTAAAAGAACGGACGATTTTTAAGAATTAATGAAGTCTCAGGCTTCATAAACCATACAGGAATTTTTGGAACAGGATTATTTAGTTCCTTGGCATGAAGAATATAATTTCTTCCAATACAAATAATTTTCATAGACTTCCATTTATTGTTACTATTAATAGTGTGAATTTTACTTATTTAGTTTGTTTGCTACGCATTGTATTCAAATACTATATCTTCCTGTTACGGTTTTAATAATAATTTGAAATCCAATGCGCTTCCGTTAAAAGCATTTAAATCCACAAATTCATCAATGCCACTAACGATGGCAGTATGCGTAAATTGCCAAAAGACCCAATTTTTTTGTTTTGGCATGTTTTTACTTAGTCGCGATATCCACAAAGGGTAATCATTAAATTCGGGACTGGAGAAATAGGCTTTATAAAAATTCTGATTAATATACAGAATGGGTTTTATATGATAATGTTGTTGCATCAACAGCAGACAATTCAACGCTCTTTTTCGGTATTCGTTGGTGGAGAGAGTACTCTCTTTCTCAACATCAAGCATTGGCGGCAAATCTCCCGATTGTAAATGAACGATATCAAAGAATTTATGCATCTGTTCTTGTGCCTTCTTTTGGGGATCAAAGAAATGATAAGCGCCACGGTAAAAGCCTTTCTTTTTTGCTTTATCCCAATTACGTTGAAAACTATTGTCACTCCAATAATCCGATTCGGTGGCTTTGATATACACAAAGTCTATTCGGTGATACGAAAATTTAAATTTTGCCAACTTATTCCAATTGATAAATCCTTGATGCCGAGATATATCAATGCCAAACACCTCTGCGTCGGGAATAAAAATCTCTCCATTAAGATTCGTTGGCCTGCTGATAAATACTTGTTGCTTATTTCCTTTTAGAAATACCTTGTGGTAAACAATTTTACTATAATAAATTATTGGTCGTCGAAAAATAAATGCAAAGGCTAGTACTATTATCAGAGATGCCACTGCAATAATAAAATAGAGTTTCTTATTGTATTTTTTTCGCTTTGCCAATGCAAGTATTTTTATGAATTAAAATTACGCAATTTAATGGAAGTAAGAATTTTCTTGGTGTATTTTGGGAAGTCAGCACGCATCATCCATTCATAATATTGAGGTTCTCGTTGAAATACCTCAGCAACTTTTCTGCCCTTATATTTTCCAAAATTAAAAATCTCCTCTCCCTCTTCATTGAATACTATTTGCCCTATTAAATCTGCATTCTTATTAAAGCTAGAAAAATCAGATAAAGCATTAATGTCGTTTACTACCGGCATACTCACCTCCCCTTTTCTATCGGTAAACTCCACCTTATTATAACGGTCTAACTGTGCTTTCAAAACCTTATAAGTAGCAGTAACATCAGCTAATGCACTATGTGCATTCTTTAAATCTTTATTTAAATAAAACTTATATGCTGCACTTAATGTTCGTTGTTCCATTCGCATAAAAATATTCTGCACATCGAGTAAACGACGATTTTTCATATCAAAATCATAGTCCACTCTTAAAAACTCTTCCACCAATAGTGGAACATCAAAGCGATTGGAGTTGTAACCGGCAAAATCTGCATTGCCTAAAAATTGCGCTAATTCAGAGGCAAATTCTCTGAAAGTAGGCATCAACTTCACATCCTCATCGTAGATACCATGAATTTCAGAGGTCTCAACGGGAATGTGCATCTCCGGATTTATCCGTTGTTCCAAGGTCTCTTCCCTCCCATCAGGATATATTTTTATAACTGCTATTTCTACAATCCGGTCCTTACTGACATTAATACCTGTAGTTTCCAGATCAAAAAATGCGATTGGCTTTCCTAGTTTTAGTTCCATAAAATATTGTTTTTATAATGGGGGTAAAATTACTTAATAATTATATCTATTTTTCAATTATATTTTATGTATTACGAAAACTACCGAAATCCGTAAGAAAAATTTTTAATGATTTTTTCAAAGAAAATATTTCTAACTTTGTGGGCATATAACTTATATTCGGCAGACTTATAG
>WGCS01000074.1 GCA_015493685.1 Bacteroidales bacterium
ATGAAGAAGATAATAAAAATTACAATAGTAGTAATTCTACTTTTTATTTTGGCAATAATCGTTACTCCATTTTTTTTCAAAGATGAAATAACCAAATATGCAAAGGATGAAATTAACAATAATATTAATGCTAAAGTTGATTTTGCCGATGTGGGCATGACTCTATTTCACGATTTTCCGGATTTTACATTTTCGCTAAAGGGATTAACGGTAAGAGGTCTCGATAATTTCAAAAGCGATACTCTTTTTGCCGGTGATAATATTCGTTTTACCATTGATTTATCTAGTGTATTTTCAGGGAATTATGAAATTACAAAAGTGGTGATGGAACATCCAACTATAAACCTTTTGGTATTGAAAAATTCACAAGCTAATTGGGATATTACCAAGGATGATAAAACAGCACAAGTTGTAAATAAGGATGATAGTAGTAGTTCCTCCAATAAAATGCATTTTATCCTTCATTCCTTTGAAATTCGTAATGCCAATATTCGTTACGATGATAAAGAGGCTAATATGTCAAGTGTTATAAGAAATCTTAATTTATTGCTTAGCGGAGATTTAACAGCAAATAATGCCAATTTAAATTTACACTCGACCATCGATAAGCTGACATATAAAATGGATGGAATTAGTTATATGAAGAATGCTAAAATTGATTTTGCAGCAAAATTAGTAACAGACTTAGATTCTTCAAAATATATTTTCAAAGACAATAAATTATCTATCAATGGTTTACAATTAGTATTTAATGGTTTTGTTGCCATGCCAAAAGATATTTATGTTAATTTGAAATACAGTGCGCCCAAAGCAAACTTTAAGAGTTTAATGTCCTTGGTACCTGCGTTTTATATGCAGGGTTACGAAGGCATTAAAGCGCAAGGTAATGTAGCTGTCAACGGCTGGGTTAAAGGTTGGTATAGTGATATACTGATGCCTGCTTTTGGTTTAAATATTAAAGTAAAGGATGCCAAATTTCAATATCCCGATTTGCCCAAGTCAGTAAATAACATTCAAATTATTACACGAATAAATAGTCCAAGTTCTGATATGGATAAAATGCAAATTGATGTCTCAAAATTTCATTTTAATATTGCAGGCAACCCAATGGATATTAGTTTAAAACTAAGAACGCCTCTTAGTGATCCAGCTATTAATGCTCATTTTAAAGGACGTTTTAATTTAGCTTCATTATCCCAAGTTTACCCCATGGAGTCAAGCATGAAATTAAGTGGTGTTTTTAAAACTAATTTGAATATCAAAGGAAAACAGTCTGATCTGGATAAGGGGAGATATAGCCGATTTAAAGCTTCAGGGAGTATGATTCTAAAAGAATTTGTCTATAAGGATGTTGACTATCCGACAGGTATCGTTATTCATAATGCAGCCATGGATTTTACTCCTCGCTTTATCAATTTAAGTGCATTTAATGCTACTTATAATAAGAACACTATAGATGTTAGCGGAAAGGTGTACAATTACTTTGCTTATGCTCTAAATGACGGAATTCTTAAAGCACGTATTCAGCTAAGTGCTGATTATCTGAATATTAACGCTCTTATGGCGGATGAAGAAAATACGAATAAACAAGAGGAGCAGCAAACAGTTTCCAATACGGAATCGGAGCCTATGAAGGCATTTGATGTGCCGGCAAATATTAATTTTAATATTCAATGTGTTATAGGTAGGCTTAAGTATGATAATATAAATATTAAAACCATATTTGGGAATGTGTCTATGGCCAATAAAAAGGTGTCATTGGATAAGTTAAAAATGGAGTTGCTGGGTGGCAATATGGAAATGAATGGTTATTATAATTCTACTAATATTGACAGTCCTTCAGTGGCTATGATTTTGGGAATTAACCATTTTAATTTCAACAAAACCTATCAAGCCCTTGATATGGTAAAGAAATTAGCTCCCATTATGCAATATGTAAAAGGAGACTTTTCAAGTCTTTTGGCCTACAGGGGCAAGCTGGATAAGCACATGAATCCAAATTTGAAATCCGTTAATGCCAAAGGACTATTGTCAACCTCTGCCATAACAATTGAAGGAGCTAAGAGCATTGAAGCTATGGCTGATGCGCTTAAAATTAATGAACTGAAAAAACTTAGCGTGGATCCTGTTGCTATTCCTTACGCCATTGTCGATGGTAAATTAATAGTGAAACCCTTTGATGCTAAAGTAAATGGAATGCCAATAAAAGTTTCGGGAACAACATACCTAAATCAAGAGATAGAATACAATGTAAATATGAAAATTCCTCGCCAGAAATTGGGCAATACTGCCAATACGGCCATCAATACTTTAATTAATCAGGCCAATGCTGCGGGAGCTTCAATCAGTATGAGTGATAATATTGATGTGGATATTTTATTAACAGGGACCACAAGCAAACCCAAGGTAGCCTTGGATTTTAAACAGTCGAAATCAGCTGTTGAAGATGCCATTACCGATGAAATTAATAAACAAACAGAGCAGCTTAAAAAGCAAGCTGCCGATGAAGCAGAACGATTGAAACAAGAGATGCAAAAGAAAGCTCAAGAGGAAATTGATAAGCAGAAAAAAGAGCTGGAACGTAAGAAGAAAGAAGAGGAAGCAAAGCTAAAGAAGAAACTCGAAGAAGAAGCTAAAAATAAACTTAAAGGCTGGTTCTAAGCTTTATTGAAATATGAAAAGGGTTTTTCTTTATCGAGAAGCCAATTTCATCTCTCTTGTCAACCTATTTAAACCATGGATAAATTAATATTAGGAGTAGTTTTTTCGTTTATATTAACCTTGATATTGTTACCAATATTAATAAAAGTGGCTGCTGCTAATAATCTCTTTGTACCTCTAAATTATCGACGTATTCATCATAATCAGGTATCTGCCTTGGGTGGTTTAGCCATATTTCTTGCTTCGACCTTGAGTTTTATTTTGTTTTCCGATTTGGTAAACTATCCGGATTATAGAATGATTTTTAGCAGTGCATTTTTGATGTTTGCGCTTGGAATCAGAGATGATATTTTTGAGGTTACTCCTTGGATTAAATTAGTGGGGCAAACACTGGCTATTCTTATCTTAGTACTATTTGCCCATGTTAATATTTATTATTTTCAACATTTTGTTCCGGAACCCTATGGCGTTTTATTTGATTATCTATCTACAATAATATTGATGTTGCTTATTATTAATGCATACAATCTTATCGATGGCATTGACTTATTGGCAGCTACTGTGGGAGTAGTGATTTTAGGAATGTTGGGAATTTGGTTCTTTTTAGTAGTACAATACGATTATAGTCTGGCATTACTTTCTTTATCCTCAGCATTATTGGCCTTTATGTTTTTTAACTATTCTCCGGCAAAAATATTTATGGGAGATACAGGCACAATGACCATTGGCTTGATAATGTCGATGAGTTTAATACAATTCGATAGTATTAATACTCTTATTGATAGCCCATATAAATTTAGGTTTGCCCCGGCAATTGCATTCTCTTTTATTTCTTTGATGGTGTTTGATATGCTACGTGTAGCAGGGCAGAGGGTCATAAAACATCACAGCCCTTTTCGTGCTGATAAAACCCATATTCATCATCTGCTTCTTCGTATTGGATGGCCCCATTATTCAATTTCCATATTTATTGGTGCTACCATACTATTTCAAGTGGCATTAAGTATTTTTCTTGATACCATCCTTAAGTCAAATTGGGCGATAATACTGGTCAATATTTTGTTTTTAGGAGTATTTTATGCTTTTATTTACCTGCTTTTATTAAAAAATAATGCATTAAAGAATGAAAAAAATTCATAATTAATAGAGTTCTAGCAAGATAAGTGTAAAATAAAAAATATATATTCTTTGTTGTTTTTGAATGGCAACTTATTATCTTTGCAGCTGGGTAAGTCTTATACGACCAGCTCCTGCTGAACTCCCCCAGGACCGGAAGGTAGCAAGGGTAGGTGGTTGAGCGGTGCGATATAAGTAGCTTACCCTTTTTTTGTGAACTTTTTTTAGACATAATTATTATGAATATTCAAGATTTTGAACGCCTTCTTCAACAAAGCAAATTGGATATGCTGATGGAAGTGCTTAAAGATGAAATTATGGCTGATCCTGATATTATTGAAGCTCGATTTCAATTGGCAAAAGTGCATATCAAGAAGAATGAATATGCCAATGCGGTAAATTTATTTATTGAAATATTAAAGATAGACCCTTCGAATGAAGAAGCTCTGGTTCAGAAAGAATCTGCTACTTCTATTTTAAGTTTGGGACAATTAGATATTTATGCCTGCCCTAATACTCACCTCGACCCCTGGCAATAGATTATCGCTTTAGACGTAATGTTTTGGCATGGCAGAATCTTTTTCGCCCTCTAAAATCGTTGATTATTTCGACAGAAAAAAAGTATTTCAACATTAAAACCCTGAGTTTATCCGATAAATACTCATTGATTTCGAACCAAATTTCCCCACTTGGTTTAAGCCTATGGGTGGCATAAAGCGCAATATTTCTATAGAATAATAAAGCATCATCATCGTCAACAAATAAGGCCAAATGTGGTTCGTAATCAGTTACGTTGGCTTGCATCATCGTTTTCTCTTGCTCTCGTACATAAGGTGGATTGCTTATGATAACATCCCACTGATAATCAAGCTTATTCCATTGAGAAGGATCAAGGATATCCATCAATTCAAATTTCACTTTTGCCTCTATTTTATGACTATTTTCCTTGGCAATAGCAATAGCCGATGGAGAAATATCTATAGCATAAGTTTTAATAGCTAACTTTTTAGCCATTGAAATGGCAATTACACCACTGCCTGTGCCAATATCCAAAAGTTTGAGCTCCGATTTGTTTTTTATTGCTTCAAAGGCAAGTAAAACAAGCTCTTCGGTTTCCGGTCTGGGAATAAGCACTACAGGCTGTACTTTGAAATTCCAATCCAAAAACTCAGCTTTACCCAGAATATATTGTATGGGTTTGTCTCTAAGTAAATCCTTAACACCAAAATGAATTAGTAAGAGTTCTGACTCACTTATGCGCTTATCAAGATTAAGACTAATGGTATGTTTTGGAATATCAACAAAGTCTGCAATAAGAAGACGAATCAAACTTTTGGCTTCATCATTATTATAATGTTCTGTTAATTTTTGCTGGTAATAGGAGAGTATATCTGCTATTTTATTACTTCTTACTTTCAAAGAAAAAGAGTTTAGTTAAAGTGAATTTTATGGTAATCAGCATAGTTTACATTCTGGTCTTGCTTAAGTTGTAAAATCCTATTGGCAATAACCACAAATATTTTAAGATTGTTTTTTACGAGCCATTCTTCTGCACCGGGCTTTTTATTAATGGCATCATTGAGCACTATTAAAAAGTTGAATTTATGTTTCACCAACCATATTATAGCCTGATCGTCGTCATCAACGGCATTGCAAAAGGCCGCATAATGGTTAAATTTGTTTTGCATAAGCCAATCGAAAGCCTCTTGATCTGCTTGTAAAGCAGAAACTAAAGCCGCAAGTTCAGGATAGCCGTTGTTTAATAACCATTTATGAAACTTAATATCTCCTTTAATTGATTCTATTAGTGCCAATAGAATTTTTACGGGATAGTCATAAAGTTCCTTTCTTCGTCCATTAGTAGTCTTAAGAGTCACTGTATTCTTATTTTATATTAAATTACTAAAATACAGGTTTTTTTAATTTATCAGCAAAAAAATCTTTATAATAAAAATGGGCTTATTGACTATTTCTATAAGAAGAATTCTATCTTTGCCAATATTAATTTTAATAGTGTAATATGCGTGGTATATATTTTTTTGGATTATTACTATTGATGCTGTTTTCGTGTAAGCCTTCAGGTGAGCATAGAACTAGCAAAGAAATAAAAACAAAAAGCATAAGTATTTCGCATCCTTTCTTTAATTTCACCACTCATTTTACTTATACTAAGAATATTAAGGTAGAGAATCATGGGAGCTATCAAATAATATATTTATTGAATCCATGGCTGGAAGGACAGAAATGGGTAAGCTATATTTTATATCCAAAAAATACAAAGCAAGATAGTTTATGGCCCGAGGTAGACTATAAAATTCCGGTGCCTGTAAGCCGTATTGCGCTAAGTTCAGCCTCTAATATTGGTTTTCTAGAGGCTTTACATTCTCTTAAGAATGTGGTTGCTGTTTCCAAAAAGAATTATGTGTATAATTCTTTTATCAGACAAGGCATCGATAAGCATAAAATTACTCAGCTTGGAGGTAATGAGCAACTTAATATAGAACAGTTGCTGGCATCAAATCCATCCGTTTATATTCAAACTCCTTATAGCTCTGACAGGAGTAAGGATAACATAATAACAAAGGCCGGAATACCTGTGCTATATAATGCCGATTGGCTCGAAAACAATCCTTTGGGTAGGGCAGAATGGATAAAGATAATCGGCCTTATTGTGCATAAAGAGCGCGAAGCTGACAGCTTATTTTCTGCCATTGCGAAGCGTTATAATACGCTTAAACTTAAGGCTCAAACTTTTGCTGACAAAAAGGATGTGCTTGTTGGAGGTCTTTATAAAGATGTATGGTATATGCCCGCTGGCAAAAGCTATAAGGCCCTATTGATTCATGATGCCGGCAGTAATTATCACTGGTCTAATACGGAGGGAACAGCCAGTTTGGCTTTAAGTTTAGAGTCGGTAATAAAATATCAGTTTAATGCAGATTTCTGGATTGAAGCACCTGCGCTTTCGTTGCAGAATTTGCTTAAAGCAAATTCCAAGTATATGGATTTTGAGGCCTTTAAAAAGAAACAGGTGTATAATAATATGAAACAAGTACGGGCTGATGGCGCTAATAATTATTGGGAAGAAGGTGTTTGCCGCCCCGACTTAATATTAGCCGATTTAATAAGTATATTTCATCATAAGCAATATCCTGAAGAGTGTCTTTTTTATTCAAAGTTAAGTGATACATCATATACAACAAAGGAATAATGGATTTAAAAAAGCGACAAAACAGTAAGTTTGTTATACTATTGCTTGTATTAGTAGTGGCTATATTTGCTGATTTAATGGCAGGAAGTGTATGGATTCCTTTATCCGATTTTATCAATACATTATTTTATGGACATGGAGATTCTGCCAATATATATATCATTCGTGAATTGCGGTTAACAAAAACTATTGCTGCCCTATTGGTGGGTATGGCTTTACCTGTGGCGGGCTTATTGCTCCAATCGCTTTTTCGTAATCCATTAGCCGGTCCTTTTGTATTGGGAATAAGTAGTGGCGCAAGCCTTGGAGTTGCCTCTTTTGTGCTTTTTGGCGGGGCTACTTATCTGGGCACCTCTTTTTTATTGGCAGGTGGACTGAGCCTATTTTCCATAATTGGATCTTTGGTGGTGCTATTGGCTGTATTAGCGGTGGCAACGAAGGTGAAAGATACCTTTTCTCTTTTGATAGTTGGCCTTATGTTTGGAAGTATTACTGCTGCCTTGGTGAGTGTAATGCAATATTTTAGTACACCGGAATTATTACAACAATTTATTGTTTGGACTTTTGGTAGTCTTGGAGGATTCTCCTGGATTCAGATTATACTATTAGCAAGTTTTGTTGTAGTTGCAATACTCTACAGTTTAAAATTAATAAAACCTCTTAATGCTTTGTTAATCAATGAAGAATATGCTGCTTCATTGGGGGTTTCAGTGAAGACTGTTCGTATTTCTGTAATTGTTATCAGTAGTATTCTGGCCGGTGTAGTTACTGCATTTGCCGGACCCATAGTTTTTATTGGTGTTGCCGTTCCTCATTTGGCACGTAATCTATTTAAAACTTCTGATCATCGCATTATTTTACCGGCAGTACTTCTATTGGGGGCATTGCTGATGCTAGTATGCGATATCATTTCTCAATGGCCTGGCAGTGCTGTTGTTCTACCTATAAATTCGGTTACAGCTATTTTTGGTGCACCAATTATTATTTGGATAATTTTACAAAATAAGAATAGCCATGCAAGAAGTTAGTGCTCATCGAAAAATTAGGCTTCAGGCTACTGAATTAAGTGTTGGTTACCGACAAAATAATAATGAGAAAGTGATACTTTCTGATCTAAATTTGCAATTATTCTCAGGTCAGCTTACGGCCTTATTGGGTCCCAATGGCAGTGGTAAATCAACATTGATACGTAGCCTGTGCAATTTGCAGAAGCAGCTAAAAGGAGAAATAATAATCAATGGAATACCAACTCTCAATACCATATCAAAGTCCATTGCCATAGTTTTAACATCGGCTGTATATGCTCCTTCATTTACCGTTTACGAAATGGTTAGCTCCGGGCGATTTCCTTATACCAATTGGCTTGGTAAACTAAGTGCAAACGATCATGAAATTGTGAAACAAGCCATTGATATGGTTGGCATTGGTAAAATGAAAAATCAGTTGGTACATCAACTTAGTGATGGAGAAAAGCAACGTATGATGATTGCCAAAGCATTGGCACAGCAATGTCCGATAATAATACTTGATGAACCAACAGCTCACCTCGATTTAATAAATCGCGTTGAAATAACAAAACTCCTTCGCCAATTGGCCCATAACGAAGATAAGGCAATACTTATGGCAACCCATGAACTTGATTTAGCTATTCAAACTGCCGATAAGTTATGGCTTGTCGAAGAAGGTAAACTTATTAGTGGTGCTCCCGAAGACCTTATTATTAAAGGTGACTTGCAAAATACATTTGCTAAGTTATCCATTCAATTTAATCATAATAGTGGTGGCTTTAAAGTGATTCCTCAACTTACAAAGTCCATATTATTCCGTAATAAGAATAATACAATAGAAGAAATTTGGACGGAAAAACTTATGGAGAAGTTGGGCTATGAAATTGTTGAGGATAATTTGGTT
>WGCS01000075.1 GCA_015493685.1 Bacteroidales bacterium
CTCCCTTTGAAAAAAATAAAATTAATTTTATTTTTTTCAAAGGGAGATTGGTTTATATAATAGAATCCTAGAGCAATCCACCATTTAGATAAATCTCCTTTTGTACTTCGTAGAATGGATTTATTTCCACAGATTTAGCATTCTTTAAATTGGTAAGGATTCCTTTCACAAAATCCACACGAATAGTATCTCCATCTTTTAAATCGACAGCATCAATCATCTGAGGAGAATAGGTAAGAATGGGCATCGCAGCATTAATGGCATTACGCTCGTAAATAGCGCCATAAGATTCGGCAAGAATACAGCTAATACCGAGAGATTTAAAGCAATCAACAGCCTGTTGACGTGAGCTTCCTGCTCCAAAATTTTTCGCTGTAATAACAATATCACCCTTCTGTGCTTTCTTGGAAAAGTCTTCGTAAGCTTCCAAATTATCAAAAGTATATTGACCCATTTCATTAATATCGGTAATGGTAAGATATCTGTTATGAAATATCATATCTGTATCAATATCATCTTGCAATATTAACCATGCACGTCCTTCCACCACAAAAGGTTTTTCTGTTTTTTTACTTTCTGCATTTTTATGAGGATGCAATTTAAGGCCTTTTGTTTCAAACTCAACGGGAATATCATTCTCCACCATTTCATCAGTTATATAACCTGCAACAGCAGAAAGTGCTACTGTAGCCGGAGAGGCAAGATATACTTCACCGCGACCTTGTTTGCCGGGGAAGTTTCTATTTCCCGTAGAAATAGTAACTTCTTCCGGTCCATTTTGCCCCACTTGTCCGGCAGCACATCCTGCACATCCTGCATTGGATACTAAAGCCCCTGCTTCTTTAAAAATCTTAATAAGGCCCTCATCGAGCGCCTGCTGCCAAATGGCATCGGTGGTAGGTACTATTTTTAAAACAACTCCGGGAGCCACATGTTTTCCCTTTAGTATTTCAGCTACAATACGCAAGTCTTCCATTCTACCATTGGTACAACTACCAATAAATGCAGAATCAATTTTTGTTCTTTTCACGTCTGCCACTGAAGTATCATCGTGAGGATGGCCGGGCTTGGCAACCATAGTTACAAAAGTTGATATATCAACCTGATAAACAGCATCATATTCCGCATTGTCGTCGGCAAAGATAGGGGAAGACTTTTTACCACTGAGTTCTTCTAAACGCTTATATATGGTATCATTAGGAGTAAACAAGACAATTATTGCGCCCATTTCCGTTCCCATAGAAGAGATTGTAATTCGCTCGTCAAGGGTAAAATCTTCCACCGCATCACCATAAATCTCCACCGCTTTCCCCAATAATTTATTGGCACCAAAAATATTTAATAAGTTAAGAATAATATCTTTAGCGGCTATATTTTTGGGTCGTTGACCATTAAGTATAATTTTAACCGAACCCGGCACTTTAAACCATGCTTTTCCCTTAGCCCAAACGGCGGCAATATCCTGATCGCCCATTCCTTGCCCAAAGGCACCAATAGCACCCATAATATTAGCATGTGAATCGGTAGAAACAAAGGTTCCTCCAGGCTGTACCAAACCCCGCTCTATGGCCTGATGTGTACCAATACCGGTATCAATATCAAAAACTTTAATTCCATTTTCGCGGGCAAACATTCGACAATATTGCTGATTGGCCGCATACTTCTGATCCGATCCTCCCGGATTGGTATCGAAAGTCAAATAAGTTTTTGAGGCATCCTGGAGCCCCAAGCCATTGTTTATTAAATTTTTAATAACATTAGCACCGCCAAAATCACGGGCTACACGGGCATCAATCTCCACATCCACAATCTCACCCGGTTTTACCGAAGCTTTATTGGCATGTTGAGCTAATATTTTTTCAATAATAGTCATTATAATAATCTTTAGTGTTTAAATTGTGCTTGTTATGACAGTATTTTCCTCCTTTTTGAAAACCGTTATCCACAGATAAATACTAAAAGGAATAAATACTAACATTCCCAATGGCTCATTGGCCATTAAAAAAATCGTAATTCCCATTCAAAATGACAGGAAATAGATTCATCTTATTTATTTAATTATAAGTCGCTCTTTAAAAGGAAGAAAGGTCATGAAATCAGCATGGTGAACTACATAGGCTTCCGTAGTTCGTTTTACCATATTGCCTTCTCCGGCATGAGCGGCAATAATATGACATACTTCAGCAGGCACATTGCATTGCTCCGCAATACTTACTCCACTAAAGGGATGACGAACGTATTTACCATAATTTCCTTGGACTGCATTACCTTCTTTATCGAGTTCATACTCAAGAAGTTTGCCAACATCAGCTAAAATGGCTCCGGCAATAAGTACATCCATATCAACAGTAAGTTCACCATGGTACATCTCATTTATCTTCCTGCCGGCATCACGAGCAATATGTACTACCGAACGCTTATGGTCCATAAAAGTAACTTTAAGATCGGGACCCACAAGAAGAGTAAAAGGAATACGATTGAGATCTTCAGCCTTTAGTACCGAACGTTCCAACGCCAATTCCCAGGTATGTTCTGTTGCCTCTCTTAATGAATCATCCTCAATCCAAGATAATTCCTCTCCCCATAATTTTTCTACCTCTTTATTCATAATACAATACTTTGTTAACTAATTCTATTTCATTATAATATAATAATACAAGAAAAATCAAAGTATAATTTAGTAAGGAAAAACACGCCAGTATTAGGACCTTGAATTAAGAAGTTAAGCCTTATAATTATACTTTGATTTATATTTCTATGGTGATAATGCTATTGGTTAATTTTAGCAATAATAGCTTCTGCCATTTGATGTGTTGAGGCAGCACCTTTTTCTATAACATCGGGGCGTCCACTCATTTTCATCATATCGTAAGTACGTACTTTTCCTTCGGCAACAACATCTGCCACCGCCCTACGTATTTTTGTAGAAATTGCTTTTTCATCGATATAATCGAGCATCATACAGGCCGATTCTACCATGGCAATAGGATTGACAATACTTGTTTTAAAGTCGGCATACTTGGGTGCAGAGCCATGAGTTGGCTCAAAAACGGCAATGCCATCGGCACTCATCTGAGCAGAACAAGCAAACCCCAAACCTCCTATTAAACCGGCAAACCCATCGCTGATAATGTCACCGAATAAATTTCCGGCAACGATTACCCCATAATTCTCAGGATTTTTTGTCAGCCACATCATCTGTGCGTCAATATTAGTATTCCACAACTCAATGGAAGGATACTCTTCCTTCTGCATTTTAAGGGCCATTTTATACATCATGCCGGAAGTTTCTCTTACCACATTAGGTTTCTCACATAATGTAACTGACTTATAAGAATACTCTTTGGCATGCTCAAATGCTGCTCTAAGAATTCTTTCGGTAGCTCCTTTACTAAAAATACGTGTGGAGATAGAAATTTCTTCTTTAGGCACACTGCCAAAGTTCTTCTTAAACTTAGGATGAGTCATAAAAGCATCATAAACCTGTTTATCGGGATTTGACCATTCTACACCTCCATATAGTCCTTCCGTATTCTGGCGATAAATTACCGCATCAACTTCCGGTTCTTCTATTCCTCCATCAGCACCACGACGGATAAAATTAAGGGGATTGCCAACATAAGTTTTGCAAGGTCTGATACAAATATCCAAGTTGAAATGTTGACGCAATCCGACAATAGGGCTCGAATAAATCAATCCTTTATCTCTTAATTCAGTGGATAATTCCTCTGCGGCTTCATCTTTGGGTTTGGAAGTAATAGCGCCAAAAAGGGCAATCTTATGTTTTGCCAATAAATCAAGGGTTCGTTGGGGTAATGGGTTTCCTTCTTTCTTCCAAAATTCCCATCCGATATCGCCCTCAACATAATCAGCTTCAAAACCGGCGGCATCAAGTACTCTAATGGTTTCCTCTAAAACTACACGACCGATACCATCACCGGGCAATGCTACTATGGTTCTTTTTTTCATATTGTATAATTATTTAATTTAAGTATATTGTTTCTATTTATAGTTTATTAATTATCCGGCATAAAGTCATAGAACACTATTTTAATCATGACCCTATGGAGGAAACTAAAAAAAATCATTATGCTTGTTATATAATAATAAAGTCCAAAGATACTAATCTATCATATTTTAACAAAAATAAATTTTCTTATATTTTCTACATTGTATATTGAAAAATATCAATCCAACAAACATCACTCTTGGGGCAACAAATATAGTTGTAATAAATAGGTTGATGACAAAGTAATTGTCTTTTTCAGTACTTTTGTAATAGATAGCGCTACTTATACGTAAGAGCAAGCTTATCTTGTTTGTAAAATAAAAACAGTATTGCAATGACCATAGGGAAATTAGTAAATAAATTAGAACAGCTGGCTCCTCCAATGCTACAAGAATCTTATGACAATTCGGGACTTATTGTCGGGAATTTAAAAACCGAAATTACAAAAGTACTTATCAGCTTCGATATTACCGAATTAGTATTGCAAGAAGCAAAGGCACTAGGAGCTAATTTAATTATCTCTCATCATCCAATAATTTTTGGAGGATTAAAGAAACTCAATGGAAGTAACTATGTGGAAAGAGCGGTAATCTTTGCCATAAAAAATAATATTGCCCTTTATGCCGCCCATACCAGTCTCGATAATGTAATTGGAGGGACGAATAAATTACTTGCTGAAAAGTTGGGACTTCACCATATAAATATTCTTCAAGAGCAAGCCCATAGCCTATTAAAGATAGTTACTTATGTACCCTTTGATTATCTGGAAAAGGTACGTTTAGCAATGTTTGAGGCAGGGGCAGGATATATTGGCCAATATGACCAATGTAGCTTTGCCACGAAAGGAGAAGGAACTTATAGAGCATTGCCCGGCGCCACTCCTTTTATTGGCGAAATTAACCAAAGGCACCTGGAAGGGGAATATCGTTTGGAGACAATTCTTCCTGCCCATATCAAAAATAATGTGTTACAAGCGATGAAGCAAGCCCATCCCTATGAGGAAGTAGCCTACGACATTTACAGCATAGAAAATAAATCAAAAAAGATAGGAGCGGGGATAATAGGAAGCTTGAAAGAAGCAGTTGATGAAGAAAGTTTTTTAAAAAGACTTAAAAGAATAACAGGTGCCAACTGCATTCGCCATAGTGCTTTACGCAATAAACCCATAAGGAAAGTTGCACTTTGTGGAGGTAGTGGAGCCTTTTTGATAAAAAAAGCCAAAGCTTCCAAAGCAGACATCTACATAACAGGCGATGTAAAATACCATGAATTTTTCGATGCCGAAGACAAAATGATTATCGCAGATGTGGGACATTACGAAAGTGAACAATTTACTTGCCAATTATTATATGATTATATTAAAGAAAATTTTCATACATTTGCAGTCCAAATTTCGGATACAAATACCAATCCGATAAAATACTTGTAATAAGGAATTTAACTATAAATAACCTATGAGCAAAACTAAAGCTGGAACAGCAAAAGAGATAAATTTTGCAGATATTTCCATCGAAGAACGTTTGGTTGCTTTAGCCAGACTTCAAAATATAGATTCTCAGATAGACAAAATTAAAATCATTAGAGGGGAATTACCCTTAGAAGTTGAAGACCTTGAAGATGAGGTTACAGGACTTCAAACCAGGATTGAAAATTTAAACTCTGAGATTGATGAGATTCAAAATAATATTGATGAGAAGAAGAATATTCTTACTGAGGGAGCTCAACTTATCAAGAAATATGAAGATCAGAGAATGAATGTTCGTAATAATCGCGAATACGATTCATTAACAAAAGAGATTGAATACCAAAGTTTGGAAATCCAATTGGCAGAGAAAAGAATTAAAGAATACACTTTTGCCATCGAATCAAAAAAAGAAGTTATTGCTCAAGCAGAAGAAAAGCTAAGAGATCGCATGGCCGATTTGAACGACAAGAAGGATAAACTTGCCGAAATTGTATCTGAGACCGAACGAGAAGAAGAGACTCTACATAAAGAGTCTGAAGAAAACGAAAAATTCATTGAACCTCGATTGCTTACCGCCTATAAACGTATTCGTAAGAATGCCCATAATGGTTTGGCTGTAGTACCTGTAGAACGCGATGCTTGTGGTGGATGTTTCAATAAGATACCCCCTCAGCGTCAGTTAGATATCCGTATGCATAAAAAAATTATTGTTTGCGAATATTGTGGACGGATCTTAATTGATGATGAAATATTGAATGCAGTAAAAGGCGAGAAATAGAGCTCAGCCTTACATTGATAACTATTAAAAGAGCCAAACTCTAAAAAGGGTTTGGCTTTTTTAGTATATATTACACGAGAATATTGTATTTTTGTCAAGCATTTTTGAAAAAGAGTATACCCTATGAATAACATACGCAACTTTTGTATTATTGCCCATATCGACCATGGTAAAAGCACTTTAGCCGATCGTCTTTTGGAATATACCGAAACAGTTTCAGCACGCGATGCTCAAGCACAAGTTCTTGACGACATGGAGCTGGAACGCGAAAGAGGAATTACGATTAAGAGTCATGCCATTCAAATGGATTATTTTCAAAATAATAAACTCTTCCGCTTAAACCTTATTGACACACCGGGTCATGTTGACTTTTCGTATGAAGTATCCCGCTCTATTGCAGCTTGCGAAGGAGCTTTACTAATTGTAGATGCAACGCAAGGAATTCAAGCTCAAACAATTTCGAATCTGTATTTGGCCATAGAAAATGATTTGGAAATTATTCCGGTGATGAATAAGATGGATCTTCCTAATGCTATGCCTCTGGAGGTTGCCGATCAAATTGTGGATCTTATTGGCTGCGAACTGGAGGATATTATTGAGGCCAGTGGCAAAACAGGCTATGGAGTTGATAAAATATTGGAAGCTATTGTTGCCAAAGTACCTCCACCAATAGGTGATGTCAACGCTCCACTACAAGCATTGGTTTTTGATTCCGTTTTTAATTCCTTCCGAGGAATTATTGCTTATGTGAAAATTGTAAATGGTACACTTCATAAAAATGATTGGGTAAAATTTTATAATACCGATAAGGAATACAAAGCAGATGAAGTGGGTGTTCTTAGATTGAAACAAGAACCCCGTAAACAACTTTCTGCAGGAGACGTTGGCTATATTATTTCCGGCATTAAGACCTCTAAAGAGGTAAAAGTTGGCGATACCATTACTCACGTGGATGAGTCTTGCGCCAAACCCATTGGTGGCTTTGAGGATGTAAAGCCAATGGTATTTGCCGGCGTTTATCCCGTTGATGCAGAAGACTATGAAGACCTAAGAGCTGCCATGGAAAAATTGCAACTCAACGATGCTTCTCTAACTTACGAGCCCGAATCTTCTATGGCATTGGGCTTTGGTTTTCGCTGTGGTTTCTTAGGTCTGCTGCACATGGAGATTATACAGGAACGTCTTGATAGAGAATTTAATATGAATGTTATCACCACCGTTCCCAACGTATCATATAAAGTTTATACTCGTCGCGACGGAGTTCTCGATGTTTACAATCCATCAGGCCTACCCGACATCTCACGCATCGACCACATCGAAGAGCCCTTTATTCTTGCCCAGGTAATATTGCAATCTGAATATATGGGTCCTGTTATGAAACTATGCCTCGACAAACGTGGTATTCTTAAAAATACGGTTTTCCTCACCAGTAATAGAGTAGAGCTTTCCTTTGATATGCCTTTGGGTGAAATTGTTTTCGACTTTTATGACAAACTAAAAAGCATTTCCAAGGGTTATGCCTCTTTCGATTATCATTTAAACGGATTCCAGCCCGCCAAATTAGTACGTCTTGACATTCTGCTTAATGGAGAGTATGTAGATGCGCTTAGTACGCTTATTCATGTTAGTAATGCTTATGATTTTGGGAGAAAAATTTGTGTTAAACTTAAAGAGCTTATTCCACGACAACAATTTGATATAGCTGTACAAGCTGCTATTGGAGCAAAAATTATTGCTCGTGAGACCGTAAAAGCTGTTCGAAAAGATGTTACAGCAAAATGTTATGGCGGTGATATTACCCGAAAAAGAAAACTCCTTGAAAAACAGAAGAAAGGAAAAAAACGAATGCGTAAGGTGGGCAATGTAGAAGTTCCGCAAAAAGCTTTCCTTGCTGTTCTTAAAATGGACTAAATAGCGCATTACGCCCTTATCAGGCAATGGTGTGATTTTATCTATTGCCAAAGTAGAGTAGAGCTTCTGACCATATTCAAGCAGCAATAGAAGAACGAGCTTAAACAAAGAATAAATACCAGAAACTCCACTAAATAGTACTGATTGAATAGGTTGAGTCAATTAACATTAAACAATACAGAGGCTAAGGAGAACAAGAACAATAATTCCAAGAGAGAATTTGAACAAAACAATAAGAC
>WGCS01000076.1 GCA_015493685.1 Bacteroidales bacterium
ATATTAAAATGACTGATATACATACCAGTCATTTTAATTCAGATTTTGTACTATTTGATTATTATAGGATTTGATGTATTTTATTCCTAATCAATTAACTTTTCTTCTAATGAAAAAAATATTATTTTTACTAGTACTTCTTGCAAATGGTGTGTTTGCCCAAGATTTTAATAATTATGATTTTAATACGCAGTATTCTTCTCAGTTAAATGATGTTATTGAATACGAAACAGGATATTTACTTACAGGTTATATTACAGATTCTTCTTTTACAGTAACTAGGGACCTCTATGGAAATCCCGTATTAATAAAACTTTCAAAATCTGGAGTACCAATTGACACATTTTATACTGATTCTTTTGGATATTCAGAATTGGCTCAAGTAAGTGTATATAAAAATGGGTATTTTTATATGTTTGGAACAACAAACCCTTATAATGACTCTATTCAATTGGTGGTAAACAAATATGATACCTTATTTAATTTTATTGAAAAAAAGCAATATCCGCAAATAAGTGATGATTACTATATTACCATTCAAAAGACTAACAATACAACTGACTCTACTATGTATCTTATTGGTGCACAGTTTAACGATATAGAATATCATTATAATTCTGTCATTTTTAAATATAATTTTAGCACAATGCAGTTGTCAAAGTTTGGTTATGTACCTGAAAACTTTCTAGCCTATAACTTGATTGTCAATGAACAAGAAGACAAATATATTCTTTCAGGAAATTCTTCTTCATTTAAAGCAAGGGTTTTAACTTATGACAGTTCATTTACTTTACTATCTAGTGATACTTTATTTGACCCATGGACAACTAATGCTACTTTACAATCCACAATTAATATTAAAAAATATAATGATAGTTCATATTTATGTCTTGGAGTAGGTGAGTTAAATGTCCCCATTGCTAACCCAACCCATTTTATTCGTGCGCTAGAATTGCAAATATTGGACTCTAATTTTAAATATCAAGATTATAAATACTGGTATTATGATAGTATATCGTATTTTGACCTTTCAAGTAGTAATGCTTTGACTATTAATACTAATAATGAATATTTTATTGGTTCAACAATCCACATAAATTTTTATTATCCTGATAGTGGACTTTTAATAGTAAAAATTGATTCAAATTTAAATACATTATGGCAGAAGCATCTAAATTGCGAGGCTATGTCGATGCATTTAAATAATATGTTACCAACTTCGGATGGAGGAGTTTTGGTACTGTATACGGAACAAGCATCACTTTATGGAGCTGAGTTACAAAATTCAAAATTGGTTAAAATCGGTCCAAACGGAGAAGTTACCAATATTACAGAGTTGAATCTTCACAATCGTAAAGCCTTGGTGAATATTTACCCCAATCCAACATCACAGAATTTAAGCATAAGCCTTTTGGCAAAAAATCAGTATATCAAAGAAATACGGATTTATAATTTGCAATTTAAGGAAATACTTAACCGCCAGATAAACGCTAAACAAAGCACAATTGACGTTAGCAAATTCGCCAAAGGAGTTTATATTTTGGAAGGTAAAACAAATACTGCTGAGCCATTTATGGAGAAGTTTGTGGTGGAATAGCCACTTTATACTAATTATGAATAAAGTACTGGGTAATAAATAATTACCCAATACTTTATTTTATTCTAATTTAGTGTTAGAAATATCAACTCTAAAATTATTTGTATAAGGCGCAGGCTATTAAAACCGGAGAAATAAGAATTTATAAGGGAACGGTAACGGTGATGTATTGAAAAAAAAATGAATTTATTCCCACCCAAAGTAGCCATACACATCCTGCATTGGACAAGAAGTAGTTAAATTAACCATTATGAATATAAATAAACGGAATAGTAAAGTGAATTTAACGGTTTCAACCAGCCTATGCTGTGGATTCGGCAGGAACGCCTAAGTCCTCATATATCACCGTTATATAAGTTGTCGTGATGAAAAGAACACCAGTTTTTAGTCACAGACCATAAACTAATAATTAATACAGCCTCACACAACTACATATCACCAAATTAAGAAATTCTAGCTGGATGAAACTAAGAATAAACCTTATGCCACGCTGAGCTTAAAAAAGTAAATAATAGGGAGTATCATCAAAATATCCATACAAAATTCTCTAAATAAGGCCTCTCAATGCACTATTTAAGGCAAAACAGCTATTTTTTACAAAAATAATATATTTATTTTTTAATAAATAATAATTGTTACATATTGTATTACAGTATATTACAAGCATTAATGCCATAATAATTGTAAATAATAGTTAATTTTCTGTACATCAGCATATTAAGCGGTTTAAAAAAATATCATAAATATATATTATACTGTTTATCAATATATTAAGCATATAAGTAAAGGGAATACATAAGCATATCAAGTTTGGTTTTTCAAACGAATAGTTTTTTCTTTGCACTCTGTTTAATTAAAATTTTTATAAGATGTCAGACATTGCAAATAGAATTACTGCCATTATCGTTGACAAATTAGGTGTTGACGAGAGCGAAGTTACTCCAGAAGCTAGTTTTACTAACGATCTAGGAGCAGATTCTTTGGATACCGTTGAGTTAATCATGGAATTTGAAAAAGAATTTAACATTGCTATTCCCGATGATAAAGCTGAAGGAATTGGTACAGTAGGTGAGGCGATTGCCTATATTGAAAACAACGCATAACAAAAAAGTTCTAAACATGGATTTAAAACGTGTTGTTGTAACAGGAATGGGTGCACTTACTCCATTAGGTCATACTGCCAAGGAAACTTGGGAGGCCATGATTAATGGGGTGAGTGGTGCTGCTCCTATCCATAATTTTGACGCCAGTAAGTTTAAAACTAAGTTTGCTTGCGAGGTAAAAGATTATGTACCAACCGACTATTTTGAGCGTAAGGAAGCCCGTAAGTTGGATCCTTGTGCACAGTTTGGCCTAGTATCTACAGCCGAAGCTATTAAGGATAGTGGTTTGGATTTAGAAAAAGAAGATCTAAGTAGAATTGGAGTAATCTGGGGGTCAGGTATTGGAGGTTTAAAAACCTTTTCCGATGAAGTATCCAATTTTACAAAAAACGATAATAATCCTCGTTTTAATCCATTTTTTATTCCTAAAATGATAGCAGATATTACTGCCGGTCATATATCGATAAAATATGGATTTATGGGACCCAATTACGTAACAGTATCAGCATGTGCTTCATCATCGAATGCCATGGCCGATGCATACAATTACATCCGCTTGGGGAAAGCCGAAGCTTTTGTAACAGGAGGAAGTGAAGCCTCTATTTACGAAGCAGGTGTAGGCGGTTTTAATGCCATGCATGCTATTTCCACAAGAAATGATGAACCCACAAAAGCTTCACGTCCTTTCGATAAAAATCGTGATGGATTTGTGATGGCAGAAGGTGGAGCAACACTCATATTCGAAGAGTTGGAGCATGCTTTGGCTCGTGGAGCAAAAATTTACGCAGAAGTAGCCGGTGCAGGTTTATCCGGTGACGCCTATCACATGACTGCCCCACATCCCAAAGGTGCCGGAGCAGCCAAATCAATGCGTGATGCTATTGAAGATGCCGGTTTAACACCAAATGATATTGACCATATCAATACCCATGGCACATCAACACCTGTTGGAGATATTGCTGAACCACAAGCTATCGTAAGTCTTTTTGGAGAACATGCCAAAGACATCTACGTTAATTCAACTAAATCTATGACCGGCCATTTACTTGGTGCAGCCGGAGCAATTGAAGCTATGGCTACCGTATTGGCTATTCACGAAGGCATTGTTCCTCCAACAATTAACTTTGAGGAAAAAGACCCGAACATAGACTATGACTCAATTAATTTTGTATTTAACAAAGCGGTTAAAGCAACTATTAATGTAGCCTTATCCAATACCTTTGGTTTTGGTGGACATAATGCATCGCTGGTTTTTAAAAAATTCACCAAATAACATTGATTCTACATATCCCAGGATCGATAAAAGCGCAATTTGCCAAAGCAGATAAAAAACTATTGACAGATGCCATAAAAAATATTTTCGGGTTTTACCCCGAAAATATTTTTTTATATATGCTTGCCTTCAGACATAAATCTGTTGCTGAAGAACTCCATGATGGCATTAAGAATAGCAACGAGCGTCTGGAATATCTTGGCGATGCCATTTTAAGCGCTGTTGTTGCCGAATATCTTTTCAAATTATTTCCATTCAAAAACGAAGGATTCCTCACCAAAATGCGCTCAAAGATGGTGAGCCGATCTCAGTTAAATTCTCTAGCGGTAAAAATAGGAATCAACGAACTCATTCAGTCGAGCAAAGACAGAGGGAGCCAACCAAAATCGATGACAGGAGACGCTTTTGAAGCACTAATTGGTGCTATTTACCTTGATAAAGGCTATAAATTTACTCGAAAAATTATTATCAATAGAATATATAAGCCCTTTATTGATATGGAAGAGTTGGAGAATACGGAGACTAATTTCAAAAGTAGATTAATAGAATGGTCGCAAAAGGAAAAAATAACTATTGAATTTAAACACTCCACTGAGTCAGGCAGAAATTCTAAAAGCCTTCATCATATTGACCTCTATGTTGACGGAAAAGTAGTGGCCAAAGCGAAAGATTTCTCCATTAAAGGAGCAGAACAAAGTGCAGCAAAAAAAGCCTGTATGAAGATATGTAAGACTGAAAATTAATAATAGTTGTAATTAACGAAGTCGGATTTCAGATTATTAGATTTCAAATTTAACTAATCAATCCCTTCTAATCTTTAATCGTTATTCTCCACAATCTGCAATCGTTAATCCCTCCAATCTCCAATCGCTAATCCTTTTAATCAATACAAATAGAAGCCAAAAAGCGGCATTTGCCGGTTGAATCTACCCTTCGGCAAAATGATATTATATTCCACAAATTCATCTAAAAATAGTGTATCTTTGCTCTTTATAACAATTAAGCCAAAGGCATTTTAATTGAAACTATTCTTTCTCTTAGAAAGAATATAACTTCGTAGCCTTTAACCATTAAGATATCAAGATAGAAGAATTCTATTTTTAATATGGGAGTCTAAATATGCCAATAATATACAGAAGAACTATAAAAGATCATGGTATTCTTGGAGTTTGGAAAATCTCTGAGAGTGTGGAGGAACTATTGTCAATGATAGATTTTAGGAAGGAAGATCATGCCACCTTTGAAAAGTTCAAAGTTAAATCACGACAGGCCCACTGGCTAAGCTACCGTTTAATGATCCGCCAACTGATGGGGCCCGATTGCGAATGCGATTTTTATTATGATGAACATGGTAAACTCCGCTTCAAAAATCTTGATTATTCTATTTCAGTAACCCACAGCGGACTCTATTCAGGTGTTATCATCAGCAAGAATCATTATGTGGGCATTGATATTGAGAAACTTGGAGACAGAATCAATCTTTTGGCAGATAAATTTCTATCGGAAGAAGAAAAGCTCTCTCTTCCCGAAGAGAATCAATACCGTTATTTAACGGTACTTTGGAGTGCAAAAGAAGCCCTCTTTAAGTTATTTGGAAAATCGAATGTGCTTTTTGATAAAAACATTATTCTAGAACCTTTCGAGCTAAAGCAAAAGGGAATATTCTATGGCCATATCATTCTCGACAACCTAGTTAGAGACTATACTTTAGGTTATGAATTTTCAAATGACAACGATTATATCCTTGTATATTGTGTGGATGAATCCATGAGAATAAAACCCACTAAAAGTTAAGTTTATGAGCATTCTTTCCAAAATAAAACAAACAAATCATAAACAAATTGCCCTGCTTATCGATCCTGATAAATATAATAAGCCGTTACTGACAAACCAAATCGACTCTGCAATAGAAGCCAAGGTTGATTATATTTTTTTAGGAGGAAGCTTAATCTCAAATGATGCCAGCGACCTTTGTATAAGCCTCATAAAGTCTAAATGTACTATTCCCATAATTATATTCCCCGGCAACGGAACTCATCTCAATGCCAATGCTGATGCAATTTTGTTTTTAAGTCTCATCAGTGGACGCAATGCAGATTTATTAATTGGCAATCATGTGCATGTGGCTCCAATGATAAAACGGCAAAAAATAGAATCCATTTCCACCGGCTATATGCTTATTGAAAGCGGAACTATAACAACAGCACAATATATAAGCAATACATTGCCCATTCCCCACAACAAATCAGAAGTAGCTGTTGCTACTGCCATCGCCGGTGAGATGCTTGGTTTAAAAATGATTTATCTTGATGGGGGCAGTGGAGCTCAACAGCCAATTAGTGAAAAAATGATTTCTGCAGTAAAAGCTAATATCAGCCTACCCCTAATTGTGGGAGGAGGAATTAGAAACAAAGAAACAGCCTTGGGTATGGTAAAAGCAGGTGCTGACCTTATTGTGGTTGGCAATGCCGCTGAAGAAAATCCCAAATTAATAATTGAAATAGCAAAGTATATTCGACAACCATAAGAATAGTAAACAATATAAAATAGGAATATCCATTATGGTACCAAATGATAAATTTGTTTTCAAAAATTTAAACTATTAAATATATTATGAGAAAAATAATAATTCTAGCCCTAATCATTAGTTCAAGTTTATATGCTTTAGGCCAAAAGAAGACTTTAAAAATCAGCGACCCCTATACAAATCATTCCATCTACCCTGCACGAATGAAAATGCTAAGCTGGATTCCCCAAGAAAATGCATATACTTACCTCAAAGACAGTACATTAGTAAGAGGTATTCCCACAACAAAAAAAGCAGACAAAGCATTTCTTAGCTTGGCACAGATAAGAAAAGATTGGCAATCTGCCGGATTAAAAGCGCCAAAGAAATTTCCACATCTACGCTGGTATTCCAATACCGGCCTACACTTTGTATCCAATGATACACTATACAACTACCAGCCCTCAAGTGGAAAAATAAAAAGCCTTTGCTATTATCCCCAATCATCAAAATTTATTAAGGCAAACCCTGACAATCCATATATGGTAGCCTTTACCAAAGAAAACAATCTTTATATCGCCAATGGGGAAAAAGTAAGTGCTGTTACCAATGACGAAGACAAAGGAATTGTAAGTGGACAAGTAGTGTCGAGAAACGAATTTGGAATAGAGGACGGAATATTTTGGTCTCCCAAAGGAGACCTCCTCGCTTATTATATTAAAGACGAAACCAATGTGGGAGAATACCCACTGGTAAATATTGACAGCAGAGAAGCTACCGTTGAAATGATTCGTTATCCTATGGCCGGAATGGCTTCAGAAATAATTTACGTGGCTGTTTATAATCCCGAAACAAAAAAGAAGGTAATGCTGGATACTAAAAAATTAAAGGAGTATTATTTTACAAATATCACATGGAGTCCTGACGAAAAATACATTTATATTCAAGTACTTAACCGTGAGCAGAACCACCTATGGCTCAATCAATACGATGTAGCTACAGGAAAAATGACTAAAACATTATTGGAAGAAACCAATGATAAATGGGTAGAACCTGAAGAGCAAATTCATTTTCTTAATCACAGTAATTCACAATTTGTATTTATGAGTGAGCGTGATGGATATTACCATGCCTATTTATGCAATACCGAAGGAAAAATAATAAAGCAACTTACCAAAGGGAAATGGGTTGTTACTCAATTTCTAGGTTTTAATGATGATAACAGCAAAATGTTTTTTATGGCCACCAAAGACAGCCCATTGGAAAACAACCTCTACGAGCTAAATATGAACAATATGAAAATATCAAGGCTGACAAAAGAGGCCGGCACTCATCATATTAAGTTCAATTATAATAAAACTTATGCCATTGATGCTTTTTCCAGTTTGAAGGTAGCCTCACAATACGATATCATATCGGTAGCAAAGAAAAAAGTAGTAAAAATACTTCAAAAGGATAGTGAACCACTGAAAGACTATCTTCTTGGCGAAATGAGTATAGGTACAATAAAAGCTGACAATGGCACCGATTTATATTATCGACTAATAAAACCTTCGAATTTTGAAAAAGGAAAAAAATATCCTGTTATTGTATATGTTTATGGTGGACCGCATGCCCAATTGGTAAAGAACAGCTTTCTGGGAGGTAGCGGATACTTCCTTCAAGCTATGGCTGATAAAGGTTATGTAATTTATACCCTCGACAATAGAGGCTCAGCCAATAGAGGCTTTGCTTTTGAAAGTGGCATTCACCGCCGATTGGGAACGCTGGAAATGCGAGACCAAATGCAAGGAATAAAATTCCTAAAGAAACTCGACTATGTTGACACCAACCGTATTGGCGTTCATGGATGGAGCTTTGGTGGTTTTATGACAACATCGCTAATGCTTAATCACCCTGAAGTTTTTAAAGTTGGTGTCGCCGGCGGTCCGGTAATCGACTGGAAATATTACGAAGTAATGTATGGCGAACGCTATATGGACAAACCCCAGGAAAATCCTGAAGGATATAAAAAATCTTCCACCCTTAACAAAGTGAAAAATCTTAAAGGTCGATTCCTTATCATCCATGGTACTATGGATCCCGTTGTTGTTTGGCAAAATAGTCAACTCTTCGTAAAAGCTTGTGTTAGCAATCAAAAACAGTTGGATTATTTTATCTATCCTGATCACGAGCATAATGTTAGAGGTAAAGACCGACTTCATTTGGAAACTAAAATAGCTCAATACTTCGACGATTTTCTAAAGAAATAGAAGACAAGCAACAAAACCCATTAAAAATAACAAAAGAGTATTACTAATTATGGAATCAACACGACAACAGAAAATCAATAAATTATTACAAAGAGATTTGGGTAATATCTTTCAGTTGGAAAGCAGGAATATATTGGGAACCGGCGCAATGATAAGCGTAACTAAGGTAACAGTTAGCAGAGATTTAGCCACTGCTCACGTATACTTAAGTTTATTTGCCACTGACGACAAAGAAGGCCTAATGAAAAGCATCAATAAAAAGAAAAAAGAGTTCCGAACACTTTTAGGAAAAAAAATACGACATCAACTTAGAATTGTACCGGAATTAATTTTCACCCTTGACGATTCATTGGACTACATCGAGAATATTGAGAACCTATTAAAAGAAGATTAAATGGTATGAACTAAACTTTCGGGGAAATTTATTAAGAAAGCTTTATTCGTTGCTCTTGTTATTGCTGTGTACATCCAGCGGAGGTATTCTTTATCCATTCGTTCTTCGGTGATATAACCTTGGTCAATAAATACCGTATTCCATTGTCCCCCTTGAGTTTTATGACATGTTAAGGCGTAGGAGAACTTTATTTGTACTGCGTTGAAATACGGATTCTCCTTTACCAAAGCCAATCGTTTCGATTTCTGTGGAATAGCTAAATAATCTTCCATAACTGCTTGGTACAGTTTATTATTGTCATCAAACGACATTGAAGAAGCCTCTACCTCAAGACTGTCGAGCATTACTTTTATCTCTATTTCTTTGGCATCAGGATAATCCACCATCCGAGCAACGATATCGGCAAACATAAAACCATAAATCTCCTCTGTTTTTAATACCGACATCAATTCCAATATATCACCATTGGCAAGAAAACCAGCTTCATTATCCGCATCAAGCCAAAAGTAATTATTCTTAACCACCATTAAATAATCACCCGCATTAATTTTCTCCTCCCGAAAAAGAATTCTATTCCTAATGGCTTGATTATACAAATTAGCTCGCTTATTAGATCTGGTAATAATCACCGTATTGTCAAATCCTTGAAAATCATAGGCCGAGACCAACTCATCGAGTAAATCAACGCCCGGGATATTAATAACATCTTTTTGCCCATACAAATCAAAGAAGGGAGGAGCAAACTCTTCATTAGCAATATGTTGACGCAAAAGGGTAGCATTGAGTAAGATTCCGGATTCTTCCTGTTGACGAACGACCTCATCGAGCTCGATATCTGTAATGGTTAAATGAAAAGCATTTTTCAGGTATTTGATATCTAAAGCAGGGCTAATAGAAATTCCCACCGGTGGCAATTGAGCTGTATCGCCCACAAAAATCAATTTACAATTAACACCTCCAAAAGAATATTCCATAATATCATCGAGAAGACTTCTACCACCACTTTTGGAAGAAGAGTCATCAGGAATCATTGAGGCTTCATCAACAATAAATACAGCTCCTTTGTATTTATTCTGCTGCAAACGCAACACTAAATTTCCTCCCGCATTTGTAGTGGCGAAATAGATACTTCTATGAACTGTTGCCGCCTTAAAACCCGAATATTTACTTAATACTTTTGCCGCTCTACCGGTAGGAGCCATAAGACGAAAAGGCCGGCGATTGTGGCGCAATGTCTTTACCAATGCCGACACCATAGATGTTTTTCCCGTACCCGCATAACCGCGAATAATAAATAAACCCCTATCGGAAGAGTCTTCAATAAAATGCGCCAGCTGCTTCATCAGTATGGCTTGTTTGTTGGTGGCTTGATGACCAAAATTCGCCATTATCTGCTTAGTCCACATTTCAGAATTTACGCTCATATATAATTTTATTTAATGGAATAGTGGAACTCTTTTTGATTATTGAAAGGTCTCTATTTACAAATAATGCTTCTAGAATTAGAATGGATACCCAATGGCAAAATTAATGGTGTAAAGCAAATGAGGATTATTCCCAAGGCTCAACATAGTCCATCTATCGCCAAAAGGCCTATAGGGTTGATAGATAGGGTGCGCAATATCCAAACGAATCACCAAGAAACTCATATCATAACGAAGTCCATAACCAATATCGGCGGCAAGTTTCTGATAAAAATTATAAAAATGAAAAGCTCCCCCCGGCATTACATCGCTGGAATGAAGTAAAAAGATATTTCCCACATCGGCAAAAACCGCCCCCATCAAAGGTTCACTTATGGGAAAACGGAGTTCATAATTAGCCTCTAAACGCATATCACCTGTCATTTCAAAAGTACGGCTTCCCGAATAATAACTCCCCGGTCCCAATGTACCAATGGTCCACCCTCTCAAACTATTGGCTCCACCAATATAAAAACTCTTCTCAAAAGGGATAGCCACCGAACCTCCCATGGGAATGCCAAGGCCAATATTTAATCGAAACACATTTGTTAAATGGCCATTAAGACTAGGAAGATAATATCGATAATCCAAATCAATACGCGAGAATTGAGTATAAGGTACACCTCCTATCCTATACTGCCCTAGACTATCCTTCTTATCTCCCAAAATATGACTAAAATAATTGTATGGAAGACCTCCTAACTCTATTTTACCAAAGAAAAAATGAGAGGGTTCTGTATTACGGATTTGCTTTTTATTATACAAATAAGAATAACTCATACCCAGTACTAAGTGGTCTTGGTATGAATATTTAATCCTTGGATCTTGGTAATTATCAATAGTGGTCTGAAACTCTTTTGTAGGAAATATCTTTACCGATGAAAGCTCCACCGGATTAAAAATATGCGAGGTGCTCGCGTTGGAATGCCATTTATAACCAAAAGTACCATTGAGAATTAAACGCGTATAATCAGGCCTATCCTGATAGTTATATCCAAAATTAATCATTGTTTTAGGATTAAAATAACGCGAGAAAAAATTTCTTCTTACGGGAGCGAGGAAGCGAGGTATCTCAAGGCTGCTATTAATACCGGCTTCAAAAGTGTTGAACAATCTGAGGATAGTATTGGGAGTGCTGCCTGTATTCGTAATACTCTGTACTTCTAGGGCCGCACGAAGATTTGTTCTGAAAACTTCACCATTTTTAAACGTATTGCGCGACACAAAACCAAAACTTTGTTCAACGCCCAACTCTCCTCCCGTATTCTTAAGTTCAGAATTACTACTTAGACTATACTTAGTCATTTTCGACAAACGAATAATACAATCCAACTGACCTGTATTATCAATTATTTTTCTTTCATCATGGATACTAATGTTAATGTAACTATACATATTTAAACTATTCAAAGCCTGATAGGTATGAGTAATATCATTTTGTTTGAAATACCTGTCCGGCTTAATAAACAATGCTTGCAGAATGGTTTTTGGGTTAACTTCCAAGGGTTTGCTATGAATAAAATAATAATCCACAATCCCTCTATGATCATAATCGTAAGAATAAACACTTGTATCCACTCTTTTGGCATTCTTCAGATCTGATACCTCCGGAAAAATATAAACTCTCCTAAACTTATACTGCATATCTTCAAGTTTCTGAACACTATCTGTCTGTGCATTAGTTTTGATACTTTGTTCCTTAATATTTAAAGTAAGATTCACCCCATAATTATTAAGATTAGTATCTGCAGTATAGGATATCTGAGATTTACTAAAATAATAAAAACCTTCGTTTCGTAACTGTTTACTAATTCTATCTCTTTCTTTTTGTAATTTTATCACCGAGAAAATCATTGATGAATCAATAATACGTGTTCCCCAATCGGCCAAAACAAATGTTCTGATAGAACGATTTGGTATATCAAAATTAATATTTTCGATCCGATAAGGTTTCTCTGGATAGATTTCATATTTCACTCTGGCAATTTTATAATAGGGTCTTTTAATAACATAAGCAGCTACTTTGGCATTATAATAACCCAAATTTTTAAGATGCTGTTGAATATTCTTTATGGTAGGTTCTACCAATGACGAATCATATAAAATAGGTGCTTCTCCAACGGTTTTTGTAAGAAATTTATTTACTAAACTACTGTCCTTAAA
>WGCS01000077.1 GCA_015493685.1 Bacteroidales bacterium
CCTATTAATAAATCAATTGATTTGTGTAAATAAAAATTAGTATATGATTTTGATTTATTATAAAGTATTAAGCCATAGTAAAGTGCAGAGTCATTATTGTGCATTGAATAATATTTTGTCAGCGAGAAAAGAGGCCTGATAATAATAGAAGATTCCATTTCCTTAGCCAAATTATAGGATTTATAAAAATATTCCACACCTTTGGCGGTGTCTCTTTTCAAAATTTTTCTACCATAAGAATAATAACAGAAAGCTAATTGGTTAAGCTGATTTTGCTTAGTGCAAATATCTATTGCTTTTTGAACATAGTTTAATGCCGTGTCAATAAAACCAAAACGGTAGTATAAATCCGAAATTGTAATGTATGAATTATAATATGTGGATTTAAGCTTCCCTTCATATTTTATATGAATGGATTTATTGAAGTAATACAGACTACTGTCAAAGTTTTTTTTCCTGGAAAAAACCTGCCCTATATTATCATACACCAAAGCTAAACCCCAGGCTCTATCACTTTCCTTTTTTACATTCAATAAAACTTGCTCCGCTTGAAAGTAATAATCTAATGCCAAATCAAATGGTTCTTTTCTATAATATACATTGCCAATATCAATAAGGGTATAAGCATAAGCCGGCATGTCGTTGACCTCTTTAAAATATTTAGCCGATTCCATAAAAAAACTATAGGATTCATTTATCAAATCTTTCTGAAAATATATGCTTGCAAGGTCGTGAGTTATAAATGCCTTTAGTGTATCATATTTATTAAGTTCACATATTCGTTCAGCTTTTTGCAATAAAATTATTGCCTCCTTAGGTTTGTTTTCTTTAATATAATTAGCATAGAAATTTAACGAACGAACATATTGCCTATTTGGTTGATACATCAAATTAAAGCTGTCAAGGAGGGTTTTTAGTTGAGAATACTCTTTACTGATTATTGAGTCGTTACCACTATAAACATCTAATTTCTCAAGCTTATCTCTTTTTGTATCTATAAGATTACCAAGTTCCTTTTTCCCAGCTAATAAATTTGTAGAGATAAAAGAAAACACAAAAAATAAGAAAACAGAATAGAGTACTTTCATTCTTACTGCATATTAACCGTATTGTTTTTTAGTGGTAACAAATATACATAATTAATTGATAGTAACATTGCAGTTTCTTTGAATGTCAGTCTGAATGTTAATCTCCTTTATTTGCTAAAAGGGGATTGGGGGGCTTAATTTTGAATATCAATAGTCTGATAAATTTAACACACTGTATCCTAAGCCTTTATGTCGAATGGTAATATTGTGATTAATAATATATCAATTAGTCTTCAATGGGAAGTAGGTCTTGATACCAAAATCCCATATTTTGCTTTTCCAAAGCCTTGCTATTAGGCTTTTTATATTCTTTATATACTTTTTCTCCTCGTTCAAATGGTATGGGTTTCTTGAAGATTGGACCATCATAACAGAAACTATGAAATTCACCATTTTCACCACAGGGATCCACGCCCGCCGGGAGATTGGCAATAAATTGAGCGTCAAGTTCTCTACCCACAAATTCGGCTCCCAATTTGTTGGCTTGTACCGATACTACTATTGCCTTAAAGCCTAAGTCGATGAATTCATGTATAAGCTCATGGGTGTCTCGCTTCCACAGGGGGAAAATGCAGTCGATGTTCAATACCTTTAGTTGTCTCTCGCGGTATTGCCTTAGGTCTTCAAGAAAAATATCTCCAAAAGCAGCTAGCTTAAATCCTAACCTGACTAATAAATTTACTTGATCTGCCATTATACGTTCGTAAGTAGCCATATCTACTTCTTCGGGGAGCTCTATTAATTTGGCCTTGATGCCTATGGACTTAGTTTGGGCTGTCAATAATTCTTTGCGTATCCCATGCATCGAAACTCGCTTATGTGTTGTGTTAATAGAGCTGAGCAAAGCTTCTACCGAATAGTTTTTGTCTTGCAATAGATAATATAGTGCCAGTGCAGAGTCCTTGCCCGTACTCCAGTTGAAATAGGTTTTAATGGGCTGTTTCATCTTCTGTAATTAGTTTTTTTTGCCTCATTCGTAATGATATGGCTATTAAAATTAGTAAACAGGAAATAAAAACCGATAGCTGACCTAAATAGTCTCCATGTTGCGCGTAATATGTCCACTTATGATGTAATCTTACTTGTGCTTTTATTGCTGTTTTATCGTAAAATTTTGTCTTCTTTAGTACCTTTCCTTCTTCGTTAATAAGGCCGGAAATGCCCGTGTTAGCAGCACGTACTACCGCTCGCCGGGTTTCTACAGCCCTTAATCGTGCATACGAAAAATGTTGCCGATGCCCAGGACTGTTATACCACCAAGCATCATTAGTGATAACAGCTATAAAACTTGGAACAGTATCAATAAAAGAACCCACTAGTTCTCCGTAAATCGATTCATAACATATTATTGGGGCAACTACAGCTTGAGAATTTATAGCAAATACTTTCGGCTTTTTACTCGTTCCTAAACTGCCTGTCGTCCCTCCCAAATCAATGGCGTATTTTTCAACGGGTTTTAATAGCTCGGCAAAAGGCATACGTTCTACGCCCGGTACTAGTTTTGCCTTATGATAGAATTCAATGGGTTTGTTGTTTTTAATAAATATCGCCGTATTATAATTGTAGTAATATTTGCCCGGATAGTTGGAAAGCGCTATTGCATAGGCCTTGGGTTTCTCATTGGATGCCAGTAATCTGCACGTTGAAGCACCCATTAAGAAGCTTATCGTTGGGTGCTGACGAATAAATGTTCGTACGCTGTCTATGGCTGCATAATTTTCGATGCTCGACTCCCACATTGTTCTGTTGATACTCGACTCAGGAGTGATTACTATGTCAGTATTGCTATCCATATTTTCTCTCGTCAATTGGAGAATAGTATGTACTAACTGTGATGAAGTTGAGGTGTATGCCTCCTCGTAAGGTTCCACATTAGGCTGTACTAATAATACATTGAGCGTATTGCCGGGCGCTTTATCGACACTGTAGTTAGCTTCTATATGATATGAAAAAAGTACAGGAATCAATACTGCTAAAAAAGCAATTGTTAAAGGTAATAACGTAAACCGAATCTTTTTGTAATCAATCCAGCGAAGTAGCCCGCTAAATACAATTAAGTTTATACTTATTATCCACATACTCCCTCCCAAACTTCCTGTATATTCATACCATTGTATCCAAGTGGGCATTTCTGAAAATACATTGCCCATATTTAGCCACGACCAACTGAGTTCCCAGTTCATGTGTAAGTATTCAAAGCCTACATAGAAGAATATTAGACTGATAAAAGCACTCTTGTTCCTCATTACTTTTTTATCGACAATATGTGCCAAGCCAACTACTAACGCCATAAATAGGCTGTTGAGAAAAAAGGCCAGCAAGGCTCCTATCAGCGTGGAATAATATATCCACCAAGTGGTGAAAAGGTTGAAAGTTAAGAATGTAATAAAGGAATATAGAACTATCGCTCCCCGACTGAAAAAAGTAGAATTTCGAAGGATATAAGTACGTACTACTAACAAAGGAACCCATGCGATAAATAGTATTGGCGCAAAACCATGCGTTGGCCATGATACTCCCATTAATAATCCACTCAATAGAGCCAATAATCCCAACTGGTATTTTCGTAATTGTAACATAAATTAGTATTCTAAGAAACGCCCAAAACTAAGTAAAATTTTAGTTTTATTGGTCCTTATTATTACTTATTAATTAAAAATCTCAGTACTTTTCTTTTTGTTTTCCTTCTGAGAGTAGTCCTGAATTGTTCTTATGGTGAAACTTGCCCCTCTTTCAAGTGTTTAACAAAAAAACGCTCCGCAAATGTCTTGACCTACCGCTGCTCCGCGAAACGCTAGTTTGGCGTAGTCAATCCCTTCGCGTACCACCCTATGGTAAATACGGTTCACGAACCGTATCTAAGAATCGTATCCAAGGTGCGCCCTATGTAAATACGGTTCACGAACCGTATCCAAGAACCGTATCCAAGAACCGTATCCAAGAACCGTATCTAAGAACCGTATCCAAGGACCGTATCTAAGAACCGTATCTAAGAACCGTATCCAAGAACCGTATCTTTACTGAATGTTGGACTTCAGGTGTTTAACAAAAAACGCTTCGTTGATAATAAAGTATAAACTATAAGAATGATTCATCTTAAAACTGGTAAAATCATAATATTCATCACTTCGCAGTTGGATATGTATTCCCTTGGAGACAGGGTAGTTAAAGATAAATTTAAAACTCAATAATTGTTTGCTTGCTTCGGTATAGTTGCTGTCGATATTCGAAACACTCTGAAAAAGTTGCTCGCCGTAAGGAGCTATAAATTTGTTCGCTTGCCAATAGCCGGCCATAAAACTAAAGTAAGGTTGCTTATATCTTATCTTTATATAGGAAGCCCACCCTTGTTTAAATGCTTGTGAGTAAATTCCCGATTCCGGTCCTCTAAGCGCCTTGTATCGATAAATCATCGGCTCAATACTAAGCTGCTTGTTTTTCATAAATCGATAGTATATTTTTACTCCTGTAGCTCCATTAAAGAGAGTTGTTGTTGGTCTTGTGGAGGAGCTTATTTCTCCACCGTGGTGTACCGTAAAAAGTTGTAGTGGAATAGCAAGTCTCCAAGCTTCCGTTCCCATTTCCCAATTCAAGGAAGCCCCCATCTGAAACGATTCCCTGAGGGGATCGCCCTCTTGAATAAAATGCGTCCAATTCAACCAAAAATCGGAAGTAAGATGCTTGAAATCAAAGAGTATCTGTCCTCCATATTCTACATTATTGGTAAAATAGTTGCCCATACGATAAATAGGCTCATCCAATTGGTGACTGTTGGTTCCGTAAATATTCCCCAATACTAGATATGCATGCTTAAATAATCGCTGCTCAACACTGAAAATTGGTATCAGCTGCGAAAACTTATCCCTCCCCGAGTATTTCAATAGATAGGCCCCGGCATTTACCCGCGTATTGCGTGTAAAATAGTACTCCAACGTTGGTTTTGCAAAAACACCTATCGACATATATCCCTTTGCTATTTTGCCATAATATTCTCTATCACGAAAAAAATATGAATTCTCCCAACGCAGATATAAATTCTGAGCACTACTGTCATTAAGCAATTTACTTCCCGTAAAATCTTGTGCCTCAGCAATATTTGGAATGCAAGCCAGACTCGCAACAAGTGTTAATAGAGATATGGTCCACCAACGTTTTATCATGATAGTGTGTTTAATAAAATAATTTTTTAAGGCTGACAAAGGTACGAAATTATTCTTCAATTATAACCGCTCTTGCTTTGTTATTTGGGCGGCCGGGCGGGCTATTTGCTGTATCGAGAAATCGCCAAATCCGTGTTTCGCTGGTCATGGCAGGAGCTAAAAATAGCTCTGCCATGACGGCTCATCATCGGCCTTAGCAATTCTCAATGCCGCTTCTATCCCTGCCGCGGGCACTTTTGTTAACCCATATCTTCTCCTTCCCACCTTTTTACCGCTTTTTGATGATATATAATATGCTGATTATCAATATTTTTATCAAAAACGTAACCTTTTGCTATTAACAATAGTACAAAAGTTTTCAACAAGGTGGGAAAATGTGGGATTAAGTGGGAAAATTAGTAGTAAATTAGCAACCAGATTTTGAAGACGTGGTAAACATCATTGGATCATACGAATGTAAGCTTGACGCAAAGGGGAGATTAACCCTTCCTTCTGGCCTGAAAAAACAATTGCAATCAATTGTTGGTGAGGGTTTTGTTCTCAAGAGATCGGTGTTTCACAAGTGCTTGGAATTGTATCCAATGTGCGAGTGGAATAGCGAAATAGCAGGGGTAAATAAGCTCAATAGATTCGTTAAAAAGAACAATGATTTTATCAGAATGTTCATGGCGGGAGTCAAAATGCTTGACATGGACGCTTCCGGAAGACTTCAAATCTCCAAAGACCTGATAAATTTTTCAGGAATTAAGAAAGAGGTGGTGCTCTCCTCATCGGTCAATAGAATCGAAATATGGGATAAAGTGGCTTACGAAAATGTCATTAATAATCCTGATGTCGATTTTGCTAATCTGGCAGAAGAAGTTATGGGTAGCATCGATTTTAGTGAATCAGAATAAGTTTTGTTGGACCTTACTCCAATAAACCGAAAGTCTGTTTGAGAGGTAAATAGAATAGCTAATTTTATTGCACATTTAATCAATGGCATATCATGTTCCAGTAATGCTCAGTAAGTGTATTGAGGCTCTTGAGGTTTCCAAGGGTGGTATCTTTGTGGACGTTACTTTCGGTGGTGGTGGACACTCCAAAGCTATCCTCGATAGTTTACCCAATGGTCATCTTTATGCCTTCGACCAGGATGCAGAGGCTCAGGCCAATAGTATTCATGATGATCGTTTTACCCTCATTCAACAGAATTTCAAATACCTTAAAAATTACCTTACTCTTTATAAAGCAATTCCTGTGACAGGTATTCTTGCCGACTTGGGCGTTTCGTCACATCAGTTTGATGAGGCGCAAAGAGGTTTCTCTACCCGCTTTGATGGCCCCTTGGATATGCGTATGGATGCCGGCAAAGGACAAACAGCGGCCGAATTACTCAGCACCATTGAGCTGCAAGAGCTTACTGATATTCTTAGGAATTATGGCGAATTACATAATGCTTATAAATCCGCTCAGGCCCTTATTGCTTATCGGCAAGAAAGGCCTCTCCTTACTACCCAAGATCTCAAAGAAGCCCTTAAGGCAAATGCTCCTCGTGGTAGAGAAAATAAATATTTTGCACAGGTATTCCAAGCTATTCGTATTGAACTTAACCAAGAATTGGACACCCTTAAAATGATGCTACAACAGAGTCTCCAGCTCCTTAAACCGGGGGGCAGGCTTGTGGTAATGTCTTATCACTCGCTGGAAGATAGATTGGTTAAGAACTTTATGAGATCAGGAAATTTTGAGGGAAAAATAGAAAAAGACTTCTTTGGAAAACATTTGGTGCCTTTCAAGTTGATAAGCCGAAAACCTATCCTTGCCGATGAAGAAGAGCTGGCTGCAAATCCTAGAGCCAGAAGTGCTAAACTGCGTATTGCTGAAAAATTATAGTGTTATGTGGGGAATAGGAAATAAAAAGGCAACTAAAAATGGTCCCAGAAGGGAAACTTCTGGCGATAAAACGAAGTCCAAAAAGAGGAAGGAAACTAAGCCTTCCAATAAGCAGAAAGAGTATAAAGTGATGCGTAAGATTGCTTCTATCCTCGATGGAAGTATTCTTACCTCCGATTGGGCCATCGAAAAGATTCCCTTTTTCTTCTTCTTATTCCTTTTGGCACTTATCTATATCGGCAATAACTATATTGCCCAAGCCAAAGTAAAAAAAATTGACAGCATCAATAAGGAACTGAAAGACCTTAGAGATGAGCATATAAGCGTTAAATCTGACTTGATGTATTTTACTAAAAGATCAGAGTTGGCCAAACGATTGAAAGATAGGGGTGTTAAAGAAGCTACCAATCCTCCTTTTAAAATTTATGTTCTTAAAAAAAAAGGAGAATAAATGGCTAGAACTATATCCAAAGACATTCGGCTGCGCATATATATGCTTTTTACCTTTATCTTTCTGGTAGCTATGGCTATTATTGTGCGTATTGGACAAATACAATTTGTTCAAGGCAAGTATTGGACAGAACAATCCAAAAAGCAAAGCTATAAATATTTTGATGTTAAGGCAATTCGTGGCAATATCTACTCCGAAGATCATAGCCTTTTGGCAACATCTGTCCCTATCTATGATATCTATTGGGATTCCAAAGTTGTACGTAAAAAATTATTCTTTAGTCAAATAGATTCTTTGGCTAGAGCTTATCATCGCATTTTTCCCGATGAGTCGGTTAAATCATTTCGCTCTAGAATGATTAATGCTTTCGATGCTAAAAGACGCTACTATAAAATTCGCCGTAGAATAGGCTACTCTCAAATGAAAAAAGTACGCCAATTGCCAATTTTTAATACAGGAAAATATAAAGGCGGTATTATTAGCGAAAAATCAGACTATCGCAAACGGCCTTATAAGTTATTGGCAAAAAGAACTATCGGTAACTTCAATTCTCAACAGAATGCTTATGTTGTTGGCCTTGAAGGGGCTTTCGATCAATATCTTAAAGGTGAAGATGGCATTCGTATCAAACAGAAAACAGCCGGAGGTTGGCGCCCAATGTATCTCTTTGACGAAACTATTAAAGAGCCAATTAATGGAATGGATGTTATCTCAACTATAGATGTAAACCTTCAGGATGTAGCCGAAAACTCCTTGTATAAACAGTTGATGCGCTATCATGCCGATTGGGGTTGCGCCATTCTGATGGAAGTGAAAACAGGAGAAATTAAAGCTATTGCCAACCTTAAAGCCGATACCGCTACCGATACTTACTATGAGGGTTTTAATTATGCCATTGGCTATGCTACCGAACCGGGTTCTACTTTTAAATTGGCTTCAATGATTGTTGCCCTTCATGATAAAAAAGTAAAGCCCAATGATATTATCCATACCGGTGACGGTGAATTTACTTACTACGGGAAAACAATTCATGACTCGCATAAAGGGGGCTTTGGTGATATTACAGCAACACAAGTGTTGGAGAAAAGTTCTAATGTAGGGGTGATGAAGATTATTCTTAACGCCTATGAATCTAATCCTTCCAGATTTATTAATGGAATATATAAACTTGGTATCAATAAGCCCCTTGGCCTTAAAATCAAAGGGGAAGCAAAGCCGTATATAAAATCTCCTGAAGATAAAACATGGTCGAAACTTTCTTTGCCATGGATGTCAATTGGCTATGAACTTCAGCTAACTCCTTTGCAGATACTTACCCTTTATAATGCTGTGGCTAACAATGGGAAAATGGTGAAGCCTTCTTTTGTTACCAAGTTATTTAAAACGGGAAGCGTTACCAAAAGCTTCAAACCGGAGATATTAAATCCCCATATCAGCGATGCTAAAACTATTGCTACGGTGCAAAAAATGCTTGAAGGCGTCGTGCAGCATGGTACAGCTCATATACTTAATCATTCTCCTTATCCCATTGCAGGAAAGACAGGTACAGCGCAAATTTTTAAGAATAGATATAACAAAAGAAATTATCAGGCTTCATTTGTGGGGTATTTTCCGGCAGATAATCCTAAATATTCCTGCATCGTTGTTGTCAATAATCCACGTGGTCAGTATTATGCAAGCATCGTTGCTGTTCCCGTTTTTAAAAATATTGCGGATAAAATATATGCCACTGATCTTAATATTCAAATTCATCATAAAGAGGATACTGTACTGGAATCGCCAAATTCTAAAGTGGGCAATCGGAATGATATTGCCAGCATATACAGGCTGTTGGATATGAAGCTTGATGGAAAAGCAAATAATGCTAATTATGTTTATGGTGTTGCTGATAATGATACTATTAACCTGTATAAGAGGAAATTACAATTTGGATTAATGCCTAATGTAAAATACATGACGGCTAAAGATGCTATTTATCTTCTCGAAGAAATGGGATTGAAAGTGGAAATATCAGGCGAAGGAAAAGTGGTAGAACAGTCGCTTAGAGCCGGAACCAAAGTTAAGAAAGGCCAAGTTGTTAAATTAAAATTAAGATTCTAATGACTGATATCAATAATATATTAGAAGGTGTTGAAGTGAAGAAAGTAATAGCCGGTGCCACTACTGAGTTTGCTAAAATCGAGTTCGATTCGCGTAAGGTGCAACAAAATGATCTTTTTGTGGCTACCAAAGGGACGCAAGTTGATGGACATCGCTTTATTTCAAATTGTGTCAGCCAAGGGGCAAGTATTATTGTCTGCCAAGACTTACCACCTCATCTCGATCCCAATATTACCTATGTCCAAGTGGAAGATTCAGCCGTATCATTGGGCATATTGGCATCAAATTTTTATGATAATCCATCCTCTAAGCTTAAGCTTATTGGTATTACGGGTACCAACGGGAAAACCTCAACCGTAACTATGCTCTTTAATCTTTATCGGGCTTTGGGTTATCATGTGGGGATGCTTTCTACCGTGAGCAATCGAATTGATGAATTGGAAATTAAGGCTACCCATACTACCCCTGATGCTTTGCAGCTTAATGCTTTGCTTAAGCAAATGCTGGAGGCAGGATGTGAATATTGTTTTATGGAGGTGAGTTCTCATGCTATTGTTCAAGAACGTATTAAAGGCCTTGAGTTTAAAGTAGCTATTTTTTCTAATATTACTCACGATCATCTCGACTTTCATAAAACTTTTAAGGAGTATATAAAAGCTAAAAAACGCTTCTTCGACTTCCTGCCTTCATCGGCTGTTGCAGTGGTAAATATGGATGATAAAAATGGAGCCGTAATGGTGCAAAATACTAAGGCCTCTGTTAAAAGTTACGGAATTAAATCCATGTGTGACTATAAAGCCCGAATACTGGAGAATGACTTTAGTGGGTTGCATTTGATAATTAATTATAAGGAGTTATGGACTCCATTGGTAGGGGAATTTAATGCCTATAATCTTATGGCTGTATATGCTACAGCTATGGAAATGGGTGCTGACGAAATTGAGGTGCTTCGCCAATTAAGTTACATACAAACAGCAGAAGGACGCTTCGATTTTATTAAAGGGGATAAGGGTGTTAATGCAATAGTTGATTATGCGCATACTCCCGATGCACTAAAAAATGTTCTCAACACTATCAATGATATACGTGGTGGGGCAGGACAGTTGATTAGTGTTGTGGGTGCCGGTGGTGATAGAGATAAAAGTAAACGCCCTGAAATGGCTCTGATTGCTGCCGAAAAATCGAATCGCCTGATTCTTACTTCCGATAATCCTCGCTCCGAAAATCCTGAAGCTATTATTGATGATATGGAAGCCGGCGTTCCTGCTGACAGAAAAAATACTTGTTTACGAATTTCAAATAGAAAGGAAGCCATTAAAACAGCGGTGGCCTTGGCTAAAGAGGGGGATATTATTCTTATTGCCGGTAAAGGCCATGAAAAGTATCAAGAGATTAATGGCGTACGCTACCATTTCGATGATAAAGAGATAATTAATGAACTAATTGCTAAAAACTAAGAGAATATGTTTTACTATTTATTCGATTTTTTGGAAAAGATGAACGTGCCCGGCGCAGGGGTCTTTCATTATATATCATTTCGTGCTGCTTTAGCGGTATTTACTTCCTTGCTTATATCTTTAATTTTTGGTAAGAGCTTAATTCGTATGCTTCATCGAAAGCAAGTTGGTGAAACCATCAGGGACTTGGGCTTGGAAGGCCAAAATGAAAAGGCCGGTACTCCTACCATGGGTGGTATCATTATTCTTGCTGCTATTGTTATTCCTACACTTCTTTTTGCGCGCCTCGATAATATCTATATTATTCTTATGCTTATCGCTACTCTGTGGTTGGGAACGATCGGTTTTATTGATGATTATATTAAAGTTTTTAAGAAGAATAAAGAGGGTCTTGCAGGAAAATTTAAAGTGATGGGACAGGTTGGACTTGGACTTATTGTTGGCCTTACCATGTACCTCAATAGTAATGTGGTTATTCGTGAAAAGTTAAATCAGAAAACAATAATAGAGAATAAGGAAACTAATAACTGCCGCCGCGATGCGAATACTTATTTTAAGCAAAAGCAGGAAAAATCCTTTAAAACAACAATCCCTTTCGTAAAAAACAATCAATTTGACTACTCCTGGCTGTTGAAATGGATGGGTGATGGTTATGAAAAATATACGTGGTTGATTTTTATTCCCATAGTAATTCTCATTGTAACAGCAGTTTCCAATGGGGCCAATCTCACCGATGGATTAGATGGCTTGGCAACAAGTACCTCGGCAGTGATAGCGGCCACCCTCGGATTGCTGGCATGGGTGTCGGGTAACTTCATCTTTGCCGATTACCTCAATATAATGTATATCCCAAATACAGGTGAACTTGCTATTTTTATTAGTGCTTTTGTGGGTGCAGCCATCGGCTTTCTCTGGTATAACTCTTATCCTGCTCAAGTGTTTATGGGTGATACCGGTAGTCTTGCCATGGGTGGCATTATTGCTGTTTTCGCCATTATTATTCGTAAAGAATTGCTAATCCCAATACTCTGTGGAGTTTTCTTGGTGGAGAATTTATCGGTAATAATGCAGGTAAGCTATTTTAAATACACTAAAAAAAGATTTGGTCAAGGGAAACGTATTTTCTTGATGTCACCATTGCATCATCATTTTCAAAAGAAAGGATATCACGAAGCTAAAATCGTTCAGCGATTCTTTATCGTAGGAATAATGCTAGCCGTATTAACCATTGTAACTTTAAAATTACGTTAATATAAATGCCGAATTATCAGAAATATATAGCCATTCTTGGCGCTGCAGAAAGTGGCGTGGGCGCCGCTGTGTTAGCACACAAAATGGGCTACGAGGTCTGGGTATCTGATAATTCTACCATCAAAGAAAAATTTAAACAAGAACTGGATAATTATAGCATTAGCTATGAAGAGAATCATCATAGTATTGATAAATTATTGCGGGCCGAAGAGATTATTATCAGCCCTGGCATTCCCCTTGATATTCCCATAGTGCAGAAATTGAAGGCGCATCATATTAATATTATCTCTGAAATTGAATTTGCCTCCCGCTATACCAAGGCTCATATTACTGCTATTACCGGTAGCAACGGCAAAACCACTACCGCCAGTCTCGTTTACCAATTATATAAAAGGGGTGGACTTAATGTGGCTTTGGCCGGCAATATTGGTGATAGTTTTGCGCGTAAAGTAGCGCTGGAGTCACCCGATTATTTCGTTTTAGAGATTAGTAGTTTTCAGTTGGATAGCTTATTCCAATTCAAAGCTGACATTGCTATTATATTAAATATTACCCCTGATCATCTGGATCGCTATAACTATAATTTTGAGGAGTATGCAGCCTCAAAAATGCGAATTATCCAAAATATGAATTCTTCGGATTCAATTATTTATAATGCTGATGACAAGCTTATTAGCACTGCATTATTAAAGATAAAGCCCAAAGCATTCTTATATCCTTTTTCTCAGGAAAATAAAGTGAGTGAAGGGGCTTATAGAATTGACAATCAAATTATTTTTCAAATTAATACCAATAAATTTACTATGAACATTGACAAATTAGCATTGCAAGGACGGCATAATGCCTACAACACCATGGCCGGAGGAATTGCTGCAAAACTTCAGCAAATAAGAAAAGAAAGTCTAAAGGATTGCTTAAGTGATTTTCAGGGAATTAGCCATCGTTTAGAAAAAGTGAGTGTTGTACGTTCAGTTACTTTTATTAATGATAGTAAGGCTACCAATGTAAATTCTGCTTGGTATGCACTCGAATCAATGACTAAACCTGTGGTATGGATTATGGGTGGTCAGGATAAAGGAAACGATTATAGTGAACTGCTTGAACTTGCAACAGAAAAAGTAAAAGCAATAGTTTGCCTTGGTGTTGATAATAAAAAGATTATAGAGACTTTTGCCAATGCCATTCCTACTATTATTGAAACGCAATCTGCTAATGATGCGGTTTTAAGTGCCTTTTATTTATCCGAACCCGGTGATGTTGTTTTGCTTTCGCCTGCCTGCGCAAGCTTCGACTTATTTGAAAGTTATGAAGACCGTGGCGACCAATTTAAAAGAGCTGTACAGGACCTTTAAGCAAAATGATATAAATAGTTAGAGTAATAGAATAAGATTAAATGTCAAAGAAAAAAACCATAGCATATAAATTACTCGATAGTCTGAGTGGCGATAAAGTTATTTGGATTATTGTGGGTATTTTGTCTATAATCTCTTTATTAGTAGTATGGAGTTCTACCGGTACTTTAGCCTATAAGTATCATGGAGGAAATACTTTATACTATATCTTAAAGCATGCCAGTCTTATGGTTGCCGGTTTAGTGATTATGTATCTTACGCATTTAGTGCCCTATAAATACTATTCGCGTATTTCGCAATTGCTGATAATGATTTCTATTCCTCTTCTGTTGATAACATTAATTTCCGGATCTAATTTAAATGATGCCAGTCGTTGGCTTAAAATCCCTGTTATCAATTTAAGTTTCCAAACTTCTGACTTGGCAAAGATTGCTTTAATAATGTATCTGGCGCGTTTGCTTAGTAAAAAACAAGAAGATATTAAGGACCTGCGTAAGGGATTTATGCCCTTGATGATTCCTATCCTTTTAACAGTAGGTCTTATTTTTCCTGCTAATTTCTCCACTGCAGCAATATTATTTGTTACCAGCCTTATCTTGCTATTTATTGGTCGTATTAATTTGAAATATATATTTATAATGGTAGGTACAGGATTGGCAATAGTGGTATTATTGCTAATGGTGGCCCAGTATTATCCTAAATTATTACCTCGTTTAGGAACGTGGGAATCTCGCATTGAGAATTTTATGAATAAAGATTCCGGGGGCAATTACCAGGCCGAGCAATCTAAAATTGCCATTGCAACGGGAGGAATCTTTGGTAAAATGCCTGGCAATAGTATGCAGCGTAATTTCTTACCTCATCCTTATTCCGATTTTATTTATGCTATTATTATTGAAGAATATGGTTTTGTAGGAGGCGTTGTAGTGATAATTTTATATTTAATATTATTGTATCGTGCGGTACAAATTGCCCTGCGTAGTCCCGGCACCTATGGCGCATTCCTCTCCTTAGGACTGATGTTTAGCCTTGTGTTTCAGGCGTTTATCAATATGGCAGTAGCGGTTAATTTATTGCCGGTAACGGGACAGCCTTTGCCTTTGTTGAGCATGGGTGGAACCTCTTTTTGGTTTACTAGCTTTGCCATAGGTATTGTACTTAGTGTGAGCCGTGAGACTCAATTAATAGAAACTTCAAATACTACTTCAGATGATGCAGAATAAAAAATTTATTATTAGTGGAGGTGGAAGTGGAGGACATATTTTCCCTGCTATTGCCATAGCAAATGCCCTTAAAGAGGCTTATCCTCATTGTGATATACTGTTTGTTGGCGCCAAAGGCAAAATGGAAATGGAGAAAGTTCCTGCGGCAGGTTTTCCAATTGAAGGTCTCTGGATAAGTGGTTTCCAAAGAAGATTAAGTATTCAAAACTTGAGCTTCCCCTTTAAAGTAATATCGAGTTTGAGAAAAGCAAGAAGTATTATAAAAAAATTTAATCCTGATTTGGTTATCGGTGTCGGTGGTTTCGCCAGCGGTCCCACTTTACATCAAGCGGCTAAAATGGGTTTCCCTACCCTTATTCAAGAACAAAACTCTTATCCGGGAATTACTAATATTATCCTTTCGAAAAAAGTGGATAAAATATGTGTTGCTTACGATAATATGGATAAATATTTCCCCAAAGAAAAGATATTCTTTACAGGGAACCCTGTTCGTAAGGAAGTGGTTCAGATAGAAGGTAAAAGAGATAATGCACTTGATTTTTTCGGTTTGGATGCCTCCAAAATTGTTGTGCTTGTGGTAGGAGGAAGTTTAGGCGCACGTACTATTAACGAAAGTATTGAAGCGCATCTAAAGGATTTTCATGCTTACAATATTCAACTTATTTGGCAAACGGGTAAAAACTATCATGCGCAAGCCCAACGAGCTGTTGATGCTATGCCCAAGGATAGCGGTATTGTTACTACTGCATTTATTAATAAAATGGATATCGCCTATGCCGCTGCCGATATTGTAGTGTCGCGTGCCGGTGCCATTGCTATTTCAGAGCTTTGTGTGGTGAAAAAACCGGTAATCCTTGTTCCTTCGCCTTTTGTGGCCGAAGATCATCAAACTAAGAATGCCTTGGCATTACAAACCAATCATGCGGCTGTATTGGTAAAAGATGCTGAACAGAAAGAAAAACTTATGCCCGAAATAATTCGTCTGGCAACAAATAATCACGATAGAGAAACGCTAATAAGAAATATTGCCTCTCTTGGTATTCAAGAGGCTACTACTGCCATTGTTAGTGTGGCTAATTCGCTTCTAAAAGTATAATGCTAATGGTTAATAATAAACAACATATTTATTTTTTGGGTATTGGAGGCATTGGAATGAGTGCCCTAGCAAGGTATTTTAATTCCAAAGGTGTCCATGTATCAGGTTATGATAAAACGGAGACTCCTCTTACCCGGATGATGGCGACTGAAGGTATTGATATTCATTATAATGACCTTGGAGATAAAGCTGTTGCTCAAGTAGATACTGTTGTGTATACTCCGGCTATTCCTTCGGATTTGGGCGAATATATAGCTTTTAGGAATTCTACTATTCCCATGATGAAAAGGGCCGAAGTATTGGGCGAAATTAGCAAAAACTATTTTACTATTGCCATAGCAGGCACACATGGTAAAACTACTATTACCAGTATGATAGCCCACTTTTTATCTGCTTCCGGTATTAAGGTAAATGCCTTTATTGGTGGAATTAGTAGTAATTATAATTCTAATTTGATTTTGGATGCTGAAGCTGAAATAATGGTGGTGGAAGCGGATGAATTTGATCGCTCTTTTCTTCATTTGCATCCCGATATTGCCATTATCTCGTCGATGGATGCCGATCATCTCGATATTTATGATAACAAAGAGTCTCTCAGAAATACGTTCAACGATTTTGCTCACCAAATAAAGCCGGGGGGTAAACTCATTCTTTTTGAAGACTTGGAACTGCCAAATAATTCGAATATCGATGTGTTATCTTATGGAGAAAAGGCGAGTAGCAATTTTCACTATTCCAATGCCCAGTTGGTACAAGCTTATCAAGAGTTTGAGTTTATAGGGCAAAAACAATATGTAGGTAAATATCAATTTAATATGCCTGGCCACCACAATTTGCTCAATGCTACTGCGGCCATTGGAGCTTGTTTGTCAGTCAATGTAGACTTAGCCCAATTGCAAGGGGCTGTAGCCTCCTATAAGGGAGTGAAACGCCGGTTTGAACGTATTATTGACGGCCCTAATTTGGTACTTGTTGATGATTATGCTCATCATCCTACGGAAATTAGAGCGTCCATAGCCGCAGCTCGGCAGATGTATCCCGCCAAGAGATTGATGGGGATATTTCAGCCTCATTTATATTCACGTACTCGCGATTTTGCCGAAGAATTTGCCGAAGAATTGGCCCAGTTAGATGTGTTGGTATTGCTGGATATATATCCTGCACGTGAATTGCCCATAGAAGGGGTGAGCTCTGCAGTATTGCTTGATAAGATTAAATTGAAAGAGAAATACCTACTCTCAAAAGACGAACTTGCAGCATTTGTTGTTACGCATTCGCCGGAAGTGATTTTAATGATGGGAGCAGGAGATATTGACAGGGAAGTATATAATGTAAAACAGAGTCTGTTAAATGCGTAAAATAGTTAACATAGTAATGTGGGTGAGCCTTGTTGTCGTGATATTGGTGGTGGGTTTTTTGGCTAAAAATCATTATAATAATACTCCTGTGAAGGCATTGAAAGTGGAAATAAATTATTCTGAAAATGGTGAATCAAATCGTTTTCTTACTTACGAAGATATTAATACTTTTGTACGCCATAGATATGATAGTTTAAAAGGGCGCAAAATAAAGGATATTGATTTGGAACAAATAGAAAATGATCTTTTAGATATTCCTTATGTGAAAAACGCTAACTTGTATGAAACTATTGATGGTCAAGTACAAATGAGAATATTGCAACGGAAAGCTATTGTAAGAATAATTGATGCTTTAGGGGATCAGTTTTACCTCGATGATGAGGCTCATATTCTTCCAATTAGGTCATTTTTTCCTGCCCATGTGCTTATTTGTAACGGTTTTATTGGTAATATTGGCTTCTATTCTAGGCATTATAGTGGAAGTAAAATGGATAGTATTGTAAATAATAGTATTCTAAAGGAAATATATAATATGGCTAAATATATTAATAATGATAATATGTTGCGCCATCAGATCGTTCAAATGAATGTGGATATAAATGGAGAATTTACCTTGGTGCCCTTGGTAAGTAATCATATCATTAAGTTTGGAAAAGCAGATAATATTGATGCTAAATTTACCAAACTAAAACTTTTCTACACCGAAGGACTAGGCCATCATCGGTGGAACAATTATAGAGTTATTAATTTGAAATATAAGAATCAAATCGTGTGCACTAAAAATTAGAGTTATGAAAACATCTGATATCATCGTCGGGCTGGATATAGGTACGACAAAGATTGCCTGTATTGTGGGCAGGAAGAATGAGTATGGGAAGATAGAGATACTCGGATATGGCAAGTCTCCCTCCATAGGCGTAAGCAGGGGAGTGGTTGCTAATATTGAAAAAACAGTACAAAGTATTCGTAAAGCAGTGGACGAAGCTTCCTTGAAAAGCACTGTCAATATTGATCATGTTTATGTTGGTATAGCAGGTCAGCATATTAAGAGTCATCAGCACAGAGGGAGTTTGGTACGAAATACTCTGGAGAATGAAGTTGATCAAAACGATATTGATACGCTAATAGAGGATATGCATAAGTTGGTAATGCAGCCCGGTGAAGAAATTATCCATGTTATTCCACAGGAGTATATTGTGGATAAAGAGCAAGGTATTAAGGATCCTATTGGCATGTCGGGTATTAGTCTTGAGGCAAACTTTCATATTATTACAGGACAGATTACAGCGGCTAAAAATATCAATAAGTGTGTTGTTAAATCAGGAATGAATGTGGAAGATCTAATATTAGAGCCACTGGCTTCTGCCGAAGCAGTATTAACAGAAGAGGAAAAAGAAGCTGGAATTGCTTTGGTCGATATTGGTGGTGGTACTACCGATATTGCTATATTTCAAGATGGAATAATACGCCATACAGCAGTTATTCCTTTGGGAGGAAATATTATTACAGAGGATATTAAAGAGGGCTGTAGTATTATCAAAAATCAGGCTGAAGCGTTAAAAGTAAAATTTGGCTCTGCCTTGGCAAGTGAAAATAGGGAGGAAGAGATAGTTTCTATTCCCGGTTTAAGAGGTCGTCCGCCAAAAGAAATTACCCTTAAAAATCTGGCTAATATTATCCAAGCTAGAATTGAAGAAATTGTGGAACATGCTTTCTATGAGATTAAGAATTCGGGTTATGAGAAAAAACTTATTGGGGGTATTGTGCTTACCGGTGGTGGAGCTCAGTTAAAACATATTGCCCAGATATTTGAATTCCTTACGGGCATGGATACTCGCATCGGTTATCCTAACGAACATCTTGCCAACAATGTTCCGGAAGAATTAAGCAGTCCTCAGTATGCTACGGGGATAGGCCTTGTTATAAAAGGACTTCAGGGAGCTGAGAATGCCAGAAAGATTAATGCCGAAGTAAGAAACCATACCAGTAAGGAAAAGGGAGGCTTCTTTGATAGTATATTTAAGAAAGGAAAACAGTTTTTTGAAGATGATATGGACTAATTATCAGCTAGTTAATAAATAATAATTTTTTTATTGCCCCTTAGAGATATTTATATAAAACGAGTATTTTTCTTCATAGCAAAGTCCTTATTTTTTGGCTTAATATGCCTCAATAATAATTAACAAACTTTCGTTGAAAAATACTGTATTTATAGGAAGTGCACACGAGTAATAGCTCTAAATTTAACCGAACAAAATAATAGACTTATGATAGAATTTGATGCCCCTAAAGAAATGTCTTCCATGATAAAAGTTGTGGGAGTTGGAGGTGGAGGTTCAAACGCAGTGAACCACATGTATAAACAAGGAATTCGTGGTGTTGACTTTGTAATATGCAATACCGACGCCCAAGCTCTCGACAGTAGCTCCATCCCCAATAAAATTCAGTTGGGAGCAAGCCTTACTGGAGGAAGAGGTGCCGGCGCTATTCCTGAAGTAGGAAAAAATGCTGCCATCGAGAATATTGATGAGCTAAAAGATATATTGGGTACTAATACCGAAATGCTTTTTATCACTGCCGGAATGGGTGGTGGAACCGGTACGGGAGCCGCTCCAATTATTGCTTCTGTTGCTAAAGAAATGGGCATACTTACTGTTGGTATTGTTACAATTCCCTTTAAATTTGAAGGACGCAAAAGAAGAATGCAAGCAGAAGCCGGTCTTGAGGAACTACGTCAACAGGTGGATACATTACTGATAATTTCCAATGATAAATTACGTGATTTACATGGTAATCTTACCCTTACCGATGCTTTTGGTAAAGCTGATGATATCTTAACGGATGCGGCTCGTGGTATTGCTGAAATAATTACGGTTACAGGTTATGTAAATGTTGATATTGAGGATGTTAAAACAGTAATGCGTGATTCTGGTGTGGCTATTATGGGTACTGGTATTGCTTCCGGTGAAGACAGAGCACTCAAAGCAGTAGAATTGGCTCTTGCCTCTCCATTATTGAATGATAATAATATCCATGGAGCTTCTGATATTCTGTTGTTTATGGCCTCGGGATCTAAAGAAATGGAGATGGATGAAGTGGCTACTATTACTGATTACATCCAAGATGAAGCCGGCCTTACTGCTGAAATTATTTGGGGTAATGGTAATGAAGAATCCTTGGATGAAGGTATAAGAGTAACAGTTGTTGCTACTGGTTTTGCAAGAAATAGCCAAGTGGAGAATTCCGTTAAAACAGAAGCCGCAAGAGAACCAAAGAAAGTGGTTCATAATCTGGATGATGAAATTAATATTGAAAAAAATCAACCTAAGAATGAAGTTGAGGATGATGGCATGCGATTAATTACCCGGGAACCACAGCCTGCTGAGCCTATCGCTAATGTTACCCCTTCAAAACCTGAATATCATGAGACGGCTCATTCTGCTGAGGTTGAGAATATTACCATTTATACCCTCGACGGCGACGAACCTGAAATAGTAAGTAAAAATGCCCATGATTTAAGTCGTAAAAAGATGGAAGAAGCAGCTCCTGAAATTAATGAGGAGTTCCAAGCCAAAGCCAATGAGCGTATTTCTAAATTGCGTAATTTGAGTCAGCGTTTCTCAACAAGTGAAGACCTAGCCGAATTGGAGAATACTCCAGCTTATATTCGTAGGGGCGTTGCTTTGTCGGATACTCCATCAAGTAAAGAGGAGAATATCAGCCGTTATACGCTGGATGCCGAAACGGGAGATGTTAAATCAAATAATTCATTTTTACACGATAACGTAGATTAATAATGAGCCTAGAAATAACCATAAATTCAGATATCAAAGCGGCAATGATTGCTAAAGATAAACGCAAATTAGAAGCGCTTAGAGCAATTAAATCTGCTTTGTTATTAATCAAAACCGGTAAGGATACTAGTTTTGCAGAGATACCAAAGGAAGTAGAACTTAAAACCCTACAAAAACTGATTAAGCAACGTAAAGAGTCGGCGCGTATCTACAAAGAGCAGAATCGTGAAGAACAATACGATGAGGAAATGTATCAGGCTGGTATCATTGAGAAATATTTACCTGCCCAAATGAGTGAAGAAGATATTTCTAAAATAGTGGATGATATTATCAGTAAAACGGGAGCCTCCAGTATGAAAGATATGGGTAAGGTTATGGGAATGGCAGCAAAACAATTGGCCGGAAAAGCCGATAATAGCCAGGTCTCAAAATTAGTAAAGGAAAAGTTAAGTTAACTTAAGTAGGTTAAATAGAGTATTATAGTGTGCCACCAATTCATTATTTTGTTTTGGTGGTTTTTTTATACAGTATTGTCTAAAAAATTAAAATGATATTAATTCCCAGCTTCTTGTAAAAAAGTAATAAGCAATTATTAGACTCACGGTGAGTTTCATAAGTGTACCGGTAGCAAAACCAATAAATGAACCGAAGCCGGCCTTTAATGCTGACGTATTCTTCATGCCTCCAATAAGTTCTCCCAAGTAGGCTCCTAGAAATGGGCCTATGATTATTCCCCACGGTCCCATAAATAGTCCTGTTATCAACCCAATGATACTGCCCCACATTCCATACTTGCTCCCTCCAAATTTCTTGGTACCCCAAGCAGGTACAAAATAATCAAGGAGAGTAACCCCAATAACAATTATTGCCCATAGAAGAAGGAACGATAGGGTAAATGTACTCTTATCGGCAAATTGAATAAATACTAGTGACAAATAGGCCAATGGAGGCCCGGGGATACCAGGGATAACGCATCCGATAATCCCTGCCAGTAAAAATAAAAGTCCTATTATAATAAGTGTTGGTGTCATTGTTAATGGTTTATATAGGGAGCGTTGGGTATTTCAACGCTCCAATTTTTCAATTTAATTATAAATTAACGGTGCTTTCTTCTTTTGTATTTAGC
>WGCS01000078.1 GCA_015493685.1 Bacteroidales bacterium
GGCTGATGATTGTTGCCATCGGCAATTGCCGGTGCCGGAGTTTGTCCTTTAGTTTTGTTGACAATTCATCGTTACGCAAGAAGTGCTAAAAGGAAGCAAAAAGTTCAAGGCTTGATAAGCAATAAAGTCTTCTACTTGCCAAAGACTAAGACGAACGGGTGATTTAATCGGTATCCACCGATTAACTTCCCGCTCTTTCTAAGTTTTTGCCGGCGCTCCGAACTTCATTCCTTATAATGCCATCCCAAGAATGTTAATTTTTACTTTTATTTGAAGCAGTAGTAAATTTGAAAAATTAGGAAAAATAGAATCAACTGAGACCTTTCTTAAACATAAAAGAATAAAGCTATCTCCCTATATTTAAAGGGAGAAACCAAAGAGGGAATTTTTTTCTTAACTAACAGTCGATGAGTATTGATTTCTACTTTGATTTAAATGATTTTCCTCTGGGCTTTCCTTTTCCTCTATTATTATTGGGTTTGTAGTTGGTCTTTTTTCCTCTGTTCTTGGAATTGTATTTTTTATTATTTCTCCCGGGAGCTGATTTTTTAGTAAAGTCAGGGGCTTCGCCAAGGGATTTGTCCAAGGGAATGATTTCTACTTTTTGATCGATAAGTCTTTCGATACGAATCATCTTATAGGCATCGTCTTTATTAACGAGGGTGATGGCTTCGCCCTTGGTGTCGGCACGGGCAGTACGGCCAATACGATGGACGTAATCTTCTGCGTCGGAGGGGACTTCAAAATTTATTATTAGGTTGATATCTTTGATGTCGATGCCTCTGCTTAGTACATCTGTGGCAACCAATATTTTTGTTTTTTTGGAACGGAAGTCGAGTAATACCTGCTCTCGCTCTTTCTGATTAAGGTCAGAGGAAATTCCTTGTGCGGCAATTTTATTTGTCTTGAGACCACGAACTATCTCCGAAACCATTTTTTTTGTGGAAGTGAAAATAAGAATGCTTTGGTAATGCCGGCGATGCGAAACTAACCAATTTATCAAAGGAATCTTTTGATTATCATATACTTGAAACACTTCTTGCTTTACTCCGGCAGCAGGTTTTGAGATGGCGATTTTAACTTCTTTTGGATTGTTGAGAAGTTGTTTAGTAAGTTTATGAATAGTTGGAGGCATGGTGGCACTAAACATTAAGTTTTGTCTTTTGGTAGGCAAATATTTAATGATTTTTTTAATGTCATCGGAGAAACCCATATCCAACATTCTGTCGGCCTCGTCGAGGATAAAATGCTGTAGATGAGAAAGGTCAACATAGCCCATATTGAGGTGAGATATTAACTTCCCCGGAGTGGCAACGATAATATTGACTCCGTTCTCAATTGCTTTGCGCTGTTCGTTAAATTCGGCTCCATCACCACCGCCATAAATGGCGATGCTTGAAGTTTCTACATAGTATGCAAAGCCTTGTATTTGCTGGTCTATCTGCAGCGCCAGTTCACGTGTAGGAACAACAATAAGTGTGTTGATATGCTTGGAATGCTTTTCTGCCAGTTTGTTAAGAACAGGGAGCATAAAAGCGGCTGTTTTTCCTGTGCCTGTTTGTGCTGTTGCCAGCACATCGTGGCCGGCTAATATTATGGGTATGGTTTGCTCTTGAATGGGAGTTGCTTTTTTAAAGCCCATATAGTAAAGAGAGTCGCTTAGTTGTTCATTGAAATGGAAATCGTCAAAAGTCATTGGTAAATTTTGTGTTAATAATTTTAGCAAAGATACTTTTTTTGTTGATAGCCTCAGTTCGATATATGATTCTACGCCCAGAAAGTCAATGGTATAGTGTGTTATTTGTTAAATATCACCAAGTTATGATGAAATGATAAAGAGTATATTAGTGTAAATAGTTTTGCTATTGGCTGATTTGACTCTCCGATGGTGAAAATACACCTACTTATTCAGTACTGATTTTCGTTCCATTTCAAAAATTTCAAGTTTTGATATTTTATCTTTATCGATAATAAATCGCATGGCCGTAACGAGCTTATGAAAGCCGCTAATGCCTGCTGCTCCAGGATTAAGATGCAGACATTGATATTTTTTATCAAAGATAACTTTAAGAATATGGGAGTGGCCGGCGATATATAAGTTTGGTTTTTCACTGATGATAAGTTTCCGGATTCTACTTTGATATTTCCCGGGGTAACCTCCAATATGAGTAATAAGAACCTTTACCTCTTCGCAATGAAACAGGAGATTTTCGGGTAATAGGGGCGAGAAAGAAGGCCCATCGATATTGCCATAAACGCCTTTGACAATGGGGGTAATTTTTTGTAAGTCTTCGATAATTTCAGTGCAGCCCCAATCTCCGGCATGCCATATCTGATCGCTATTTTTCAAGAAATCAGCAATTTGAGGCAGTAGGCTGGCGTGAGTGTCAGAAAGGAGACCTATTTTAGTCATTATCAACGACTTTAAGGCCCATTTTGCGACCTTCCTCAAGGAGCAAGCGATGGGCTTCATCGTGAGAATTATCTATTGTACCGTTGATAATTGCTTCTCGTATTATTTTCTTTAGATCACCAATTGCTTTACTTGGTTTGATGCCGAAAGTCTTCATTATTTCATCGCCATCAATGGGCGGTTGCCAGTTACGAAGTTTATCTTTCTCTTCGAGTTCTATGAGCTTTTGTTTTACAATTTCGAAATTGCGGTGATATTGTTTAACTTTCCGTTCATTTTTTGAGGTAATATCGGCATGGCAAAGGGTCATAAGGTCATCGACATCGTTACCAGCTTCAAAGAGTAAACGGCGAATGGCAGAATCGGTAACCTGTTCTTCGACCAATACGATGGGGCGTAGGTGTAAGCGGACGAGTTTTTTCACATAATGCATTTTTTCATGCATAGGGAGTTTCATTCTCTTAAAAATATCGTCCACCATTTTACTACCCAGATGTTCGTGCCCGTGGAAAGTAAAGCCGATACCTTTAACGTATCTTTTTGTTGGGGCTTTGGCAATATCGTGAAGCAAGGCAGCCCAACGAAGGTAAAGATTATTGGTATGTTGGCTAATGTTATCGAGCACTTCCAAGGTATGGTAGAAGTTGTCTTTGTGTGATTTGTTAGCGATTTTTTCTACACCTTGTAAGGCATTAAGTTCGGGGAATATGATGGCTAATATACCGCTATCGAAAAGAAGTTTAAAACCTATGGAAGGTTTATTCGACATGATTATTTTATTGAGTTCTAGAGTAATACGTTCTTTGCTAATAATTCTAATACGGTTTTTGTTTCTTTTGATAGCATTGAATGTTTCGGGATCAATGCTGAAGTTGAGTTGGCAAGCAAAACGTATTGCGCGCATAATACGTAGCGGATCGTCGGAGAAAGTGATATCAGGGTCGAGGGGTGTTTTTATAATTTTGTTTTTAATATCTTCAAGGCCATTAAAGGGATCGGTGATGTGGGCTGTTTGAGGAGTGGTGAGTTCTATTGCCAGTGTATTGATGGTAAAGTCGCGGCGATTTTGGTCATCTTCGAGGCTACCATTTTCCACTATTGGATTTCTGGAGTTGCGTTGATAAGATTCTTTGCGAGCGCCTACAAATTCCAGTTCGAGTTCGTCGCTAGCATTTTTGAGTTTAACCATGGCGGTGCCATAATTTTTAAATATGGAAAGATAGGCATCCAATTGATTGGCCACATTACGGGCTAATTCAATACCTGAACCTTCCACCACAAAATCCATATCTTTGGAATGCCTGTGGAGGATACAATCGCGTACCCAGCCACCGATAATAAACACGCGCACATGGAGTTTTGCTGCTTCCTTGGCAATGGTTCTGATGTGCTTTTGATTAAGCACTTCCGTTATTTCCTCTAGTTGTTTCATGCGGGTGCAAAAATATTATTTTTAAGGTATGATTTTTAAAAAAAATGGAATAGATTGCTATGTATTTGAATTAGGCACTATACTTTTTGTGGTATTGTAGAGGCTGCGGTAGGGATAGTAACGGCATACATAGCTTTGAGGGCTTTGGAATAGCTACTGATGCAGAGCGACTTAAGGAGCTCCTGCAGAAGTATTTTGCTATTCCCAGCCATCAATGCTATTGTATATAGTGAATAGCCCGCTCGACCGCCCAAAAAATAAATAGGAATAAAAAAATAGTAGTAAAGGGTAGGATTATTGGGGAAATTTTGCCCTATCTTTGCGGGCTAAATAAGAGCTTATGAAATTTGAACAATATCGTATAGATGAGGGTATTAAGAGGAGTATTGCGCGCTTGGGTTATAAGAGGCCCACGGATATTCAGTATAAATCGTTGCCGCCGATAATGCGTGGTGAAGATGTGTTGGCGATAGCGCAAACGGGGACGGGTAAGACGGCTGCATTTGCGATTCCGATATTGCATTTGCTTAATGAACGGAAGATTAAGGGGCGTGCTGATGGGGTAAAATGCTTGGTGTTGGCGCCGACGCATGAGCTTGCTTTGCAGATAGAAGAGGTATTTAAGGACTTGGGTAAGAATACGCGTGTAAAAACGTTTTGTATTCATGGCGGAGTGGATCAAGAGCCTCAGAAAGAGCAACTTAATAATGGTGTTGATGTGCTTGTTGCCACGCCGGGCAGGATGTTTGATTTGGTGAGTCAAGGGGCATTGGATTTAAATCGAGTGGAGATATTGGTTCTTGACGAGGCGGATCATATGCTTGATTTGGGTTTTATAAAAGACATACGTGATTTGCAGCGTCATTTGCCTAAAAAGCGGCAGACTTTATTCTTTTCGGCGACGATAAATGATAAAATAAAGAAGATAGCGTATTCGTTGGTGCGTAATGCCATCAGGATTCAGATATCGCCAAAGGACCCTGTGGCAAAGAACATTAGTCATTCTGTGGCTTTTGTGGAGATGGATGACAAACGATTTTTTCTGGAGTATTTAATACGGGACAATTTCGACAAGAAGATATTGGTTTTTGTGCGTACTAAAGTACGTGCTGAGCGGGTAAAAAAGGCGATGGCAAGGGTAGGAATAACTGCTGATGCCATTCATGGTGATAAGTTGCAAGAGGAGCGGGAGAGTATTATGGGGAGTTTTAGGAGTGGGAGTTTGAAAGTGCTGATAGCTACTGATGTAAGTGCAAGGGGGATAGATATTCCTAATGTTGAATATGTGGTGAATTATGATTTGCCGGAGAGCCCTGAGCATTATGTGCATAGGGTAGGACGTACGGGTAGAGGGAGCATGAAAGGGCAGGCGATATCATTTTGTAGTAGTGAGGAAAAGGAGCAACTCAAAGAGATAGAGGATGATTTGGGAAAACCTATTAATAGGCTTGAGATTTCGAAAAGGGATTATGCGTTGACCATTAAAATGACGGAAGATATTGATAATGACTGGAAACGAGTGATGGAAGAAATGAAGTTGGAGGACATTGAATATAAAAAGAAGAAAAAGAAGAAGCGAGGAAATAAATAAAGTGTTAAGCCTAATTTATGCGGAATTGCTGTTTGCATAGGTTTTGTGTCGCCGGCTCAATGCCATAGGGAAGTATTGCTTTAAACGGATGTAGGATTATGTATTTTGGTGGTATAGGCAAGCGAGAAAACGACATAACAACGACAATGAGATTGAAATAGAGTATTGTAAAAATGGAAAAAAATTAATATCGATTTTGACTTTCGACAGGACAGTAAATGTGGCGACCCTGACATGGACAGTCAAAAATTATATGATGCTCACAAATTATTATGGAGTAAAGAATTACCAAATGGAAAATCATTTGATCTGGAAATTAAGAATGACCGTTATGGCAGATTGCTAATAAAAAACAGTTTGTGTATGAATTTGTCAAGTGACAGAATGTGTCCGCATTTTGACGGTAAATACAACAATAGGTTTGACGGTTGGCTTTCTGAATTAGAACGAGAGGATTTCAAATATAAAGTACGCACTATTGGTGGACATATAATTTTTCCTGCCCATAAAAAGAATGGATTTACAATTAATCAAGCCCGTGGTGTAAGTAGAATAATTTGTGACAGGTTTGATCTGACATTAGAATGTATTAAGCGTTTTTACAGAAATGAAGAAAGCCCACTTTCTAAGACTTTAGTAAACTACAAAGACTTTTTTGACTTGTTTATTGACTTTAAAGGTTATATTGACTTTTTTCTCTTGCAAGATTTTATATACCAAGAAGAACAAATTCAATTTTCTTTACCTTTTGACAATTTCAAAAGATCACCATTACCTCAATCTGTTGACGAGTATAATCAATATAAAAAGCAAACAATTGATTTAATAAATAATAGGAATAAAAGAGTTTTAGAAAGTTTATGACTTATTAATTTAATTATGGCTGTTATGAAAATTTTGAAAATATAGGGCAAAAAAGTACCAGTCTGTAACAATAAATATAGTTCGTTTGGCAGATAGTGCTAATAGCGATTATGCTTACAGTTTTATGGTATTAGGCCGAAAGTTAGAATTTTATTCTTCGAATTGTTAGCAAACTCTTAGTTGTTTAGCCGAATAATAGCTGTGGAATTGGTATGTTAAACCATTCTAGCAATCAAGCTGTTAAGCTGATTGCTAGAATGGTCGTTGTAAATTTATTGTTTGCCGGGGATTCTACTTATTGGGTAGAAAATTTCAGCTAAGGCATTAATTCTTTTTTTCAGTAAATACATAGAGCAACATATGTGTTTTCTTTTTAGTATTTAATTCACCGGGAGCAGTATAAATGTAATTAATTTTTAATTTAGGGTGATTTTCTTCAAATGTTTTTATTGTTTTTTCCCATACTAATTTGTCGGCCAAAAAAGGGAAATTAAACTTATAAACGTTTTGAACTACTTCTACGCCTTTCACCGCTTGGGTCTTAAAAGAGTAAGTACTTTTGGAGAAGTCCAATATGGAATAGGCCGTAATGAGTGTTAAGAAAACACCTACGATAAATGCCAGTTTCATATCTTTGGTAAAAGAAAATTTCAGTGTTGTTTCATTATTTTGAGAATTGTATTTAAAAATTACCAAAGAAACCAATAGCAGCACCCAGAATATTCCATGTTCGAGCAAATTGCTTCTGTCGCCAAAAACCTGGTCGCCTATTGAGAAGAATGAGAACAGCAGCATAGAGAGTAAAACTCCCCTGTAAAACCAATGTTCAGAGATTGTATTTTTTGCTTTATATAAGTTATATAATGAAAGCAGATAAAAAATTAGAACAATAATTTCCAGGGCAGAGACGCCGGCTAATGCTATTGTTGCAACTATTGGGTTGGTGATTCCCAATGAAGCAAATAGCTTTACAAAAAGGGTGTAAAAATCGGCTCCAACCCATAGAGGATATACGTCGGGAATAATTTTGTCTACGACTGTTAAGGCTTCAAAAAATATCCAATAAAGTAGGATAAAATATCGTATTAAAGATTTCTCTTTCATTTTTTTTCTGTTTGAATGTAAATAATAAGACCGTCTGATTTACCCAACCTTAAAGGGGATGGTGCCGTATAAATATAATTTATTGTTAAATTAGGATGTTCTTTTTTAAATTCGGCAATTGAGTTTTCAAACGCTTTGCTACCGGCAAGAAAAGGGAATGAAAATTTGTATTTGTTGTTGTCAATTTTTATTCCGTCAACAGCTTCTGTTCTTTCAATAAAGGAAGTTTTGTTGTGACGAAATATTGAAAAAGAAGTTATGGAAATTAATACTATAGCCAGAATTGTAGCAATGGAGACTGTTTTTTTGTCAATCGAAATTTTATCAAGCACATTAATTTTATCGATATGTGTAAATATAAACCACGAAAGAAGTGTAATAAGCCAATAGGTACCATGCTCTAGCAGTTCAGCATGGTCGCCAAAAAATTGATCGCCAATGGAGAAAAAAGTAAAAGTACCCAGTGTAAAAATAATGCCAAGAAAGAACCACAAATGAGTTGAGGTATTTTTTTTCTTAATAAGATGATACAATGCCCCTGCAAAGAACAAGAAAGCAAAAATTTCTAAACCTGCGGTAATGATTAATGCAATGTCAGCAATGATAGGCCGGCCAAGAGCGAGGGAGTCAAAATATCTTTCGAAGAGGGCGAATCGGTCTTTACCTACCCATAAGAAATGGCTTCCACCAATTAATTTGTCGAGGAAATTAAATAGCCAAAAAAGCATCCAATAAATAACGATTGAATACTTGATTAGTTCTTTGCCTCTGATTCTGCTATTTCCTGTTAAGTTCATATTTGCCATAATTAATTAGGTATTAATTTCTCGAAAACGTAAATAAAATCCACGGTTTTTTCTGCTTACAAAATTAATATAAATTCAGAAGCAATGAGTGATATATCCTTATTTATATCTAGTTGTGTTTTATTTGGCAAGTTGGTGATAATCAGATAATACCACTAGTGTTAGGGCTATATATTCTTTAAATTTAGCTGGTATATGATATAAAATAGTTTTTGTAAAATAGATATTGCCGGTGGCTTTAAGGCGGGTGTAATTGGTGCTACCAAAAGTTGCAAATAGCATATTCTAAGTACAAAGCATTTATAAATACCATAACTATTGATGGGCCCTAAATAAATTTGCTGTGCAAGAAAAATGGATTGATTTGCCCATAGTATTTTAATTTGGGGGAAAATTGAAAATACTATAAATAGAAAGGAAGTTGA
>WGCS01000079.1 GCA_015493685.1 Bacteroidales bacterium
ATATAAAAATGAACTACAATTAAATTAAAACATTGGGAATTGGCTAATAAAATTAAGCGGAAAGACTGTAGGTAAAATATATCAGATTTAAAGATTAAAACTAAAAAAAACAATACTAAAAAACAACCACGATCACTATATATAAACCATTGGGCACGCGGTAGTTAAATTAAACATTGTGAATATAAAGAAACGGTATGCTAATGTGAATTTAGAAGCTTCAACCGACCTGCGCTGTGGCTTCTGTGGGCAGGAACGTCAAAGGCCTCATATACTCACCCTTGCAATACCATTAAAAATAAGCTCTAAGTTGTATGCTTCCTATGTGTACTGTTTTAGATTGCTTGTTTTTTCTTCCGCTATAAAGTAAGCTAAGTTGTAGGTTTTTTAATAGGGTTCTTTGGTAATTTATATTCCAGGTGTAATTGCTGCCGGGGAGTAAGCCTTCTAACATTTCAAAGGCCACACTACCATTACTTTCAGCATTATATTTTATATCAATTTTATTAAAAGCAATGGTCCAACTTCCTTTCTTAAGAAGGCTGTATTTTGCTTGCAAGCCAACCGTAATACTCTTACTTTCCTGCCCTCCATATTTTGTGGCATTTTGCTTTTGTTTCCACATTAATGGTATTGAAATTCGCATTATTCTATTGGGCTGATAGGTGAATTTTATGCTTTGACCGTAGAATGTAATATTGTATTCTTTGTTTTTAAAATAATCGCTAAGGGATTTTTTATTGCCGGTATTGGATTCGCTTTGGAGAAGAAATTGCCGGTTTATGTTCCATCGGAGTTTAATTTTATGTCGATAACGTAATCGCGATTCGTAGCCATTCATCATAAGGAGTTTGCTTTTACTTGCCCAATACGTATAGTCAGCGCCAAATTTTGGATGTGAGCGATTGAAATAAAATGTATTTCTGAAATTGGTATTAAGGTTCATTAGTGCTGTATCACTAATATTTTGATTTAGAGGATTGGCAAAATTAACCCAATTTTTATTTAAAGTTTTCAAACTGCTTTGGTAGGTAAGTTTATCGGTGAAATGGGCAATAAGTCTAAGAATAGCATGTTCAGAACGACGCCACAATCGAGATGGATTGATCATAATAACAGTGCTAAATTGGTTGTTATATGTTTTTATATAATCAGTTCCGGGAACGTAAATTCGAATATAATTCGCCTGGTCTTGAAAAGCTGCAATCTCAAATTCATTAAGTTCTTTGACACCGTTATTATTATAATCGTTCCATGAATATACACCCTGCCCCGGGGCTACCTCAATATAACTAAAGCTTTTGGCTGTTTCCATTCCGGAACCAAGTTGATAGAAACTTTGAGCCTGAATGCTTCCTTTGGCAAAACGGAGTATGTGCTCAATTCTACCCATAGTAGTTTGTTGTGGTTTTTGCTTGCTCAGCCTGTTATTAGTAATGCTTAGCTGCCGGTAATTGGCTGTTATTTTTAGCTTGTTATTTTTAGCCTTTAACAGGGAATAACGTAATCCTATTTCGTTGGCAACCATAGCAGTAGATAGCTTTGTTGATAGAGGTAAATTGTCCTGGCGCCATTTATAGTGTATGCTAAAATGTTGGCGACTTGTATCGGGTAATTTTGTGTAAATTTCAACTTCTTGAAAACTATAACTGTTTTTTAATAAACTATCGGTATTTTGTTTTTTGAATTTGTTTTTTTCAGCGTTCTCCCATAGGCCAATATTAAAAAACTTAAACTTTTTCTCTATACGTAAATGATGCCGTAGGAATTGAGTGTTTTGGAATGCGTGTCGAGTGGTTGTTAAGGAAGAATTACCACTAATATTCCATGTTTTTTTCTGAAGATTGAGCAGCAAAGCATTACGTTGTCCAGTAAAAAACTTAAGGCTCCTAAAATCTTGAAAGATATAGGATAAACTAGTATGTGGATTTTTCTCTAATTGTAATTGTAGCTTAAGCAATTGCTGCTGTTTTCCTTCTATATTGGGTAAATTCCAATCTCTGTTAAATTCTATACTGCGGAAACGTTCAATGGGTCTGAAATTAGCATTAATAAATTCATAATATGCTTTAGAGTTCAGCTTCCATGATTTGGGTTTGCTGTCAAGTTTCAACGTATTGTTGATGTTAAAGCGAAAAGCGGGAGCTGTATTATTTGTTTTATCATAGGGGGAAAATGTATTGACATCTTCATTGCTAATGGCTAGTTCGGCATGAAGTAATGTGGTTTTGCCAAGGTGATAGTTTACGATACTACTTATCATTTGCTTTTTCTTGGGCGTAATCAGTAGCACTATTGGATCGTAATCGCCTTGTTTTATTCCATTAATTGGGGCTACCCAGCGGAATACACGTCCATTGGCATTGCTGTTTTGTCGAATATAATTCCCATTGCCTGCTCCTACCATAGTAAAGGCTAAATGAAAAAAAGCACTATCGGAAGAGGTAGAATATACATATACCGGTGAATAGCCAAGGCTATCAATTTTCTTATAGAGTACCTGATTTGTATTGAACCCAACACTATCCACCGATGGACTTATTGCAAACTGTAAGCTGTCGCCAATAGAATGGAGTAGTTGCTTTTGTGCAGGAGTAAGATCTTGATCCAAGGGCTGATCCTTTAAATCACTTTCGACATAATAGTGGGTGGCAAAATTCCATTTTGATGTGGAATAGTTGATGCCGGCATTGGCCAGATAGCGAGCATAACTTCTGTTAGTATATTGAAACTCAACAGTTATTCGTTTGTCTTTGGTGATGGGTATTGTGGGCATAAAGCTTATTTCAGCGGTATTATAATTGATGATATAATCATAATTTTGTCCTCTTTGGAGTAATTTACCATCGATATATACTTTCTCTGTTCCCGAAAGAATAACAATCACTCGCTCAAAATTTGCTCCCATTAGTTTGTAAGGGCCTTGGTTTCCTTCGATACCTTTAATGATATTTCGCGCATATTTACCTCTGCTTAAAGCAATGCTGGCGTATGTATTTAAGGTTTTTTTATGTTGTAAATCACCATGAAAGGAAGCGCTTATCCCTTGGGCTTTTTTATAGTAATTGAGAAAATACGATGAAGGACTTTTCATCTCGAAATCTCCGGCGGTAAGTTGCCCTTTCTTATGTTTGAGTTGTATAAATACTTTGTCAAAGTCTTGCAATTGTTGAGTGTTACCATCAGGTTGAATGGGGATATTATCATCACTTACCGAAGCGATAAGCTCCAGCTCAGGAGATATGCGTCCTGCTATTTGTAAATTCAAATGGGATAACACACTTACATTTTGGTTGTTGCCAACAGATATTGCTCGCGAAATATTTCCGCTTTTTTGAAAATCATTTAAGCCAAGAAGATTTCTTTCCTTTTTGTTGATAGAATAACTATAATAAGAGTTGTTCTTTCTTTTTGTATTATTACTATCTAATGATTTTAGTAATAAATTCTTATGACGATATGGCTTGGCCAAATCAAAAGGGAATGGTGTGTAATTAACTTTTAAAGGGAAGTAGTTGTTGGGAATAGAATGATGAAGAAGTAATATCCCTTTTGGATACAAAATATGATATTGACTGCTGTCTAATACTAGCCCACTCGATGTAAATAGGTGTATGTTTATTGGAATAAAACTGCGGGTAATTAGTATGCTATCTTGAAAAGCGGGAATGGTCATTTCGCGCAAATTAGGAGTAGACTGTGCCAATAATCTTTGGCCAATCGTCAAACATACTACCATAATTATAATTACTCTTAGGCGCAAAATAAATTAGTATTAATATGAATGGCTAAAGTACAGATTTAAAGAATTCAATTTTGCCTGTTTATTTGAATTCTACGAGCTAAATTCTACTTGATAATAATTAATATCAGTATAAGACCGGGTGAGGCAAAACAAATTATTCTTCAAGTTAATAAGGATTTCAGTAGATTGCTTTTGTTAAAATTTATCAAATCTGTTAGCATAATTATCAAATCTTATTCCCCTTTTTTCAGAAAAAGGGGAACCCAAAGGGGGAATAGCTAAGGAAGAATCGCTATAAATTTTTTACCTTTTTGTTATAGTGGGCTTAATTTTGAATCAATAATCCAATAAATTTGACGAACTGTATATCAAATATTTAGTAAATTATTAATTATATTTTGTGTTTTTATCGGACTTAATGAATAAATATATTCCGGGTAGAATGATAAATAAACAGCGCTTATCTCCAGATTAATATAGTCAGTATAGGAGTATGGAAAACGAGGCGCTTACTTTTTATAGCGCCTTATCTAGCGCTTTTTTTAATACGTTTTTGTTTTTTAGTCCCACAATACGTTCAAATTCTTTCCCATTTTTAAAAATTATGAGTGTAGGAATATTTTTTATGCCCAATTGTTGGGCAGCTTGCTGATTCTTTTCCACATCAAGTTTGGCAATAGTAATATTCTCATTGGTGTTTTCTTCGGCCAGTTGGCTTACTATCGGTCCTTGAATTTTACACGGTTGACACCATTCTGCCCAAAAATCAACGAGAACAATACCCTGTTTTATTTGTTTTTTAAAATTATTATCTGTTAAAAAAACTAATTTATCACTATCAACAGTTCCCACTCCCGACATAAACATGCGATATCTTCGAATCATTAAAAAGACGATAACTACCACTAAACCAATTAA
>WGCS01000080.1 GCA_015493685.1 Bacteroidales bacterium
AATAGAAGGGAAAATTTTTACTTACTATTTATAAACAAACTATAATGTAATACGCACATATACAGTTGATTATGTCGTTTATTTTGTTTCGTTATTGTTAATAAAAATATCACTTATTTTATCTTTTTCTGTGAAATAAATACTTATATTTGTTTCTTGTAAAATATATTTATAACATATTGAATATGAACGAAGAAGAAGCAATAAGACAACACGAAGAAAGTGATAGAATGAGTAGGGATTACTCGGCAAATAATATTCAGGTTTTGGAAGGGCTTGAGGCAGTGCGAAAACGACCTGCTATGTATATTGGTGATGTTGGGGTTAAAGGACTTCACCATCTTGTTTATGAGGTGGTTGATAATTCTATTGATGAGGCTCTTGCCGGCCATTGCGATCGAATAGAAGTAACTATTTTGAAAGATAATAGCATTCAAGTTTTAGATAATGGACGTGGTATTCCAGTAGGTTTTCATGAGAAAGAACAAAGATCAGCCCTTGAAGTTGTTATGACAGTACTCCATGCCGGAGGTAAATTCGATAAAGGAAGTTATAAAGTTTCCGGGGGTTTGCATGGCGTTGGTGTGTCTTGTGTGAATGCTCTATCCGATAAAACAAAGGTGGAGGTTTTTAGAGAAGGTAAACATTATATTCAGGAATATCATATTGGGAAACCACTTTATGCCGTTAAAGAAATTGGTGAATCAAATATTCGAGGAACAAAGGTTACCTTTAAGCCGGATAGCTCGATATTTATTGTTTCGGAATATAGCTTTGATATATTAAGTAACCGTTTGCGTGAGCTTGCATACCTTAACAAAGGGATATTACTTGCTTTAACTGACGAAAGGCATATTGATGAAGATACGAATGAATATCGACGTAAGGAGTTTTATTCTGATCGTGGTTTGGCCGATTTTATTGACTATCTTGATGAAAGTAGAGAGAAGCTTATGCCCGAACCCATTCAAATTGAAGGGGAGAAAAATGGGGTTCCGGTCGAAGTTGCCATGCAGTATAATACCTCATTTTCAGAGAATATTCATTCTTATGTGAATAATATCAATACCCATGAAGGTGGAACCCACCTTTCAGGTTTTCGTAGAGCTCTTACTCGTACTTTGAAATCTTATGCCGATAAATCGGGCATGTTATCCAAACTTAAATTTGATATTAGTGGCGACGACTTTCGTGAGGGGCTGACCGCTGTTATTTCCATTAAGGTTGCTGAACCTCAATTTGAAGGGCAAACGAAAACTAAATTAGGTAATTCAGAAGTAATGGGAGCAGTGGAATCAATGGTTGGTGAAGCGCTAAATCATTACCTTGAAGAGCATCCTAAAGAGGCAAAAATTATTGTTAATAAAGTGATACTTGCTGCTACAGCCCGTCATGCAGCGCGTAAAGCGCGCGAATTGGTGCAGCGTAAAAATGTTCTTGGAGGTTCAGGCTTGCCGGGTAAATTGTCAGACTGTTCTAATCGTGACCCTGAGAAAAGTGAAATTTATCTTGTGGAGGGTGATTCTGCGGGCGGTACTGCCAAACAAGGACGTGACCGTTTTTTTCAAGCTATTCTGCCTCTTCGTGGTAAAATATTAAATGTGGAAAAAGCAATGCCTCATAAAATTTTTGAAAATGAGGAGATAAGAACTATGTTTACTGCCTTGGGAATTTCCATAGGTACAGAAGAAGATCCCAAAGCCCTTAACCTTACTAAATTAAGATACCATAAGGTGATTATTATGACTGATGCGGACGTTGATGGATCGCATATTGCCACTTTAATTCTTACGTTCTTCTATCGTTTTATGAAAGAAATGATAGAAAGAGGCTATGTTTATATAGCAACGCCTCCTTTGTACCTTATTAAAAAAGGAGCAAAAAGTGAGTATGCTTGGACCGAAGAACAAAGAGAGGCTATCTCCTTAAATTTTGCCGGTAACGGTAGTGATAAAGGGGTGCATGTTCAGCGTTATAAAGGTCTTGGTGAGATGAATGCAGAACAATTGTGGGCAACAACAATGAATCCTGAAACACGTACTTTGCGAAAAGTAAATATTGAAAATGATGTTACCGCCGATAAAGTATTTTCTATGTTGATGGGGGATGAAGTACCACCCCGAAGAGAATTTATTGAACAGAATGCGCATTATGCTAATATTGACGCATAAAATAATAATGAGCGCAGTCTAAAAAAGTAGAATTTGGCAACAAAGACCCTTTTTAGACCAGACTCAATAATAAATATATGATGTTTGAAGAGGAGACTACGGTCTCCTCTTTTTTTTATAATAATTTTTTGAGAGTATAAAGCAACTTATGTCATCGATGCCTAATGTTGTTTCCAAAATTAATTCTTTTTGACTTATTACATAGTATTAGCTTGGCATCTTAAATTAGCAATAGTATATTGTGTTACCATAAGTAAGTCAACTGTAGGTATTAACTTAGTTTACCAATC
>WGCS01000081.1 GCA_015493685.1 Bacteroidales bacterium
ATTATACTTTCTGGATAAAATATACAGTTGTACGGCGTATTCAATTTAGATTAAATAAATTGACGAATAGTTGCCTTCAACTTAGCAAATATTTATCATGGTAATTCTTTTCGCAATTTCTCAAGGGCAATACCGGCTTTTTCTTTGATAAAAAGATCGGTAATTGATGAGGTAAAATTAGATTCTTCTATGTTAATTTCAATTATTTTGGCTCCATTTTCTTTGGCGAGCAGTGGAATTTGACTTGCAGGCATAATTTCTCCCGTAGTACCAATAAGGATAAATATATCGGCGTTTGTTGCCGCATCAATACTCGCTTGATATGCTTTAGCGGGAATTCCTTCACCAAAAAAAACAAAATCAGGTTTTAGCAATCCTCTACAATCAGGATGCAGACAGTGTGGTGGTTTATTGCTTAAATGAAGTTGGCTACTTTGATATGTTGCACCACATTTAAGGCAAATAAATTGACGGCAATTACCATGAAACTCAATTACATTTTCGCTTCCTGCCTCTTGATGAAGATTATCAATGTTCTGAGTGATAACCGATTTTAATAGGCCAGCCTTTTCCATAGATGCTAAAGCGTAATGGGCAGCATTGGGCTTTGCTTTACCAAAAAAATCAAAAAACAAACGCTTAATTGCTTTCCACGATTCTTCGGTATGCTGCTGATAGTAATCAATATCCAGTATTATGGGATTATACTGATTCCACAGTCCACCATCACCACGAAATGGCGGAATACCACTCTCTACAGAAATTCCTGCTCCTGTAAAAGCGACCACATATTGCGCTTGCTTAATCCAGTTGGCAGCTTGCTCAATTTTATCTTTCATCGTATTGTTCTCCTAATTTTTTCCATCTGAAAGTCTCTATCAGATGGCCAATATCCTTACTTATTCCTTTGATAACAGGAGCTATAGAGTCATTCTGTGGTTTCATATTGAAATACAATGCCCCTCGCACAAAATGATGCAAGCTATCTGTCAAGAAAAAATTTAGTGGACTGGCCACCTTAGCTCCCTTTATTTCATATACCAAACCATACACCTTTTTCTTTGGCTCAATAATTAGGTCTTGCCTGATATCGTTTGCCACAGAAATGTGTTTATAGGCTAATTCGTGAGCATCTTCAAGCATTTGCCGTATATTACCATGTACATTATAATAAGTAATATATATACGCGCCTTAAAGTGTGGATAATCAATATAGCACCAGTAAGGATGTCCCTTTTTATGTGCATTAAGAAAACGAGCATTATCGGCATACTGAAAGCTAAAAGGATAATTACTATCCAAAGTAATAAATTTATGTTCAGGTATTGCCAACCTATAATACCCTATAGGCTTAGGGCTTACATCATCATCGCATGCACTAAGAAATAACATGGATAGTATGAGAACAATAAAAAAGTATGTGCTATTCTTAATCATAAAATTAGTTTAGTCTTTTTATTCTAATACGACTTATTCGCCTCTGTTCCATCTTCAATATTTCGAACTCTAGATTCTGAAAAGAAAGTTTCTCCCCTTCCTTGGGAAAGTCTCTTTTAATTTCCAATATTAATCCGGCTAACGAATCCGACTCTCCTTTTATTTCATCAAATATTTCGCTATCAATACCTATCACTTTACAAACATCTAAAAGGCTACTCTTCGCCTCAAAAATCCAAGTAGAGTTATCAACTTTAACATATTGAAACTCATCATTTCCCACATCAAACTCATCGTTTATTTCGCCCACAATCTCTTCTAATACGTCTTCAAGGCTAACAATACCTGAGGTACCACCATATTCATCAACAACAATGGCCAGGTGGATTTTCTTACTTCTAAACTCCTGAAGTAAATCATTGATTTTTTTGTTTTCAGGGATAAAAAAGGCGGGGCGAATTTTCTCTTGCCAGTTAAAATTGGCAGCATCAAGATAAAAAAGTAAATCTTTGATATAGAGAATGCCATTAATCTGATCCAAATTCTCGGTATAAACCGGAATTCGAGAATAACCCCATTCCTGAATATGATGAATTACTTCTGAAAAATTTGTCGTTATATCTAAGGCCCTTACATCCACCCTTGCTTTCATTATTTCCTTAACATCGGTATCTCCAAAAGTAGCTATACTCTTTAGTATTTTCTGATCCTCTTCCTCCACCGAACTTTGCTTTTTGTTATCCCCTGCAATTTCTACCACTTCCGAAAGTTCTTTCATGCTAAGCTGCGGCTTACGTTTGGCCAATCGCTTATCAATAATATTGGTAGTTGTACTCAATAGAGTAATCAGCGGCTTAAAAATAAGCATGACAAAAGTTAAAGGTTTAGCCATAATGCGAATAAAAACCATAGGTTTTTGCTTAGCTAAAATCTTAGGCATAATTTCTCCAAAAAGTAAAATCAAGGCTGTAACTACCACCACTTGAATTACCACTCCCAATATGGGACTCTGTGCAAAATCAAAAAGCTCTTGCATAACAATAGTAGAAAGCAATATAATGGTAATATTAATAAAATTGTTACTAATAAGTATTCCTGCCAAAAGACGTTTAGGCTCCGAGAGTAAATCACGTGCTTCTTTAAAATTCTCGTCAGTATTGTCAATCAATTCATCACGCTCATTGGGATTAAGCGAGAAAAAAGCAATCTCTGAACCGGAAATTAATCCTGACAAAAACAGTAGTACCAGAAGAATAAATATGTTGATAACAGCTTCCGGTGTGAAGCCTAAAAATATTGAGGATATTGGGGGTAATAAGGATAAAAGATAAGGTCCAGGTTCTGAGTCTTCCATTAAAAGTAATCAATTGATTTATGAGGCAAAATTAATAAAATCATCTATAATAAATACTATTTTTTTTCGGGAATACCAAAATAGTGATTTCCAATAGTCTAGACCTCTAATAATAAGAGAAATTAGTTTTTAAAAAAATTGCTTATTACGAAGTATATCAGCTTATTGAATTGCTATATAAGC
>WGCS01000082.1 GCA_015493685.1 Bacteroidales bacterium
ATAAAACAATTCCACTTCGGGATTTGGCAATGCTATATCTGCAATATCTTTAGTTGCAATTGTATTTTGTGAAAATGTATTTATTGAGATTATAAGTAATAAGAATTTTAGTACATGACAAAAATTATAATCTTCTGGTTATCAGCAAAATAAGCCTTAAAATATTTTGATAAAACATTGATATTCAGTATCTTAGATGAATAATTCTCACATATTTATCTAATGAAGAATACCAATGTTTCGAGTAAAGATAGTGATTTAATTTCATCTATAGAAACTCATTTTAAAGGCACCGTGAATTTAGCCCGTGTCAAATTCATTTCATTGTTTGTAACCGCTTTAGTAAAGGTAAGAACGGTCAATTTTGAGAGTCTAGCCAGAGCTTTCGATACAGAATCGGCAGTAGAATCTAATTTACGCAGGATTCAAAGGTTTATTTCTGGTTTTTCGTTTGACTCTAGTCTTGTAGCCCGACTTGTATTTGCACTATTACCGATAAAAACCAATTTGGTTTTATCTATTGACAGAACGAATTGGAAATTTGGTAAAGTTGACATCAATATTTTTATGCTTGGTGTTGTATATCAAGGCGTCGCTTTTCCTCTGATGTTTAGTATGCTACCTAAAAGAGGTAACTCTAATTCAAAAGAAAGAATAGCATTAATAACTAAATATATTGAGCTATTTGGAAAAGATACTATTGAAAGTATTGTGGCAGACAGAGAGTTTGTTGGAGAAATTTGGATAAAATACCTCAATGATAACAACTTAAAATATTACATAAGGGTCAGAAACAATTTCAAAGTATTTATTCCTCGTAAAAATAAAGAAGTAAAGGCTTTTTGGATATTTAACAACTTAAAAATTAATCAATTCTACTATTACCCTCATATTGTAAAGATTAATGGGCAATTATGCTATTTATCAGGAAGCAAACTCAAAAATGGAGAGTTTTTGATAATTATTTCATTTAACAAGCCTGAATTGGCTAATGAGTATTACAAACAAAGGTGGCAAATAGAAATGAGCTTTAAAGCTATGAAATCAAGTGGATTTGATATTGAAAAAACGCACCTGAGTGATTTAAAAAGAATTGAAAAATTAATACTTCTTGTCATGATAGCTTTTGTTTGGGCTTACAACATTGGTATTTATATACACTTAAATATCAAAAAAATTAAAATCAAAAAACATGGGAGAAAGGCTAAAACAATATTTAAAACTGGCTTAGATTATTTAACAAACTATTTCTTGAATGCTAAGTTTCAGACTGATATAAATATTTATGATTTTTTGTCATGTACTTAGAAATATTTTACAAGTCATTTGGATATGTTGTTGGTATAAACTTTTAATGGCAAATTTCAAAAAGCCCATTAATAATTTTAGTTTTGGTATCTTTGCAACATGATTAAGGACAAGAATATTACATTTGACGATATAAAAATTAACAAGCAACTCCGTAATGCAATTGCTGAACTCGGCTTTATATATCCAACAGCCATCCAAAAGCAAAGTTTTTCGACCATTATGGCAGGAAAAAATGTGGTAGGCATTGCACAAACGGGAACAGGAAAAACAATAGCCTATCTCCTACCCCTAATTCAGCAACACAAATATTCCGAAGCTAGAGACCCTCGCGTTCTAATATTAGTTCCCACCCGGGAGTTAGTTGTACAAGTTGTCGAAGAAATACTCGCCCTAACCGAGTTTATTAACCTACGCGTTATTGGAGTTTATGGTGGCACCAATATCAACACCCAAAAACAAGCTATAAATGAAGGCTGCGATTTTTTAGTTGCCACACCCGGCCGACTATTAGACTTAAATTTAACAGGTGTTTTAAAACTTAAATCGGTTAAAAAATTGGTTATTGATGAAGTTGATGAGATGCTTAACCTTGGTTTTTTACCACAATTAACAAGCATACTAGAACGCCTTAGCCCCAAACGTCAAAATTTAATGTTTTCGGCAACAATGCTTCCACAAATAGAAGTAATTATCCACGATTTTTTTCATCAACACGAGAAAATTGAAATTGCAGCATCGGGAACACCAATCGAAAAAATACAACAATTTGCCTATCACGCACCC
>WGCS01000083.1 GCA_015493685.1 Bacteroidales bacterium
ATCATGTACCTCTAGCATGAGAGTATACTTTCTATTTGTGTAAAATTTATACAAATATGAGCTTAAGCGAGGGACTTAATTTATCTAGCTTCAATTTGCATATATTTGCACTGAGATAAATAATGCTTACTTTATTGTGCTTGAGGGGATATTTGTTTTAATAGGCAAACGGCCATGGACGAATTGGAATGAAAACCCATAATTGCATGATGGTAACGCAATATACAGAACTGGTTTTATGGGCATTTGTCCATTTGTTCGGTGATTTAAAATGGATAAAAAAAGCTTTTATCACTATTATTAAAAGAGACTAAATCAATGAGAATATTACATACTTCAGATTGGCATCTGGGACATCGTTTGCATGAGAACGCTCAAATGGAAGAGCAAGAATTATTTTTGAATTTTCTTGAGGAAACCATCAACAATAATAAGATAGATATTTTGTTGGTTTCAGGTGATATTTTTGATACCAGAATTCCTTCAACATCGAGTTTAACATTGTATTATAATTTTCTGATAAAGTTGCATAATTCAGGCTGTAAATACATTGTTATTACTGCCGGAAATCATGATTCTCCTGGCAATATTAATGCCCCCAAGGAGATTCTTGAAGCCTTGTCTATTAAAGTAGTAGGTAAGGTTTCGGATCGTATTGAAGACGAGGTGTTTAAGCTGTCTGTCAATGGGGAAGAGTTAATTGTTGCTGCAGTACCTTATTTGCGCGACCGAGACATAAGAAAGGCTGTAGAGGGAGAGGACTTTGACGAGATAACAGAGAAATATAAGAAGGCACTAGTGGAACATTATAACAAAGTAGCCGAATATTGTAGGCAGATAAATCATAATGATGCACCAGTGATAGCGATGGGACATCTGTTTGCCATTGGAGGGGCTATATCGGATAGTGAGCAGCATATTTATGTGGGTAATCTTGGCCATATTGGGGCCAAGGATTTTTCTGCGTACTTTGATTATGTTGCTTTGGGACATTTGCATCGACCGCAGATTGTTGGTGGTGTTAATCATATCAGGTACTCCGGTTCTCCTAATATTTTAAGTTTTAGCGAGCAGAATTATGCAAAAATGCTTATTCAGATTACCATTGAGAACAAATCATTGGAAATAGAGGAAATACCTATTCCTGAATTCCGCAAAATAGTTAGTATTAGTGGCGATTTTAATCGTTGTGTGGAAGAAATTAAAACCATTACAAGCAATGAATATAATTTGACGCCTTGGGTTGAAGTGATTTTAGATAATAACGACGGCTCAATCAATGGTTTTAGTGATATACAAAGGGCAACGGAAGATTCGGAGGCCGCCATATTAAAAGTTGTTTTAAAAGAAATGCAAGAAAATCAGAATAGGGAGCAATTACTCACAAGAACAAGGGAATTGAAAGAATTAAAACCCTTGGATATTTTCAAAATGAAGTGTGAGGAACAACATTTTAATCTTGATGAAAATAAAGAGATTTTAGATGCTTTTAATGAAGTATTGAGTATTCTTAACGAAGAAGATTAGGGCGATAATAGCATAAATATTGAGTGGATGAAAATATTAAAAATAGAACTTCAGAATATAAATTCTTTAAAATCGGATAAGCCAATTTGTATTGATTTTACCGGTGAGTATTTTAAAGATGTGGGGCTTTACGCCATAACCGGTCCAACAGGAGCAGGGAAAACCACAATTTTGGATGCCATAACCATTGCATTATACCATCAGGTTCCCCGCTTCAACCAACCACACATTAAAGCAAAACTTGATGAGCTGATAAGTTATGGCGCCGATATGGCCTTGTCGCGTGTGGCTTTTGAAAACGATAATCACAACTATGAAGCAACATGGAGTATGCGTATTGTTTCCCGAACAGGAAAGTCCATAAAGCCAAAGGAAGAGGTGCGTTTAAAAGATTTAACAAATAACACTATCCTTGCTGAAAAGAAATCTGACGTTTTGAGAAAGGTGGAAGAGATAACTAGACTCAATTACAAACAGTTTCTTCGGTCTGTCTTATTGGCTCAGGGTGATTTTGCGGCATTCTTAACAGCCAAACCCAGTGAAAAAGGGGCTTTGCTCGAACAAATTACCGGTGATGATATTTATAGAAAAATTGGGGAAACCATCAACAAGAGAAAAAACGATGAGTACCAGAAGTTAGCTAATCTCGAATCTAAAATTAATTCGGAAGATATATTGTCTGAGGAGCAAAGAAAAGAATTGGTTATAGAGCTGACGAAGATAAAATTGGAAATTGAGAGATTAAAAGGGAATATCATTGAGTTGCGTAAAATTAAAGCGTGGTATGAAAAGGAAGAAGAATTGCTGCGTCAGGAGTTGGAGCTTAGTAACAGACAAAAGAAATTAGAATTAACAACTGCCGAAAACACTAATCTTATAGAACGGCTCAAAAGGAATAAAAAAGCAGAACCCTTTCGCGCTTTATTGACCAATATTAAGCGGTTGAATAAAGGAATTGCCGATAAAGAAAATCATATCAATGAAATCAATAAAAAATTAGAAGAGTTAGTGCCTGTTATAGAAGCAAAAAAAGAATACCATAAGCAGATTAGCAGACAAAAAATAGATAAAGAGCAAGCCTTTAAACGCTGGCAACTAAAGCTCGATAATGTGTCAAGATTGGATGCTGATATTGAGAATAAAAAGGAGATAATACAGCAGACTAATGAAATATTAACAGGAATTAAAGAGAATATTCTTCGTATAAAGGTCGAAATTGACAAGCAGAATCGTGAAAAGGTGGAGTATACTGCCAAGTTGGGCAGACTAAAAACTTATATTGAAAATAACGCGCATATTCCTAAGATAGAACAAGAGTTTACCAAATGGAATGCAGATATTATATTGAGAAACAGTAAATCACTGGATATTGATAAGGCTACTCAACTGAAGAATGACAGGCTAATTGAAATTGATGCCATTGCGCTTGAATTGAATAATAAAATTAAACTGCAGTCGAAGGGTATTGAAGAGAGAACAATAATTATAAAAAAACTAAATGATATTCAAAAACAGCTTGTTGAGGGTGATATAAGGGCGTTATTGTCAAAAAAAGATAAACTTTATGCTGAGATTACCAGATGGCGGACCATCAAGGCTATTTATGATAATTATATAAAAGAACTTAAGCAGAAAAATATTGTGCGCAGCAGGATTGGTAATTTATCTGAGAAAATTGGAGAGGAACAAAAGCTGCTTACTGCCATTAAAAAGAAATTGGATAATGCTTTGGTTTTAGTAAATGACGCTAAGAAAATAGTAGAACTAAATGCTAAAATTATAAGTTTTGAGGAGGAACGTAAAAAACTGATATCCAATGAGCCTTGTCCTTTATGTGGCTCTACATCACATCCTTATGTGGACAAATACGATAAGCATAGTGTGGCTAAGGAAAACGAAGAACTCATTATTCGGCAAAAGAATTTTGATGATATTAGTATTGAAAAATTGAATATCGAAAAGCAAATTATTGCCTTTGAAGCAGAAATGAAATCAGCGGAGGAGAGTTTGATTGATATTAATAATGAGCTGCAGAATAGTGAAATAAAGAGTGCTAATCTTAATTTTAAAATTAATTCTGACAACGGAAGAGAGATCGTAAAAAGACTTGAAGACTTGGAGAAAGAGGATGATAATTTGAGCCAAAAGATAAAGGAGATACAGAATCTGCAGGTGCTAAAGGATGACATTAGCGAAAAGGTAAAGCAGATAACCAATGATATCACAAGTCAAGGAAATGAAATAACCAAGCTAAAGGAACGAAAGGATAATTTTACCGAGGAGATAGAAAGTAAGAAAGGGGAGATTGCATTGGCCCAATTGGAAGTAGATAGGCTGAATGATGAACTTACAAATGCCCTTGGACAGTTTGATTTGTCCTTGCCCACAGCTGAAAACACTCAGCTCTTCATAAGTCAAATAAAACGTAAGATTGATGATTATACCATTGCCATTGCTACCATTGCGAAGCTTAAAGAAGGCTTAGCTAAACTTGATGACGATATAAAACATCACCATGAGTATATCAAAGAAAATAATTCCAATAAAGATATTCGTACAAAAGAACTTGAAGACTTAGAAAGTAATCTTGCAAATTTGATAAATGCTCGAAATGAGATATTACCAACAGCGATAAGCGTTTTTGAGAAGAGAGAGGAACTGCAAAAGGAATTGGATACTACTAACAGACAGCTTGAGGACTTTAATAAAGGACTTAATCTACTTAGCAATAGTAGGTTACAGCTTGAGATAAGTATAAATACAGAAACTGAATATTTAAGAAAATCGAAAAGAGAAAGCCTGGAAGAAGAAAAGAGAGTGAAAGATAAGTTGGAACAAAGTATTTTCGATACCAAGGAAGATATGGCGGCTGCCTTGTTGGATGAAGGGCAGAAATCAGAATATGAGAAAGTAAGAAAAGCCATTGATGATGAAGCTACTTCGATACAAGCATTGCGAGAAAAATGGAGAAAAGAAAAGCAAGACCATTCCAATAGTAGAAAATCGCATACCAACAATGAGGAAAATAGTAGGGCCTTAGCAGAAGCGGAAGCAGAGAAAGAGCAATATCAAAAGCGCTTAGGAGAAATAAATAAACAGTTTGAAATTGACAACGAAATAAAAAATAGGAATAAGGAGCTGTTGGCTAAAATAGCTATTCAACGAAAGGAGTTTAAGAAATGGGTGAATTTAATACAATTGTTGGGAGGCTCGAAGGAGGCTTTTAATATTTATGTGCAGCGCTTGACCTTAAAAAGTTTAATTGCCTTGGCTAATATTCATCTGCTAAGTTTAAACAATCGCTATTCGCTACAGATGAATAAACGCTATGACGCGGCCAAAATTGATAGCTCACTGGAATTTAGCCTTGTTGACCATTTTCAAACCAATAAAGTTCGTAATGTAAATTCTTCGAGTGGAGGAGAGAAATTTATAATAAGCCTGGCTCTGGCGCTCGGTCTTTCCGATTTGTCGAGTAATAATGTGAAAATAGATTCTTTGTTTATTGATGAAGGTTTTGGAACGTTAGACAATGAACTGCTCGAAACGGTAATTACTACTTTGGAAGCACTACATCAACAGGGAAAGATAATAGGTATTATTTCTCATGTGGAAAACTTACGCGAACGTATTCCAGTGCAGATTGAGGTTGTTAAACAAAGCAATGGAGTGAGTAAAATAAGAAGCCTCAATGGAAATTAGTACAGTTTTATTTGTAATTTTGTTTAAAGCCTAAATTTAGATTTGCAATGGTCAATGAGATGGATAAGATAAAGCAGTTTATAGCCTCGTATATAGAAATCAGTGAGGAAGAATTGGAGGGCTTACTCCCTAAATTCAGCATTAGGAAGTATAATAAAAAGGCAATAATCCACTTCTATGGCGAAATATGTAAATATCTGTATTTTGTTGATAAGGGGATACTTAGAGTGTTTTTTATTGATGAACATGGTGATGAAAAAACCTTTCATTTTGCATTGAAGAATACCATTGCCACTGATTATGAAAGCTTTTTAAAACAAATTCCATCCAATTATACCATTCAAGTGATAGAAGAAGCAACACTTATTCAAATATCCTTGGAGACCGTGCAATATATATACAGAAATTTAAGGCATGGCGAAAAGTTAGGGAGACTACTTGCCGAGGAATATATCTTTATTTTTACAAAAAAAACCAATGCTATTTATACCAAAACACCTATGCAGCGATACCAAAGTTTTAAAAAGCTTTTCCCTGATGTTTTTCATCAAATACCGCAGCACTATATCGCCTCCTATCTTCATATTACCCCTGTTCACCTTAGCCGGCTGATTAGCCAAACAAATAAGTCAAAGAAGTCTTAATGTTTGTTAATTAGCAATATCTCTTAACATTTGTTATCGAAGTATGCGCTTTTATACTTCTATTTTTGTGCCATCAAAATGGTAGAATCCGAAAAACCATAAGAGTAGGAGAAAATATAACCAATAGGAGGGAATAATAATGAATAATTATCAAAGAATCAATCCTCGAAAACCGAAAGGGATAGAACACAAAAGGGCTTTTTTAATAGGCTCAGGAATTGCATCGCTGGCAGCTGCTGAATATTTAATTCGCGATGGAAAAATGGCAGGAAATAAGATAACTATTTTTGAGCAAGATGCCATTGAGGGAGGAGCCATGGATGGTGCCGGCAATCCTAAGGATGGATATATAGTACGAGGAGGAAGGGAGATGGAAGAACATTATGAGTGCGTCTGGGATCTTTATGGAAAAATTCCTTCTCTAGAAGAGCAAGGACGTACTGTTTTAGAAGAGTTTAAAGAACTAAATGATGCCGATCCAAGTTATTCCAAAGCACGAATAATTTACGACAGAGGTAAAAAAGATAGCGCTACTACGCTGGGACTTAGTGAGAAGCATATAAAAAAATTAACAAAATTATTGCTTGCAAAAGAGGAAGATTTAGGTGCAACAACGGTGGAAGAATATTTCGATGCTTCCTTTTTCGAAACAGATATGTGGCTCTATTGGAGGAGTATGTTTGCCTTTGAACTTTGGCATAGTGTGGTAGAAATGAAGCGCTATATGCACCGTTTTATTCATCTCATTCCCGGCATGAGCAGATTAAAAGGCTTGGTATTCTCTAAATATAATCAATATGATTCACTAATACTTCCCTTAAAAAAAGAACTGGAGTCAAAGGGAGTAAAGTTTATCTATAATTCAAGGGTAACCGATTTAGATATTGATATTGCCGAAGGTAAAAAAACAGTTACCGCCATTCATTTAATGCAAAAAGGTAAGGCAGAGAAGATAGCAACAACATCCAATGATTTTATTTTCTTTACCAATGGATCGATGACGGAAAATTCAACGCTTGGTACAATGGATAAAGCTCCGCTATTGGATAGAAGCGAAGGAGCATCATGGCAGCTGTGGAAAAAAATAGCCAAAAAAGACAAGGCTTTTGGAAGACCCGAAGTGTTTTGTGGTAATATTGATAAAACTAAATGGGAGTCATATACCATTACTGCCAAAGGCAGTAAGATGCGTAAGCTTTTGGAGCACTATGCCGAACGTGAGTTTCTACCTCATAAAATTGGGACCGGTGGGCCTGTTACAGCAAAAGATTCCAGCTGGCTGTTGACATTTACCGTAAGTCGGCAGCCTCATTTTAAAGATCAGCCGGAGGATGTTACTGTTGCTTGGGCTTATGGATTATTTCCTGATAAGAAAGGCGATTTTGTTGATAAAAAAATGAGTGATTGTTCCGGTAGTGAATTATTGCAAGAGTTATTATATCATCTGGGCGTAAAGGCAAGCGAAATGCAAGATTATATTGACGAATGTATTGTTATACCTGCTATGATGCCCTATATTACCAGCCAATTTATGCCTCGTATAAAAGGCGATAGGCCGGAGGTTATTCCTCAGGGAAGTGTAAACCTTGCTTTCTTAGGACAGTTTTGTGAGATAAAAGACGATTGCGTATTCACTGTTGAATATTCCGTACGTTCGGCTATTATGGCGGTATATCAATTTTTGAATATCGATAAAAATGTTCCCGAAATTTATCCCAGCCAATATGATATTCGTGTGTTGTCAGCGGCAATAAAAACCATGAAGAGTAATCACGAAAGTATAAAAACAAAATTTATTGAAAGCATAGTAAAGAAAAAGTTAGCCAATACAAGCTTGGAAAATCTAATTTAACTAAAATGTGATATTCAATAAGAGTGAGGGATATGTCGGCTTAGTATAACTATCCGCAGATTAAATATTGATAAATTAGTTATAAATCCTGTTTAGTATTATTACATTGGTTTTGTCATTCTATTAGGCAGAAGAGCCACTTCACTGCGCGAACTTTTTTTCTTTTTCATGAAATAAGGAAATAAGAAAGAGAGATAATGTGCAGTGGAGTGGTTTTATTATTGCCTGTGGACGGCAATTTAATAAATCCTTGGCTATTGGGTGGATTAATGATTTAATGATTACAGCTTTTAAGGATAGTCACAAATCAAGAAAAGATGACTAAAATATTATTTGATAAATAATATTTTAGTCATTCCATTTTGTTGTCCGGTAATTTCATCGGTGATAAAAACCATATAGACTCCGGTAGATACTCTTTCTCCATTAAAATTTTTCCCATTCCAAATGGCTTGTCCGCCCAGTGCAGTAGTTTCATATACTAAATTGCCATAGGTATCAGTGATTTTTACATTGGCATTTTCTACCAGCCCTTTTATAGCAATAAGTCCGTTGTAGTTGGGGCGTACGGGATTAGGAAATACCGTAATCTTGCTATCTTGGAATTCTTTTCCTTTGGTGGCTGTACTTCTGAAAGAGATAATGCCATTCTCAGTGCCAAAAAATACTTCTCCGCTTTCACCATCTATGGCGATACTATAAATCGAATTACTTAGCAGAGGGCTATTGTCTTTGGTAAAGTGGTATATCTGTTTTGAGGCATCTTTCGACATTAAAAAAACACCGGCATTACGTGTGCCAAACCATTTTCTATCTGCACCGTCAATGGCAATAGCACTTACTACTTCCGATTCCAATAAATATTGTGTAATCCCTTCTTGGGCAATATAAATCTGTTGTGCGTCAAAATTTGACCCTGAGAAAACTAAGCCCGGGGAGTAAAATACAGCAACACCTTTATCTGTACCTACCCAAATATTACCATCGTGGTCTTTTGCTAAGCTATATACTCCTGAGCTAGGTAATTTCCCATTGTTATCAGCCATTGTAAGTTTTTTCTTCTTATCATCATAAGGATTATCTGGTGTGTTATTGTCATTATATACAATTATTCCTCCTCCGCGGGGTAGGATAATCCATTTCTGACCCAGATCATCAATAATAAGGTCACCGATGGGATTGTCGGTGATAAAGGGAGATAAATTTAGTGATTTCCATTTTCCATTGGGTTTCATAAATAGCAAGCCATTGGGATTGGCGGTATTAGTTGCCCATAAGTAATTATTTTTATCATATACTAATCCTGCTACCCCAATGAAACCGGAATAATTTGAAGCTGATTGTAAGGTGCTATTAGTTGAATTATAAATGGTTTGTACTTTGCCATTTTTCATTTTCATAATGCCTTTTCCCCATGTACCGATATATATTTCTTCGTTATTGGCAGGATTAACAACTACCTTCATTACATCAGAAATACTGTCGAAAGCTTCTGTATTAGTTCTATTATATGAAGTCCATTTTTGATTTTTATATACATAAATTCCTTTGTTGGCAAAAGCATTATCCCAATTACTTTTTATTTCTCCGCTGGCAACCCATAGTTGTCCATCACGGTAAGTCATGGAATATGCATTTTTATAGGCCGGTCCACTGGGTTTCAGAAACTTGTAAGCCCATGGCCTTGGATTCCATACCAGTGATTGCTCCTTGTCGGCAACCCATATTTCACCATTATCGTCAATGATGGCATCCGATGGCCTCGGCGTAGAAGAGCCATAAGTATAGTTCAAAAACGATTCTGTCATAGTATTCCAATAGTACTTATAATTGTAATCTTGTACTATCAATAGCGTATCTCCGTATGATTTTATTTGATAGGTGGGTTGGTGATCAATACCTGTGAATGGTAGCCAATATCCATTCTTTTTGACAAAAATACTATCAGTACCATAAATTGGCCCCCTTTTGTTAACGTATAATTCGCCGGAGTGCATTGCAATGCAGTTGTAATGTGCATTGGGAGAGCCGATTGTTGTGTCTTTAGTCCAATTCTGATAATTGTTGAGGTTAATGGTATAAAAGGAAGCATAGTATATGCCTTCACTAGTGGCGGCATAGAAAGTACTATCATCAATATCTAAATCCAAAATATTTATTGATTTTCCGTTTGGCCCTATGTAATAAGTATCTTTGACTTCTTTTTTTTGTGGGTCAATAACTACAATGCCAAAATCACAGGCCAAGTAAATAAGGTGGTTCTTAAATCTAATTTTATTAATTCGTTTACTCCCTACAATTGATTTGCGCTTGATGTCTGCAATATTATAGATTGTCCCATTATTAATGATATCTAAATTGGCATTTTCATAGGCAATAACAAGGCTTTGGCTGTTCTTATCAAAAGCAATTACAGAGATGTTTACGTCAGAAAGTCCGGTGATCGTATTCATTTTTACCAAGGCATCTTCATTTTTATCGTAGTAGAATGCACTATAAGGTGTAGCACAATAAATTCTTCCATGTGAGCCTGCCGTTACGGAAATAGTTTTTGAATAGGGTAGATGCTCTTGCCATTGTTCCAAGCCGACTTGCGCTGTACTATGATTACCGATGAATAAAATAATAAATCCTAAATAGTAATGTAATTTACTTATTATCATTGTTGTATATTTTGTTGCTTTCCTGTGAGTTGTTGCTTTTAAATTGTAAATAGTAAATACTGCTATTTCTTTAGCGAGAATAATTTTATGGTTTAAAAGTAAGTAAAAGTATTATTATTTTCTGTTCTCTTAACTTAAAATTTAGGCTTTTATTGTGGGCTATACAGTTTTGCGGTAAAAGATACTTACAGATTTAAGGTATTAATAAACTATGGAAACTATAATTACTTGATTTTATTGATGCATAATTATCACCAGCCGAAGGTAAATATATTTTACTAGTATGAAGCAAGTTTTCTCAAAATGGAACATTTATATCCGGGATGTATATCTGTATATATCATGTATTCAGTTTGTTATGTGTTCTAGCATGTTTATTTCTTAGTATGCTGACCAGAGGACACTAACTCCCTCGAAAAACTAACTTATAACATCATTTAAACCTCTTAATTATGTCGCTCAACAGAATTAACATCAAAAGCCTTACAATACTCATCTCACTTATACTTTTAGTTCGTGTAAACGTTTATTCCACTGTTTATCAAACTATAGCTGATGGTAATTGGAATAGCAGTTCCATTTGGACACCTTCTAAACCAACTATGTCATGGGGATTTACGGATACCATTTATATCAACAATCAAATTAACTTAAATAAAAATCTAAATATTTACGGTTTCTTCGTAGTTCAATCGGGAGCCATGCTTTCCAATGATAATAAATCAATTACCGTAAAAGGAGATGCCACTTTCACAAATAATGGTACTGTGGAAATCAAATCGCTTAAGATGGATTGGGGTTTAACTTCAGGGATTAATAATGGGACATTGACTTTGGATGGCAGCTTTACCAATAGAGAAGGTTCGTTTGTTAATAATAACCTAATGACTATTGATAATAATTTTAATAATTCATGGGATGGTGATTTTACTAATAACGGAAATATAAATATAGGAGGCTATTTTAAAAATTCAGATATCTATTCAGGTAATGGAGATTTAAGTGTTGATGGTAACTTCACCAACGACTGGTCATCTGACTACTCTACAACCGGTACTATCACTGTTCAAGGGAACTTCATCAATAGAGGAACGGCTACTTTGGGCGATAAAGTTATTGTTGGAGGTAAATTAACCAACGATTGGAGCTCTAGTCTTACCATAACAGATACTGTTTTAGTTGATGGAAATATAGATAACCGCGGACCATTTATTAATAATGGATACTTAAGTGGTGATGATTTTATCAATCAAGATTCATATACGGCTAGTGGTGATACTAAAGTTAATGGTAGCGCAATAAATAAGGGTAATATTTCTAATTCCGGTACTTTTAATGTGGATGGTGATTATCAAAATAAATGGGGTGGAAATACCTTAACAAATACGGGTAGTTTTAGCGTAGTGGGCGATTTTACAAACAATGGTGATGTAGGAAATAATGGCTTAATTTATATTCAGGGTGATCTTAATAATAATAGTCAAATTAATACTGATGGAAATACATTTGTTGATGGCACGGTTACGGGATCAGGCGATATTACCGGAAGTGGTACCTTGTGCAACTCTGATGGAACTACCGATCCTACCGGCGGTGCTAAGGCAAATAATGTAAGCTGTACTGTTTGTAATGGTGATAATGTTACCACTCCTGTTAAGTTGGTAAGTTTTGAAGTGAAATTAGATTTGGACTCAAAAGAAGCAAGCATTGAGTGGGCTACAGCTAGTGAAGAAAATAACGATTATTTTGAAGTGCTGAAATCAACAGATGGAGTGAATTACAAAGTAATTGCTCATATTAGTGGAAATGGAAATTCAAATGTATTGATTAATTATCATGCTAAAGATTATCAAGTAGCTGTGGGAGTTAATTATTACCAATTAAAACAAGTAGATTTTGATGGTAAAACTACTCTCTCAGAGGTTGTAGCAATTAATAATATTAAGGTTAATGAAATAAATGTTTATCCTAATCCGGTGAATTATGGCCAACAGCTGCAACTTGAATTTGGAGCAGAGACAGATTATCAAATAGAAGTTTATGATATGTCAGGTAGAATGCTTAAGAATATTGAAGGAAAAGGGAATCAGTTAAGAATAAATACAGCGGATTTACAGAGAGGATCTTATATGTTAAGAGTTGTAGAAGGAGGAAGAAGCATTGTAAAAAGATTTCTTGTAAACTAAGTTTGGAATAGATTATAAGTAAAATAAGTGGTTGATAAAAAAAGAGACTGAATTTTTTCAGCCTCTTTTTTTTGCCAAGTATAATGCCTTTTTTAGCTTGTACAGCTTGGCGTTAGGAAATTCTTTTAGTACTACGTCTTTTTTACCTAAAAAAACAATTGTATTATTTTGGCTAGCTACAGTCGACAATTAACTATTTACCTCATTCCTAAAGTATGAACTGATTGATAATTAATTCATCTTAACCAACTTTAAGGGTGTTATATCATTTTACTTCTAAAGCTCTTTATATTTTTACTACTTCCGAATTAATTTTTTTGATTGCGTATTTTGCAATGTTGTTTGTTTGTTTAAAATCATTTCTTGTGTTACTTGCAAGTTTATTTTTGCAAATTCAGCCATTTTATTAGCTCGTTCTTGATAATTATTATAGTAATTAACTTTATCGTTATCCCTGTAGTTATAAAGTTCCAGTTGCTTACCATAATTTTTCATAATACATAAAAAGCTTGTATCTACAATTCCTATTTTATCATCATCGTTAATAATTGCATATTTTCTGTCTTCGTTTAATAAGTCAATGCCCAAAGTATTGTTGATATATCTATATTTCAACAGCCCCATAAGTGTTGGATAGATGTCTATCTGACTTCCTATTTTCTTATAGGTATTATTTTTATGCGGAATTAGTTTGGGAGCATAAATAATTAGGGGGATATGAAAATAATTCATTGCTATGTCATAATGAGCATTAATGGGAGCACCATGGTCGGCCACAAATACTAAAATCGTATTATTAAACCATTTTTGTTTAGAGGCCATTGCTATAAATCTTTTTAAAGACCAGTCTGCATATTCAACAATTTGCTGTTTTATTTTTTTATTCTTCGGATGGAAATAAGAAGGAATATAATACGGACCATGGTCGCTTGCTGTCATGAAAGCAACAAGAAAAGGTTTTTCTTGTTTGTATAAATTGTTGATGACAGGAATAGAATATCTAAACATATAATCGTCCGGCACCCCCAAAGTTGTTTTTATTTCGGAGGAAGGATAGTCGGCTTGACTAACAATATTTTGAAAATTATTTGCCCTTAGAAAACCTTCCATATTATCAAATTGAGCATCATGGGTAGTGAAAAATGTTGTTGTATATCCATATTTTAGCAAAGTGCTCGCAATTCCGTCATATTTTCTTATTTGCTTCATGGTGTGTTGACGATATAAGGCAGGAAACGAAAAAAGAGTACTAAATATTCCGTTAAAAGTATGTTTGCCTGCTGAATAAAAATTTTCAAAGAATATGGAGTTGTGAGATAAACTATCAAGAAAGGGAGTTAGATTATTTTTATTGCCAAATCTTTTCATTTTTGCAGCTGACATACTTTCCATAATTACAATAACAATGTTGGGTCTGTTTTGAGATATACTATCAGGAATTATTTCTCGCGCAATAGGTGAGTTAAATGATGTTCTATCAATATTTAAGTATTGTTTTATTTTATTATTAGCAATTTTATTATCAACCAGATTAACCGTTTTATTTCGTTTATCTTTACTGTCTAAGTAACTTCTCATAAATGTAAATACCGGATTTAAACCAAGTTTATTTAGAAATGAGTTATTGGAAAAATAGGCTGTCCCAACTCTAATTGGGGATTTCTTTTCTATACGTCCTCTTATGCCTAAAAAAATTAACGATAAAAACACTAAAGAGAGGAAAAGGCTATAAAAAATATTGATTCTTTGGGGTTCAATATTTTTGCTAAATATTTTACGAAGTAGTATAAAAAATAAAATATCAATCAAAAGAAACAGAACTATATACATAAAATATCTTGGCTCTTGTATTATCATAGAAAAAACAAAACCGATATTATCAAACCATTCAAATGCTCCAATGGAAAAACGTTCGTAAAATTGATTAAAATAGGGAATATCAGCAGCACAAATTATAAAACTTATTGTAAAAAGAATAAAAACCCAATAAAAAACAACTTGTTTTATTTTGTTAAAGTTTATTTTTAATATCTCAAAAATTGATAAGAATAGAAAAGGAATTGCGAGAATATATCCTGAAATAACGATATCGAACCTGATGCCCATAATAAAGGCTTTGATAATAGGTATGTATGAAATTTCATCGAAATTTATCTTATCAAATCCAGCGGTTAGAAATAATATTACCCTG
>WGCS01000084.1 GCA_015493685.1 Bacteroidales bacterium
ATAGGAGGATGTAAAATTATTATCAACCAATCTTACCTCTATCAGTCCTAGACTGATGGATTGATTGCCAATATTTTACATCAGTATTAGACTGACCTAAAAAAAATAAATTGTTGGCAATTAATCTAAAAGAAGGTACAATAATTCATATTCATCTACTGCCCTTTAATTATGAGGGTTCTATCTTAAATCAAGTATTTTTATCATATTAGCGTGGATAACGTTTATCAAACTCTTTTAAACCGGACTCTAGAAACTTAAGATAATTCTGCACATTTAAGTCGTAAGCTGTAGGCGCAGTTAGTGGATTGCCATTATAATCAATGGCAAAATAATACGGTTGTGAAGACTGCCCAAACTTTCCAAACTGCAAATCACTCCATTCATTACCAACGGTGCGCAATTTATTTCCTGTATATATTGATTTACGAACCCTGCCGGCAGGCAAAGGTTTTTTATCATCCACAAACAACGAGATTAACACATAATCCTTATCCAGCATTTTCTTCACCTTTGGATCGGACCAAACGGCTAATTCCATATTTCTACAGTTAACACATCCCCAACCTGTAAAATCGACAATAACCGGCAGATGATGATCTTTGGCATAAGCCATTCCTTCGTTATAATCATCGAACTTAGCATGAACAGTTCCATCATAGAGGTTAAAATCCTGAGTAGCAATGGGTGGAGAAAAAGCGGAAATAGCCTTCAAGGGGGCTCCCCATAGACCGGGGACCATATACAACGCAAAGGAGAATGATATTAGAGCCAGAAAAAACCTAAATATACTTACTTTCTCTACTTTAGAATCATGCTTAAATAATAATTTACCCAATAAATACATTCCAAGCATAACAAAGATAACAATCCAAAGTACTAAGAACACTTCTCTATCGAGGAAATGCCAGTGATATGCCATATCAGCCACCGACAAGAATTTGAGTGCCAAGGCCAATTCAAGAAAACCTAAAACCACCTTTACCGAATTAAGCCATCCACCCGATTTGGGCATAGCTTTCATCATGGAAGGGAAAATAGCGAATAGTGTAAACGGCAAAGCCAAAGCTAGAGAAAAACCTGTCATACCAATAGCTGGGCCCCACATACCTTTGGTTACCGCTTCAACAAGCAGAGTACCGATTATAGGCCCTGTGCACGAAAATGACACCAGCACCAAAGTAAAAGCCATAAAAAATATACTTATTAAGCCGGAAGTTGTATCTGCCTTAGCATCCATTTTATTGGTCCACTTGGTAGGTAATACCAGTTCAAATGCACCAAAGAAAGAGATAGCGAATAGCAATAATATGGCAAAGAAAATAAGATTAAAAACGGCTGAAGTTGCCAAGGAATTCATTGCATCAGCGCCAAAGGCAAGGGTAACCCCTAAGCCTAAAGCAACGTAAATAACAATAATAGAAATACCATAAATAATGGCATCTCTTTTCCCGGCACCTTTATCAGATTTTTTAAGAAAAAAGCTCATCGTCATCGGAATCATAGGCCATACACAAGGGGTCATCAAGGCTATTAATCCTCCCACAAAACCCAAAAAGAAAATCACAAGAAAACTCTTGTTGGCAATGGAATTGCTATCGCCATATTTACGCAGTTGCTTAATAATGGGTTGATAAATTTCTTTTCTCCACTGGGCGTTACTAAGCTCATCCTTAGTGAGCGCCTCAATATTGGCCGTATCACTTCCTTGTGTAGATTGCACTTTGGCGGCAGCACCTACTATCTTGTTCGCTTGCTTATCTACATCTTTTTTCTCTGTTTTTTCAGTAATTTGTTTTGCACTCTCTTTAACCGACTTATCTGCCTTTATATCAAAAGAAAAATTATATGTTAGCATGGTACACGCTCCATCAATACAAGCCTGAAACTCAATGGCTCCATGAACATTAACTGCTTTATCGGTGGTAACTTTAATTTTCTGTTTAAAGGTAGCTGTCTTATCCCAAAATTTTGTTAATCCACCAAGAACTTTATCATATTCTTCTTTGGGTTTTGGCGACTCAGTAACTTTTCCAATACGCTTATAACCGGCAATATCATCAAAATAGAAGGCCATTGGCATGGTGCCTTCTGTATATTGTGAATAAAAATGCCAATGAGGATCAGCAGTGGCTTTAAAAGTCAACACATATTCATGATTACCAATATCTTTAATGCTTCTGGTCCAACTTACCGGATCTTTCTCTTGCTGCTGTTGCCCAAACGAACTAATTGATTGTGCATTAATAGCTTGAGTTGAGAATATAAAAAAAACAATCCATGTAATCAGTTGAAATTTTTTCATAACAAATAATCTGTTTAATAAAGTACTTCGTTTTGTGTGAATATCGGGCACTAAAATACTAAAAAATTAATAGTACCATACTACATTATTTCAATGAGATATAGTTTTAATTCGACTATTATATCCATTAACATGCAATTATTCAAAGTATTAGAGCAAAAATGCATATACGTTCAGGGAACTATATTATCGCAAATATTAACAAAAACAAGCCCCATTGTTAATCACCAATACTACAACTGTATTTATCAATTATCGCCTACGGTATTATTTTTACATACCACCCTATTAATAAAATTAAACATATAAACTGCGGCTAATATTTATGTCGAGCCAAAGTTATTAGTATTCTTCAAGATTAATTTTAAAAAAAGAAAAAGGGCTCTTGTTGAGAGCCCTTTTTCTTTTTTTAAATAGTGTAGTAACCATTTAAATATTGATATTCAGCTCCATGGCGGCAACATCAGTTTCACTATTGTAATCAACAATACCCAAAATATTATACTTGCCTTTGGGCAAATCTTTAGGTAGTTGAATAGATATTTCACGCACACCTCCCGGAAGCATAGTAAATCCTCTTCCTCTAACTTTTCTTTTTGCTCCTGTTTTTAAATTCACCATATCCAAATAAGGGGCACAATCGGCAATGGCATCACCGATATTACGGGCTTGCATTTTAAGTATTATCGTGGAGTCATTAGCTGCCGTGGAAGTAGAATCGCGATAAAATTTCTCTACCGTAACTTCCTTATAACTTATATTTGGAGGAGTCTGAAACAGATGAATCAAAAAACTGAAGGTCTGTATTATAGACATTCCCGTAACATCCTTACCTTTCTCACCTGTCCCTTTATTCTCTCTGGCCAGCTTAATTGCAGCCACAGACCAACGTACGCTATTGGCATCAGGGGTATTGGGCACTTGCAAAAGAATCTCTACATCTTTAGTCTCCCCCGGAGCCACATCAAAGAAAGAAGGAGATGCTGTCAACCAGTCAGCCATACCATGTTTCGATTTTGCTATGGTATCCATCTTAGTTTTACCTTGATTGCCGGGCGAATTAAAGTTGGCAAAATTTACAGTAAAAGTCTGCGTTTTTTTACCATTATTGGTTACTCTTAATTTTTGACTTTTGTAATTTCCCGGACTTACATTAAAATATAATCGCGAGGGAGAAACGGAGGCACTTTGTGCCATTCCCATCAATTGTGTAAGTACCAATGCCAACAC
>WGCS01000085.1 GCA_015493685.1 Bacteroidales bacterium
ATTTATAGATGAATCCCTTGTGTTTTTTCTAATCTTTGTAAAGAAAATTAGTGCGATTCTCTTCTGTATTGGATTAATAATAGCCCATAATTTAAAGGGCTATTTTAAGTTAAAAAGTTAACAATTTACGTTAATAGAATCACAAATAAGCGTAATGTTAATAGGGTTTTTACTGTAATTTTTCTTTCGTTGGATGCTAATAATAGAATAAGCTTATTTAAGTAGTTGAATATAAGAATTGTATTTAAATTGTTAACAATTAAAAGTTTCCGAATAATAAGTTATTTTAATAACAATATATTTAATATATTTGTCCTGTCATCAGCAACTGCACAGGTAGATGTCAAAATAGTTTATTTATATGTTCAATTATTCCCTTGTAATGCCATTTTTGTCTCTAGTTATCGAGCATTTGGTTTACACAATTATCAATGGAAAACTATTTTATTAAATAAATAATGGTTTCTCCTGACCTTATCTATTGCAAAATAGGTCGGGTTTTAAAAAGAAAGAACATAATATTAAGGTAAATACGTTTGGATAATCCATTCTGCAAATGGGTTATTATTGGCTAGTTGGGATGAGATAACGTATTAGGTTTTAGAATTTCGGGAAGCGGCTTAATATTCGAGCTTGCCTAATTAAATTAATATATAACTTAAAATTCATAATTATGATTCACTCACTAAGAAAGATTCTGATTCTGGGCATTGTATCGCTTATGGTATTTGCATTTCCGCAATATGTAAGTAGTCAGCAGAATTTGAATGATGTTAAAAAAGAGCGCGGACTAAATGATGCCAATGTTTTAGCAGCAGTAAAAACTTTTATGCCACGTGGAGGCCGTGACGAATACTTAAGTTTTATTGCTTCGGGAAATGCCGGTATTATGATTGTTTATGGTATTCCATCAATGCGTATTTATAAATACGTTGGTGTTTTTACTCCAGAACCATGGCAAGGCTATGGCTTTGATGATGAAAGTTCTTTGTTATTAAAGAAAGGTTCAAAGGATGACCGTATTGAAACTTATGGAGATATGCGATATCCTGCGCTTTCGGAGACCAATGGGAATTATAATGGCAAATATTTGTTCTATTCAGATGGAGCAAATAGCCGTATTGCTTTGTTAGGCCTTGATGATTATGAAACTAGTCAAGTAATACAGCATCCTTTATTCATTAGTTGTTTTCCTGGGGTAGCGGTTACTCCCAATACCGACTATGCAATTCAAACTAGTCAATTTCCGGCAGCATGGGATATTAAAGTTACTGACCCAAGCCAATTCAAGGCCGGTGTAACATTTTGGGCTTTTAAAGAACCTAAGAGTGGTGATGCTAACGGAAGTCATTATGGACGTATTATTAAAGAAAAATCATTTACTGTTGAATTACCCCCTTTTACCTTAGGAAATTTTGATGCGGGTAAAGAATCCAGTGATGGATATATGTTTGGTATAGCTAGTAAAGATGGAAAAAATTATGTTTATGTAATTGATTACAATAAAGCCAAAACCCTTAAAACAATTGATGTTAATAATACTGCTGTTGTTCCATTGAAAGAGGTAGTTGATGCTAAAGCCATTGCGCTAATTGCACTACCTGCTGCTGCCAAATCAGTAAAGGTAACTCCTGATGGAAAATACTTTATTAGCACCAGTGATGAGTCTTTTGTTTTTGATTTTGCTAAAGTTAAAGATGCTATTGCAAAAGGGGAGTCCACCAAAATAGATGATATTCCCGTTATTGCAGCCAAAGATGTGGCTAAGGGGTCTATTAAGTTAGGAAAAGGGGTTATGGATTGTTCATTTGGTTATCGTAAAAATTCTGTTTATTCATCAGTGTATAATGATAAAAAGGTGATTCGTTGGAATTATAATACATTGAAGAAGGATGATGAAATCACCTTAACTTTTAAGCCGGGAAATATAATGATTCCTCAAGGAGAAACTGAAACTCCTCATTCAAATTATCTAACGGTAACGGATAAAGAAGGCTTATATAAAAACTACCCCAGTGTTGGACCTGTTCGTCCAAGTTTTCAACATTTAATTGATATTTCGTCAGATAATATGACTGATTTATATACAATGAGTATTCCTCAAGCAAATATGTATGGGTCAGTGGGAATACTTCGGACTATTATTAAGCCTATTATTCGTTATGAAACGGGTACAAATTCAAGAACAGGAGAAATCTCTGAGTATAAAACAGTAGCAGGCCAAGAGCGTGTGGAGAGAAAAGGCAATAGAGTGCATATCTTTGGCACAATGATTCGTTCCCATATTGTACCGGAGATTGTGCGTGTAAACCAAGGCGATGTGGTTACTTTCCACCTTACAAACCTAGAGCGTGCAGAAGACGAAACCCATGGATTTACTGTTGATACTTATGGTAAGCATGGTAGTTATGAGCCTGGTAAAACAGCCTCTCTTACTTTTGTTGCTGATCGTGCCGGAGCTTTTCCTTACTATTGCACAGAATTTTGTTCTGCCCTTCACCTTGAAATGGAAGGTATTCTTATGGTTAAACCTAAAGGATTTAAAGAAACTGATGAAGCTAAAGATGTTAAACTTACCGCTGAAGAACAAGCCAAGTATAAAAAAGATTATGAGGCAAAACTTAAAGTTCTTAGTGGAACCCAAGATGTGATTAATGGTGTTGTTAAATATTTAAAAGACAATAATTATCAAGATTATCCTAGTGTGAAAGCCCTTGTTGAAGATGCTTTTGCTCAATTAGGTCAAGCAGGACCGGTAAAAGAGAAGTATGAAAAATATGCAAAAGAAGGCGATTATTATAATGCGTTCTTATGGGCAGAACAATATTTTCAGTATCAGGTAAAGACTGCTGACGTAGGATTAAGAGCTAAAGAGCTTCTTTCCGATGAAGTAAGTAAAAAAAAGAAGTAAAAAATGAGCAATAATGATAATTTAAATAATTTAATTTTTTAATTATGAAAAATATAAAATACAAAATAAAAAAATATCGAGTAATGGCGGCATTATTTGGCATTGCATTAGCCTTTACAGGATGCGGTGATCAAGGGACCACTGCTGTTTCTACAGATATTGGTGCTCCTAGAGGAAAAGAATCCTTTGGTGATGTAATAAAAAGAAGAGGACTAAATGCTGAAGATGTGTTAGCTGCAGCGAAAACATATACTCCCGATAATATTGCCGATAAGTATGTTGTAGTTAATTCCGGTGGTCAAGAGGGAAACATGCCAATGTACACTGTGCCTTCAATGAGGATGATGAAGTATGTTCCAATAAATGCTTATCAACCTTATAATGGTTATGGATATAGCAAAGAAACAAAAGCTATGATGGCTAAAGGTTTTATTGATGGCGAAAAAATACTTTGGGGAGATACACACCATCCGGGTTTTTCTGAAACCAAAGGAATATATGATGGCAAATGGGTTGTTATCAATGATAAAGCAAATCCTAGAATCTATGTTGTTAGTTTAAAAGACTTTGAGCTTAAATCAGTAGTTCAAAATCCAATATTTAGAAGTGATCATGGTGGTTGTTTTTTTACTCCTAACTCAGAGTATATTATGGAGTCAAGTCAGTACCCTGCTCCTTTGGATAGAAAATACCATACTTTAAATCAAACTAATTTTGAGAAATATTGGCGTGGTGGTCTTACTTATTGGAAATTTGATGATAAAACGGGTAAAGTGGATGAAGAAAACTCTTTCACCTTTGAGTTCCCTCCTTATACTCAAGATCTTTCTGATGCAGGAAAGAAAGCTAGTTATGGATGGGGATTTACTAACTCATTCTGTTCGGAGATGTACATTGGTGGTATAGAGGATGGACGCCCTCCCTTTGAGGCTGGTTGTTCTTCTCGAGATGTTGACTACCTCCATGTTACGAACTGGAAAAAAGCCGCTGAAGTAGTGAAAGCAGGTAAATATAAATTGGTGAATGGTCATAAGGTAATTCCTATTAAAGTGGCTATTGAAGAAGGTTTATTATATTTAATACCGGAGCCAAAATCACCTCACGGTGTTGACGTGGATCCAACTACGGGAAACTATATTATCGTTGCCGGTAAATTAGATTCTCACGCATGGGTTTATTCATTTAAGAAAATCATGAAAGCCATTAAAGATAAAAACTTTGAAGGTCATGATAAATATGGTATTCCCATTATTCGTCTTGAAGATGCACTACACGGAAGTTTAGAAGTAGGTTTGGGACCTTTACACAACCAATTCGACGATGATCCGGGAGTGGTTTATACTTCTATTTATGTGGATTCAAGGATTACTAAGTGGAATTATATTACTCTTAAAGTATTGGGAACAGTTCCTTCTCATTATAATATAGGTCACTTATGTGCTGCTCATGGCGATGCTTTGGATCCAAGAGGAGATTACTTGATTGCATTGAATAAATTGTCTATCGACCGTTTTAATCCGGTAGGACCATTACACCCTCAAAATCACCAATTAATTGACATCAAAGGAGGTCCTAATGATAAAATGACAATTATTTATGACTTACCATTACCAATGGGTGAGCCTCATTATTCCTCTATGATTGATGTTAATCGTTTTAAACCGATTGATCATTATGCTGTGGGTACTGATATTACTACAAATACTAAATCGCCTTATTTCACTAAGCTGGGAAAAGAAAGAGTTGAAACCAAAGGAAATACTGTTCATGTATTTGCTACTATTAATGATGGAAAAGTTACCCCTGCTAATATTAGTGTAAATCAAGGTCAGAATGTAGAAATCCACATTACAAATTATGGACAAACTAAACTAGACCATTATGTTTATGAGGTTTCTTCTTATGATCAAATGTATCGCTGGAGACCCGGTGAAACAGCTACTCTTGACTTCAAAGCTGAAAAAGCAGGAATGTATCCACTATTATTAGACTGTGTACATAGTGCTAATGGTAGACAATTACAAGGATATCTTACTGTTAAGTATAACGAAAAGGCTGAGAATGAACGATTGTTGGCTTATTCAGAGAGGGTAAAAGCAGATATGAAAATGCAAGCTTTTAAACCTTCTGCAATGGAGATGGAAAATATGCTTCCTGGTGAAATGGAATATTTGAATCATGGTTGTAATGCTTGCCATAAGTTTGGTAAAGAATATAATGGTCCGGATTTGCTTATGGTTGATAAACGTCGCTCTGATGCGTGGTTGAAATCATGGTTGATGAAGACTCAAAGCCATTATAATGAGGCAGACATTGAGGCTATGCGTCAGAAATTTAAGTTAGCGATGCCAAATCAAAATGTTTCTGCTGCTGCTGCCGATAGTATTATTAAATACTTAAGAGCAAAATCAGCTGAGGTACTTAAGGGTATGGAGGCTAGTTCTGTTGTTCCCGGGAAACAAATAAGTAATATTGCTCAAGTAGATTTTAAAAATGGACAAGTTATTTATAGCAAAACTTGCGTTGCTTGTCACATGACAGGGGTTGCCGGTGCACCGGGAATTAAGGATAAAGCCAAGTGGGAAGATATCGCCAAAAAAGGCTTTGATAAAGTTTATCAGAATGCAAATAATGGCTTTACCGGCGAAAATGGTGTGATGCCTGCCAAAGGTGGATGTGCTGACTGTACCAATGACGACATTAAAGATGCTACAGCTTATATGCTTAAGCTTGCAGGCGTTGAAGCCAAATAATAAATATATTTTTACAATTTAACATTATAAATCGGAAATTTCACTAACTTGTGAAATTTCCGATTTAATTAATAATACTAAATTATTTTACAATGAAAAAGTATCAAATCTATGCAGGAATAGGAATTCTATTGTTGATTGCTACTTATTTTGCCCCTATATGGTGGGTGGCTCTAAAGAGTATTCAGTATCCTAAGTCAATGTATCCCAAGGGTATTAGAATAGAGTTTAAGTATAATGGAGTATATAATGGGTGTAAAGGGGTGAACGAACGATCTGAACTTTCAGCAAGTCAAGCGGGAGCCAATTGTTTAATTGAGATGAATAAGATAAATCACTTTATTGGTATGTATCCCATTGTTCAGGGAATCAATAACTTTGATGAAGAAGGTAATCGCGTGGCCTACCCAATATATGCCGCCGAATCAATGACTCAGGCAGAAATACCCGGATACTTAAAATTCTTGGATTTTGTGTTACAAAACTCGAAGTATTTCTTTGTAATTTTTGTGCTTTTAGGCTTGGTTTTTATGTTTTATCGTAAAAAAGTATTAGCATGGACTGCTATTATTGCAGGCTCTATACCAGTGTATTATCTGCTCTTATTTATTTATTCTTTATATTGGTATGGTCATCACATGGGTTTGCATGGTGGTGGAGCATTCTCAGGAATTAAACCTTTTATGCCAACCGTATTTGGTGAAGGTAAAGTAGCCCAGTTTATTACCATGTCGTATCCAAATTATGGATTCCTTTTGGCTGTGGGAGCGCTATTATTTTTCCTATTAGCAATACTTGCCAAACGAAAAGATTTATTAAATTCATAAAGTAGTATGGCTCTTTTTAATAGAATATTACATAATTCCGTAACAGATTTTATTATTTGTTTACGGAATTGTATTTTTGTTACTATCGCAATCTTATCTGTAAATACAAGCCTTGCTCAAGATAATATATATGGAAACTACTTTGAGATAAATCTTGATTATAAGCTTAAAGATACCATTCCATTACAGCCAATTATTGATGCCGCAAAAGAAGGAGATACGATTATTCTATCAGCAGGGATTTATGCCGGGCCAATTACAATTAAACAAAACAATATAGTTGTTGATGGCCAAGGTAAGGCTAGTATTAATGGAGGAGGTAAAGCAAGTGTCATTGTTATTAATGGGTATGGTGTTGTATTAAGAAATTTGCAAATATGTAATTCCGGTGGCTCTCATAATACCATAGACTCGGGAGTGAAACTTGTTGGCAGTCACAATACTGTTGATAATTGCAGAATTAAGGAATGCCTTTTTGGTATTGATGTTTCCCAATCGGATAGTAATTATTTGTATCACAATGATATATCATCTCTTTCTAGAAGAGAAATAGCTTTAAAAGGTGATGCAATACGTTTTTGGTGGGCCAAAGGAAATAAAGTTCAAGGCAACTATTGGCATGGAGTGCGCGATATGGTAGTATGGTATTCTTCAGGGAACTCTTTTATTGAAAATAAAGGTGTGGGTAATAGATATGGGATTCATTTTATGTATTCTCATAATAACTATATCCGAGGTAACAGACTTCTTAATAATTCGGTTGGAGTTTTCCTGATGTATAGTGAAAGAACCATTATGATTAACAATACTATCGAGGGTTGTACCGGTGTTAGTGGTATGTGTCTAGGCATGAAAGAGACTTCGTCAAATCAGATTCTAAATAATAAATTTTTATATTCTACCGAAGGTATTCATTTTGATGTGGCTCCTTTTGTTCCCGAAAAAAGAAATACCATCCAAGGAAATGAGATTGCCTTTTGTGGGGCAGGGATGTTCTTCCATACCAACCAAACAGGAAACGATATTACAGAAAATTATTTTCATGATAATCTTTCTAATGTAATAGCAGAAGGAAAAACAGCTTCTGGAAACTTCTGGGAAGCTAATTATTGGGACGATTATCAGGGTTTTGATCGTGATGGAGATAATGTTGGCGATACTCCTTATGATTTGTATAATTATGTGGGGCATCTGTGGGATTATAATGAGGATGTGAAATTTTTTTATGGTTCACCGCTATTGGTAATATTTGACTTCCTGGAACGATTAGCACCATTTTCGGAACCTAAATTCGTCTTAAGAGATAAAAAGCCGCAATATTTGAGAAAAAAGAAATAATTATTTTTAATAAGACTACTTATATGCAGTTAAAACTATAATTATGAAAGAAACAAAAGAGAGTAGTAGGCGTAAATTTATTAAATCAGCAGGTATTGCCTTGGCAGGATTGACTCTTTTGGGTGGTGGAATAGGCTATTATAAAAGTGTTGATGGACCTAAATTTACTCGAAAACCTAACTTTTTGAGACCTCCCGGGGCTATAGATGAAGAAACCTTTGTTTATGCTTGTATTAAGTGTGGTTTATGTGTACAAATTTGTCCGGTTGAAGCCATTAAATTAGCTGATATTAATAAGGGACTAAATTATGGTACTCCTTATATCGATGTGAGAGAACAGGCTTGCGATTTCTCTTGCGATTCTTTGCAATGTGTAGAAACTTGTCCAACAGCAGTTCTCAATTTCAAACCCTTTGAAATAGCAGGAGGAAATGCTATTAAAAAATATTATAAAGAGCATAAGGCCACCAATCCGGGTTTTAATCCATTCTCTGTTCAAATAGTAGCAATGAAGTCAAGGGTTCGTATGGGTAAAGCTACCATTAATAAAGAAACGTGCTTGGCATATCATAATAAGGGATTTAATGGTAGACCGCGAGGAAAAAATTTTAAGGGAATATACCGTTCTCCCAATTCGCAAACAGGGAAGCCGGCACCTCTTAGTGAAAAAATATTTGATAGAAAGATATGCAATCTTTGTGTTACCGAATGCCCAATAGGGGATAAAGCTATTGTTATGTTAGCAAGTGGTAAGGAGGCAAAACTTAGGCCTCAAGTCCTTGATGGATGTACTGGATGTGGTGTTTGTGTGATGGTTTGCCCAACGCAGCAAGCAAGTATAATTGTTGAACCAATTGAGGAGGATAATCATGTTTAATAACCCAAAGAAAAAGTCCCCTTTGCCGGCAAAGAGTTTAAAAAAAATGCCTCATTATAAAGCGGGTATAACGTATAAAGAATGGCACAAACCTAAGCCTGAAACCAATAAATGGAGAAATATTCGTTGGAGTGTTTTAATAGCCGTTAATGGACTATTTGTGGTCTCCTATCTTTTTGGGCTTTCTATTCTTGAAGGTTCGTTGAGTGGTTCAAGAGCACTGGGATTCTATCTTATTGATACGTATAATGCACTACAAGTGATTATTATTTCTCTTTTTGATGGTCATTTTGCTGCTTTAACAATAAATTTTTGGATAGGATTTTCTACTATTCTTATCCTTAGTGTATTTGGAGGTAGAACCTATTGTTCGTGGGTTTGCCCATACCATCTTTTGGCAGAATTTGCGGAGAAACTGCATAATTATTTTGTGAAAAAGAAAAAAATAAAGGAACACACCTATAGTATATATCTTCGATTTGTTTTTTGGATAGGCTTTCTATTTGTGGCCTTGTTTACCAAAAATATTGTCTTTGAGGATATTAATCCCGTTGGAATTATTTCGCGTTCACTAATTTATGGACCAAGTTTATTATTGCTTTGGATTGGCGCACTCTTATTATTTGAGATAGCCTATAGTAAACGCTTCTGGTGTCGCTATGCTTGTCCTGTTGGTGCTACTTGGGCTATAACAGGTAAAATAGCCATGTTAGATGTGAAATTCGACTTGGATAAATGTGGCTATTGTCGCGATTGTCAAGAGGTATGTCTAGTGCCGCATACGCTATGGTTTGTTGAAAAAGGAAAAGCGACACAAGAAGTTCATTTTACAGATTCAGATTGTACCCGATGTGGCCTATGTATTGATATTTGTAGTGGTAATGCTCTAAACTTTACGATTAAAGGAATGGATAAAATATGATGATAGAAAAAGAAGAAACAACTTTAATAAGTGTTAAGGGACTAACGAAGTCCTTTAAGAAACAACTGGTGATTGATAATTTGACAGCAAGTTTTAATAAAGGGGAACGAATAAGCCTAAGTGGCTCCAATGGTGCTGGCAAAACAACGTTAATTCGTTGCATACTAGGCCAGTATACCCATGGAGGAAGCTTGTCGGTATTGGGAGGTGATCCCAGAATTCAGCACGAAGTAATAATGAAAGAGATAGGCTTTGTACCTCAAATTCCTCCTCCCTTGAAGATGACGATAAAAGAAATGTTAAACTTTTTTTCACAACTTACAGGAAACTCTCAATCCGTGTTTATCGATTTAGTTAGTTCGTTGGGTCTTGATATAATGGGGCATTTGAATAAACCGTTTTTTAAGCTTTCCGGTGGGATGAAACAGAAATTATTAATAGCCTTTGCCTTGGGACGCAATCCTAAGATATTACTTCTCGACGAACCTTCGGCTAATCTTGATCCTGAGGCTCGAAAAGTGTTTTTTGATAAGCTGGATAATTTTAATAAAAACTCATTAATGATATTGAGTAGCCACCGAATTAGCGAGATATCCAAGTTGATAACAAGAGAAGTTGAGATGGATTTAGGGAAGATAGTTACCGATAAAATAATAACCCAAAATAATAAAGCATTATGAAGAAATTAGTTTTTATTTTATTAGTGTTTTTATTTGCATGTAAACCGCAAGTAAATTATAAACCAAGGGATATAAATTGGGATAGAGACAAGTGTGAATTATGTTTGATGGGAATAACAGACCAAAAATATTCCGTTCAATTGATTAATGAGCAAGGCAAAACAATCTGGTTTGATGATATTGGATGTTATGTAAATTATAAAGGCTCCAAGGATTGGAATAAGTTTGTAGGTAAGGGAATTTATAAATCCTGGGTTGGCGACTGTGAAACAGGAAAATGGTTGGATGCCGAGAAAGCAAATTATCATGTTGGCGATGATACTCCCATGGGATACGGCTTTGGGGCTGTGGCAGCAGCTAATGATTCAACTTTTGACTATAACACTGTTGTTGAGCGTATTAAAGAGGGTAAGACATTGCGTGATAAATTTATGAAAGATAAACAGATGGGAAAAATGAAATGTGGAGCAGGTAAATGTGGTGGAAACAATAAAGAAAAGAAATAAAAGATGAAGAAAGGAATGATTAGCCTTGCCAGTCTCGAATTACGTCAGAGTTTTCGCTCTGTTGCTTTTTGGGCATACAGTTTATTGTTTGGCAGTTTTGTGGCTTTAATGTTTGCCTTTGGGATCACCGAATCTCAAATTATAGGTTTTGTTGGTTTAAGTAGGTTAATGGTAACATTTATGCAAGTTACCATGGTTATTCTCCCAATATATATTCTTATTTCTACAGTTAGAGCCGTTGTTGGAGATCGCGAGTCCAATGTAATGGAATATATATTGTCGCTGCCAATTTCATTTTCAGGATACTATTGGGCTAAATTCTGGGCCAAATTTGTTGAAATATTTATCCCTGTATTTTTGGCTCTTCTTGGTGCTGCAATATGGGGAGCTATTTCAAATATTGATGTACCTTGGGATTTGTTTGCCTATTATAGTGGTTTGCTTGTGGCTATGGTAGTCTGTTTTGTCGGTATTGCCATGTATATCTCTGCATTAGCAAAATCGCAAACAATGGCTATTAGTACTGTTTTTATTCTGTGGCTGGTATTGGTGGCTTTTCTCGACCTTATTTTAATGGGCTTGATGCTAAAAACCAAAATGGACCCGCATGCCGTAATTTTTATTGGAATGGTAAATCCTTTGCAGGTTTTCAGAACGGCAACTCTTGCCTTGTTTGATCCCAAACTTACCGTTATGGGTCCGGCATCATACTATATTTTAGATACCGTTTCAAGAGCTGTGTTTGTTATATTTGCCATACTGTATCCTATTATTATTGGTTTTGGTGCGGCATTGCTGGGAGGTAGATATTTTAAGCGTAATGACATTATATAATTCTCGGAAATTTATTGTTATCGTACTATGATTTTGGTATTTCTGCTCGTTAATGTACTTTGATTGGCAAATTAAAGCTCGAATCAGTATAAAATTTTCTCTGTCCACCTGCCGGTTGGTAGTAAATTGTACTTAATCTTATTTTAGTTATGAAAAAGACATCAATATATATTATTCTATTACTAAGCGTTGTAGTATATTCTTGTGAGAATGCAGTAAATGTTTCCTCAAGATTATTTCCTAATCCACCGGATACGAGTAATTTTGTGAAATTTGCCAGCAAACTTTCAGTAAATGAGAAAGCATGGTTGATAGCGGATACCACTTATTCAAGAGAAGGAAAAATACGTAAGAGAGGTATTCAAGAGGTGCCTCAGGATGGCGACGATTTTAGGGGTTTTGGTTTTGACGGTGGAATTTTAAATAACATCACCGTTAGAGATGCTGATTTTAGAGGAGATTATTTTCGCTCTGCCAACGCTATCCACAGTAACTTTTCCTATTCGGATTTTAGATGGGTAAATATGGAATCAGCACGATTTTTTGCATCAAAACTTATTTCGTGTAACTTTACACAGGCAAGTATGTTCTTCTTTTATGCCGATAGTGCCATTTTGGATAGCTCATTATTGCTTAGTGCTAATCTTTTTGGTATTCATGCCGATGATGCTTCATTACGATATTGTAATTTTTCCAATGCACTGATGCGTGATGCTGATTTTATTAATTCAGACTTTACCGGTAGCATCGCTATTATGGCTAATATGGAGCATTCCGTCTTTATTCAATCCAAAATGGATTCTATGGATTTAAGCTTTGTTTCTACTTCGGGCACTACCTTTAAAGGAGCTTCCTTTGTGAACTCCAGATTGTGGTATGCCGACCTAAGCGAAACAAATCTTGATGGTGTCGACTTTAGCGGCGCTGACTTGAAAGGGTGTAATTTTAATGGGGCTAATTTTAAAAATACTATTTTTAAAGGAGCCTTTAATATTCCAGCCAAACTTAAATCCAAAATCAGCAATGATAAATACAGTGGAACCTTATAAAAATAATAGTAAAATGAAAAGAGTAAACCTTTTTGTATTAGTAATTTTTGGGATAGTTTTGATGTTTCAAAGTTGTAATTCGTCGGTGGAAAATACTGCTGTCTCCAAGCTG
>WGCS01000086.1 GCA_015493685.1 Bacteroidales bacterium
AGATAAATAACAATAGGAAAACAGGGAATCTTTTATAAAAAATAGATTTCCTGTTTTCTTATTGAACAAGAACAAGAAAATAAATTTAGTAAAAATAAAAAGTATAAAAAAGAATGGCTTTTTTATATATTTGCAGTAATTAATTTAAATAAAACAAATCTATGAATGACAATAAGAGTACTCAGGTAAACCTAGTGTTAAATATAATCTTGCTGATAGCAGTAGTGATATTATTTATTTTATATTTTACTAAGGATAACGGTAAAAATATAGCATCAAGTCCAAAACAAGAAAAAGCAAAAGTTGCCAGCAGCATTAAGACAGTAAAGGAAGATACCTCAACGGTAGGATTTGAAGTAAAAATGCCTGCCCATTTTACCGTAGCTTATGTAAATACAGATTCCCTATGGGCACAATACAAATTTGTACAAGATGCACTTACTCAGCTACAGAATACAGAAAGCCAGATGAAGGCACGTTTACAATCTAAAGCGAAGAAATTACAAGACGATTATGAAAAATATGTTCGCCAAGGTAAAGCAGGACTTTTAACACTGCAACAACAAAAAGATACTGAAGCTCGTTTGACTAAACAACAGCAAGAAGGAGTTCAGATGGAGCAAAACCTACAAGGACAGCTTATGGCTCACAAACAAGAAGTAAATAACAAGCTTACCGATGCCATTTTAAGCTTCTTAAATAGCTATCGTATGGAACATCATTATACATTAATATTACAATATGGCTACTCTTCGGGTTTGCTTTCGGCATCACCTAAACTGGATATTACCAAAGATGTAATCAAACGACTTAACGCCAAATATGATTTTGACAAGAGTCATCAATAGAGATTAAATTTATAATGAAATTAGTAAAACTATCATTAGTTGGCCCATTGGTGCTTGGATTCCTTTTAGTGGGAATGCTTTCTGCTTGTAAAACAGAGCATAAGGAGAGTAAAGCAACGACAATAGAAAAGACTAATTACGAAATTTGGAGCGATACCATCGTCAAAGTTAAATATAGCGATGGGAGTATAGCTAAAGTGTGGGGCTATCGGCCTAATGATAGTATAATGCATTATGAGTGGCAATATTACCATAATGGTAGATTGTGGATTGAAGGGCCGGCTTATGGTAAACTCCGCCATGGAAAGTGGAGAGCTTATGATGAAAAGGGGGATTTATTGTCCATGGGTTCCTATAAAATGGGCAAAGGTGAAGGAATAAAAACTGTTTGGTATCCCAGTGGACAGAAGATGTACGAGGGAAAAATTCATGATGGTGAAAGGGTAGGTGTATGGGAATTTTTCGATAAAGAAGGTAATAAAGTTAAAGAAATAAACTATTCACAATTGAGGGCTAATAAGTTATTAAATAAGAGGATTGCCAATTAACTTTATTATTTACTTTTGCCCTTGAAAAGGTTATAAATTTTTAGATAATACCATTGAGAGACTTTTCGATGGTATTGCTCCTTAATTTAATTCGAGTATATTATTTATTAAGTTCGTTTTCCAATAACGTTCACGTAAATAATATTGTATTAAACACAGTTGACGAATGCAAGTACTTAAATACTGTATTTGTCTATAAATAATTTTGTAAATAATTTTTAAAACATAATTTATGTCGTATAATCTATTAAAAGGAAAAAGAGGAATAATTTTCGGTGCGTTGGATCACGATTCAATTGCGTGGAAAGTAGCAGAAAAGGCGCATGAAGAAGGCGCTATTTTTACTTTATCAAATACCCCTTTAGCATTACGTTTTGGTGAAATTAATGAACTTGCTGAGAAAACATCTTCAGAAGTAATAATGGCTGACGCAACTAATGTGGATGAATTGAATACCGTTATATCCAAATCAATGGAAATACTAGGTGGTAAGATTGATTTTATTCTACATTCCATTGGTATGTCTATGAATGTGCGTAAAGGAAAGAAATATGATAACTTAAATTACGATTTCTACCATAAAACCATCGACGTATCAGCAATGTCTTTCCATAAGATGTTGCAAGTAGCACGAAAATTAGATGCTATTTCTGATTGGGGTTCAGTAGTTGCCTTGACGTATGTGGCAGCGCAGAGGACTTTATTTCGTTATAATGATATGGCTGATGCAAAAGCAATGCTTGAATCTATAGCTAGAAGTTTTGGATATATTTATGGTAGGGATAAAAAAATAAGGGTGAATACCATCTCCCAATCTCCAACAATTACTACGGCAGGTAAAGGAGTTAAAGGTATTGATAACCTTATCGATTTTACTGAGCGTATGTCCCCTTTGGGAAATGCCAGTGCAGAGGAATGTGCTGATTACTGTGTTGTTATGTTTTCAGACTTAACAAAGAAAGTAACCATGCAGAATCTTTATCATGATGGAGGTTTCTCTAGTATGGGTATGAGCTGGAGAGCAATGAAGATGTATAATAAAAGTATTGAGCAAGCTGTAGAAGAAGGCTTTGACTTTGATGATTAGTGCCCAAATAATTTTATCTATTTCATTACTATTTTAAACTTATTTTTGGAATAAAATAGCTTTGTAGATGCAATTATATCATGCGTAAACCTTGTAAATACAAGGTTTACGCATTTTTTTGTAACTATATTTATAGATTTTAGTA
>WGCS01000087.1 GCA_015493685.1 Bacteroidales bacterium
ATTATAGATAGAAATGAAATTATTATCCGGTAGTTTATTAATTATTAGCTTATTATTTAGCTATACCATAAAAGCTCAAATTGGCAAAATTAAATTTGAGAAAACAACCTATGACTTTGGAAAAGTAAAGGAAGAAACTAAACTTGCTGTACATAACTTTAAATTTACCAATGTTGGCAATGGCGATTTAAAGATTTTAAATGTACGTACCAGCTGTGGATGTACAGCTTCTGAATACTCTAGAAGTCCTATCAAGCCGGGAGCAAGTGGAACCATTAAGGTTACTTACCACACAAGTCATCGTCCCGGAGCTTTCAGAAAATCCATTACAGTAACTATTAACAATCCTGATAAGCCCAATACAGTACTATTTATCAAAGGCTATGTTATTCCCAAGAAAAAATCAAAAGCTGATTTTTATCCCATTACCATGGGCCATCTCAAATTAATGACAAACCACCTGGCTTTCAACGATATAAAAACTACCGAAATAAAAACTGACAGTCTAAAAGTTTTTAATAATTGGGATAAAACTATGACCATCAGTTTTGAACAAATCCCTCCACATCTTAAAGTAAAAATGAGTCCTAGTACATTAGAAGCTCACCACGAGGGATATATTATTATCACTTATAATGCTCCCAAGAAAAAGGACTTTGGACTGGTATATGATCGAATTGCCATTAAAACCAACGACAATATTCAACCCATTAAAACATTAACCATCAGCGCCAGAATAAGTCAGGATTTTTCTAATTTAACAAAAAAAGAACTTAAAAAAGCGCCAAAGATTGTTTTTGACAATACCAGTTATAACTTTGGAAAAGTTAAATCAGGGACAATGGTAAGCTACCGCTTTCATTTTAAGAATGAAGGAAAAAAACCTTTAAGCATATTAAAAATTAAAACTTCATGTGGATGTACTACCACTAAATTAGCCCAAAGAAGCTTTAAAAAGAATAAGAAAGGATATATCGAAGTTAACTTCAATTCCTCCGGGAGAAAAGGGCGTCAACACAAAACCATAAAAGTAATATCTAATGATCCAAAGAATCCATTGATAGTATTGAATATCAGCGGAGAGCTTGATTAAGAATAAATAGATTACAAATTAGCCTGAAGTTGAATACGTTAAAACCCCAATCCCAGAACAGATAAACAAACTAAGGTTTGGGAAGCTGATAATTCTTAACTTCCAACTTAATACTAAGTTTTGTCCATTGGCAGCTTAAGATTTAATATCAAATCTTAAGCTGCCAATTAGTTTGATTTACTCCCTCAATTTATGCGTGCTTTCGTCTGTTTTTCTCTGTAAGAATAAAGCTTAACTCTCTACCTGATTGTCCTTGAGCCGAGGTATTCTCTTCTGCCCTGCGCAACAGATAAGGCATAACATGCTTCACCGGTCCATAGGGCAAATACTTGGCTACATTATAACCGGCTTTACCCACATTAAAACTTATGTGATCGCTCATGCCATAGAGTTGGGAAAACCAACATCTATCATCATCCTTAGCAATACCTCTCTCTTCCATCATATCAATCATATATTGTGTAGAATACTCATTATGAGTTCCGTTGAAGATTTTTATTTTATCAATATGATCCATACAAAACTTAAGAGCGGCATTATAATCCCTATCTGTAGCCTCTTTATTGGGTTGAATAGGATCGGGATATCCTTTTTTATCAGCTCTTTCACGCTCCATCTCCATATAAGCACCACGAACAAATTTGGCACCAAGAAAATAGTCCCCATCAATAGCCATCTGGTATGATTTCTTTAAAAAATCAAGTCTATCACGGCGATACATTTGAAAGGTATTAAAGACAATAGCTTTCTCCTTATTAAAAAGAGCCATTTCGTTATTTGTTACCTCATCAATCACATTTTGATACCAAGAGTGTTCCGCATCAATAAGTATGGGAGTATCCACTTCAAAAGCAGTTTTACACAATTCATGAATACGATGCCTAAATTCACGCTCTTCTCTTTTTTCCACATCATTCATCGGCAAGCCAAGACTCGCCTTCTCCAATACAATAGATCGTCCCATGGCGGTAGGTTTAAAAACCGCAAAAGGAATATTTTTATCCTTAGCGGCATTTTCTATTGCTCGTATTGTCTCTTCAAAAGCCATTTGAATATCATCAGCCTCTTCTTTTCCCTCCACCGAATAGTCTAGGATAGCTTTTACATTATGTTCTTCGAGTTTACGTATGGCTGCATTGCAATCTTGAATACTCTCACCGCCAACAAAATGCTGATAAATAGTGGGTTTCACAGCCCAATTAATGGGAAAGTGCACGGCCAATGCCATAGTAAGCATTTTCTCTCCCATTCTAACGATAGTAGGACTGGCAATAGTCTTAAATAAGATATATGCCTTATTTAAATCTGCATTCGATTTACTTGCAAAGGCTACTTCTGTATTATTAAAATCTATTTTCATGCGATAATAATTTATATTAAAATAGAAAAGAAAAGAAACTCTAAATTGATTTAGAAAACAATAAAAAAAAGGCTAATATTCCATATATAACAAGGGCTTAGCCTCTAATAAGTAAGCATATACCCCTTGACATATACGAGATAAACTAACTCAATTAGTTTTAGCCCATCTTACTAGCTTGTCGAGGCAAATGTACATTTATTATTTTCTTTTTTCTTTAATTTCAACTAGCATTAGTCGTTATTTTAATTGATTTTTTTCAATTAAACTTTCCCAATTTATAATACCACCTTGTTGTATCAAAAATACAAATATAAAAAAAGGCAACTCTTTTTAAGAGTTGCCTTCAATATTTTATAAGAAAAATTAATTATTTGCCATGACGCTCGTCAGAAACACTTAATTTCTTTCTTCCTTTTGCCCTACGGCGAGCTAATACTTTACGACCATTAGCAGTGGCCATTCTTGAACGAAAACCATGTTTATTCGTTCTTTTTCTGTTAGATGGTTGAAATGTCCTTTTCATATCAAAAAATTATTTAGCTACTGCTTCCGATTATTTCGTTACAGATGTTCTTAAATTCTAAAAATTTGGACTGCAAAAGTAAAAATATTTTTTGTCATAGCAAGCTATTTCTGTAAAAATATTTTATTTACCCTATATTTACCCCATATCACTATTAATCAGCCTGCTACAATGCTTTACAATTTCTCTCAAGGAATAAATTTTATTATTTATTAGCTAATCAGGAAGAAAATAGTTGCTCAAAGCCACAAAAAATGATATAAAGTGAAATAGATTAACAAATTCGAGGCAATTGTTCCCCTGCCAGTCTATCAATTACTCTTTTTCCTCCCACGCCAGTAATAATATGACCTTTTCCGGGATGTGATGCAGTGATATCACCAATAATTGCCGCCTGTTTTCCCAGTGGATGTTTTTGCATGGCATTAAGGATATTTTCTGCCTTTTTTCCATCAACTACCATAACAAGTTTTCCCTCATTGGCCACATGAAAAGGATCGAAGCCTAATAATTCACACATCCCCATTACATTATCATCAATGGGGACCCTATCCTCTCTTACCTCCACACCAAAAGTCTTTTTATCAAAAAGTTCGCATAGCACAGACGACAATCCACCACGGGTAGCATCTCGCATAAATTTAACATCACTTTCATCACAAACATTAAACACACTATTTATCAATGCATTAAGAGAAGTACAGTCCGATTTAATGTCAGCACTTATATTCAGATTATTACGTTCAGCCATAATAGCCATTCCGTGATTTGCAATCGGCCCATTAATAAGTATTTTATCTCCCACAGCAATTCCTGAGCCTGTTGAAATTGCTTTTCTACCCTCAACAAGCAAACCTATGCCTGAAGTATTAATAAAAACACCATCGGCATGACCACGTTCCACCACTTTGGTATCACCGGTAACAATTTTCACTCCGGCAAGACGAGCTTCCTTGGCCATACTAATTACAATTTGTTCCAAGTCATCCAAAGGAAAGCCCTCTTCCAAAATAAAAGCTGCACTCAAGTACAGTGGTTTTGCCCCCGATACCGCCAAATCGTTTACCGTTCCGGCAATGGCAATAGTGCCAATATTCCCACCGGGAAAAAACAAAGGATTGACCACAAAGGAATCCGTAGTAAAGCTTAACAAGCTTGCTCTTAAAGGCAAAATAGCAGAATCTCCTTGCACAGTAAGTATTTCATTATCAAAGCGTTTAACGAAAACGCTACGAATTAGTTCATCGGTTAATTTACCGCCACTACCATGCCCTAGCACTATATTTTTACGTATCATAATTATAGTATTCTATCAGTTTAAATCTCGATATTTATAATAAGCATGGCAAGCCCCTTCGGAAGATACCATACAAGGGCCAACGGGATCCATCGGAGTACAAGCTTTAGCAAATAATTTACACTCAATGGGTTTGGCTATTCCTTTTAGCACACTACCACAGATACAGCCCTTCTCTTTTTTAATAGGTTCTACTTCGACCTCAAAAGATTTTTCCGCATCATAACGAGCATACTTCTCTTTTATGGCTAGCCCACTATTGGCCAACACTCCCAATCCTCGCCACCAGTCATCGCGAGCTTCAAAAACCTCTTTTACTTTATTTTGAGCTATTCTATTTCCCTGAGAGGTAACTGCCCGCCCATACTGAATTTCCACTCGTGGCTTAACCGTTTCACATTGTTTTACCAGCATAAGAATAGATTGCAATAGATCAGTAGGTTCAAAGCCGGCAATGACAATTCCAAGTCCATATTTCTGAGGGATAAAATTGTAGATATTGGTACCGGTAATAACCGAAACATGACCAGGTCCGATATAAGCATCTATTTTCACCTCCTCATCAATAAGAGCGGCCATGGCAGGAGGCATAATCTTGTGGGCACTATAAACAAAGAAGTTTGTGAGTGCTTTTTTCTTTGCCGTAAGAATACCAATAGCAGTAGCCGGAGTTGTTGTTTCAAAACCTATCCCAAGAAATATTAAGCGTTTATTGAGATTATCTTCTGCTATCTTAATCGCATCCAATATCGAATAAACAACCCGTATATCACGGCCAATTGCTCTTTCATTTTCAAGAGAAGAGGATGAACCCGGCACCCTAATCAAATCGCCATAGGTTGCAATAATGGTATTGGGCATACGTGAATAAGCAATTGCTTGATCGATATATTTTCTATCGGTAACGCATACAGGACATCCGGGGCCCGAAATAAGTTTAATGTTTTCGGGCAATAGAAAAGGTATTCCAAACTTCTGAATACTCATAGTATGTCCACCACAGACCTCCATTAAAGTAATGGGCTTGGTACTCCTTTTCTTAATTTCATCAACCAACACGCTTACTTTGTCCTTATCTCTATATTCATCAATATATTTCATTGTAATAATTTAGATTATAATCTAATTGATACCTATTTATATTAAATGCTTTCCTGTCTCTCTCTCTTCTCTATCCATAGACACATTTAAAGCTTCAAAATCATCAAAGGCCTTGAGACTAGCCTTTGCTTCCTCCTTGTCGATAATCTGTATCGCCAATCCTGTATGAATCAATACATAATCACCTATTGCCGCTTCCGGCACCAGTTGAATGCTTGCTTCGTAACTTGCCCCTCCAATATCCACAGTGGCCATTTCATTGTCTATCCTAATAATCTTTGCCGGAATACTTAAACACATATACTAGATCTTTTAAACGTTTTATTATTAAATTAATTTTCAATTTATCAACCAGCAAAATCCTTTACTCCTTTGTCATCGAATGTACTATTTGCCGCTATTGCGATTTGTCCCAACGCTATCCCTCCATCATTGGTTGGAACATTGTGATGACAATAAACTTCAAAATTTAGCCGGTCTAATTTATTTTCCAATTGGGAACTTAAATAAGCATTTTGGAAACTACCGCCCGAAAGTACTACCTTATTGATATCGAAATTTTGACGCATAAGGACACAAACATAAGCCGAAGCCTCCACTATTGTGTTATGAAACATTGTCGCCAAACGAGGAATTGATTCTCCTTCCATAATACCATTAACTAATGCCTTAAATGTAAGGTCAAAATTAATTTCTCCATTTTCAAAGTCAAAAGGAAAGGATAGGTCTAGCTGTGTTTGTTGCATGGAATCTTCAAGACGCATAGGAGCTTCAGCATGGAAGTCTGATTCGAGACACAAACCCAAAAGGGCAGATACTGCATCAAAAAGTCTCCCGGCAGACGAAGTAAGGGGGGCATTTATATTTTTATTTATCATCTGAATGATCAAAGAAGCTTTTTCTCTATTTAAATTTTGCACAAAGGGAATATCCAAATTCCAAATATCCTCAGCATAGATATAATACAGATAGGATAAAGCGGTACGCCAGGGCTGTTTTATTACCGCATCACCGCCCGGAATTGGTCTGTAAGCAAAATGAGCAAAACGCTCATAGGAATTGTAATTTCCCACAAAAAATTCGCCTCCCCAAATAGTACCATCAACGCCATAACCTGTACCGTCCAATATTACACCTAAAACAATTTCTTGTAAATTATTTTCTGCCATAACCGAAGCCATGTGTGCATGATGATGCTGCACTTTTAATATTGGCAGAGTCGTATTTTCAGCATATTGCGAAGACAAATAATTAGGATGAAAATCACAAACTACACGCTTGGGAGTATATTTATATAAGCGGCTATACTGTTGAATACAGGATTCGTAAAAATCAAAGGTATCTGCATTTTTCAAATCACCAATATACTGCGAAAGTATGGCCTGAGATGCTTTACCGATGCAAAAACAATTTTCAAGTTCTGCGCCTACGGCAAGTATACCGTCAACACTAAAAGCTAAACGAATGGGTGAGGGAGCATAGGATCGCGAACGACGAATTAAACGACTTTGCTCATTACTAATTTTGCACAAACTGTCATCTACCCTATTTACAATTTCCCTATTGTAAGTCAATACGGGTAATATGCCAGAATATGTTTCCAAAGCCATCGCATTATCGGTGATTATGGGAGCTCCGGACAAATTAGCACTGGTAAAAATCAAGGCATTTGTGCCAATGGCATCGAACAACTGGTAATGAAAAGGCATATATGGAAGTAGTACTCCCAAAGTGGAAAAACCGGAACTCACCAATGAATTAGGAAAATTATTGGCCGCCATAATAACGATGGGTCGTCGCCACGACTCCAATAACTGAAGTTCTTGATTTGACGGAGAGCAGTACAATCTCAATGCATCAATATCTTTAAACATTACAGCCAATGGTTTTGCCCTCCTGTGCTTTATTTTTCGTAACTCACTAACAGCATTTGCACTATAAGCATCGCAAATGATATTAAAGCCACCCATACCTTTGATTACAACATTGCTTTCATTATCAATTTCAGAAGCAATTTCACTTACTATTGAACTAAATTGACTAATCACTCCCTTTTTATAATACAAACTAAAATGAGGACCACAATGATTACACGCCACCGGTTGCGCATGAAATCTTCGGTCGTTAACATCGGAATACTCGCTGAAACAGGAATCACATAATTCAAAATCAGCCATACTTGTATTTGGCCTATCGTAGGGCAAACCATTGATAATGGTAAAACGCGGACCACAATTGGTACAATTGGTAAAGGAATAATTCTGGCGATGAGGCTGACTCTTAATATCTTGTAAACAATCTGCACAAACAGCAATATCGGGACTTATTTCTGTAATCTCATTGCTAATTATGTTATTATCACTTTTTTTAATGGAAAACCCGGAAAAGGATTCGTATTCCACATACTCTATTTTAAGCAGTTGGATATTCGCTGCCGGAGGGGCTTCCATGGGAATAGCTTCCACAAATTCATTCAGAATATCCTCCTCTCCACTAATATGAATAATCACCCCTTCATTTCTATTATCCACGGTACCACTAAGATGATATTTTGTAGCCAATTTATAAATAAACGGACGAAAACCCACTCCTTGAACGAGGCCTGTAATACAAATCTGGTAACTTATCGCAGTGCTTATCATAGCAACAAAGATAAGGGATTAATGTTATTACAATAACAGTAAGAAATAATAATTAGAATGATAAATATCAAGAATTTGATAAAATCATTCAGCAATGTCCGATAAATATTTACATAGAATCATTGATAATCACCAAAAAAAGAATAGCGATTTCAGTCTCAAAGATATAAGAATATAAAGTTATAGTGAATGGCGACAATTAGTATTTCAACAAGCCACTTGCTACTTTATGATTTTCCGTTTTAATAAGGTCTCCTTTATTATTATAATACTTCCACACACCTACTTTATCAGCATCGTGATAGCGGCCCACACATTTAAGTTGTCCATTGGGAAAATACTCATGCCACAGCCCAGTTTCTTTACAGTCGTAATAGTCACCCTCTTTAAAAAGTTGACCATTTTCGTACCAATATTTGGAAGGTCCATAACGATAGTCCATTTTATAGGTCTCAGAGCTTTTCATTTGTCCATTACTATAATAATGAATCAATAGCCCTTGGTATTTACCATTGACATACTCGGCCTTAACTTCAACTCTTCCGGAACGATAATAACGATATTCAGTTCCATTAATATAACCATTAACATAAGGTGTAATCATAAATTTTGTACCATCATTATATTTCATAATGGCATTTCCGGTAAATGGGGTATTGCTTCCTTTAATATACATTTGATTATTCTTCTCCACCAATTTGAGGATGTCAACATTAGTCCCATTGGGAGTTCCTATTGCAAAAAAAAGGAAACTAAAAATACTTAAAGTAATTTTGATAATCATGGCCTATTTGATTTTATATTAAGCATTACAAAGGTACATATTTACTTTTAGTAATACGGAAATAATTATCTAAAAAATATAAAAATACCCTTGCAGCTAAAGTAAAAGTAAGAGATCAAAATAGGATAATGCCATTAGAAAAGCCAATAAACTCCGATAGCAAAGGCAAAGAAAGCTGCAAAATACTGGAGATAGAGGAAAGAGAAAGCGCCTCTGCTATTGCTGGACTTTTTGGAGACAACTCCAACAAAAATGGCAAAAAACGTCATGGAAAAAATGGTGCCCACAGCAAAACCAACGATATACTCCAGCGATTGCAATTTGGTAGTGAAGCTTAACATAGGGAGAAAAAGGATAAAATGAGCTATACCGGCAAAACCATGCACTACTCCCACTGAGAAACTGCTAATAATTCCTTTACGAATGGGTTGTTGATGCGAATGAAGATGATTTAAACCCTCCTTATGCTTATGCGAATGAACATGAAACTCCTGAGTATCGTGATGATAATGCGGATGTTGATGGATTTTTTTTTGTGAACGGCGTATGCGTAATACAGCCCAAACACCAATAGCCATAAGAATAAACCCCACTGAAGTTTCGGAATACGAAGAAATCAATTCAAAGGGAATAATTTCTTTGAACAACATAATTAGAATACCTATCAAAAGCATACCACTTAAGTGCCCCAATCCCCAAGATATTCCTACTTTCCATGAGGCTTTTTTATGTTCAACGGCAAAAGGCATAACGGCAGCCAAATGATCGGGGCCTGTAAAAACGTGAATCATTGCACCTGCAACACCGGCCAATAAAGGCCATTGTGCAAAAATTATCTCTTGACTTAATAAATACATAAGGGTATGTTTTTAATGTTATTTAATTAACACAAAGATAGAACAAATCAAAAGAAGTCAAGGAAAGCAGGAAATAAAAAACAGGAAAATAACATGAAAAATATCAATCCATCATTTCCAATAATTTAATACATTTATGCCTTTGAATTAAAGACCCAATATTATGAAAGAGTTTAGAATTATACTTCTGTTAATCATATTATTACCACTATATAGCACCGCACAAGATTTCCAGAAATACTTTTCATCGGGCAGTTTACGAATCGATTATATCCATTCAGCCACACACAACAAAGAATTATTATCACGAGACCAGTTATACCATGAGCCGCACTGGGGAGGGTCACATATCAATTTGATAGATACTTTTAATTATGGACATTATAAGTTTGAAGTATATGATAGTCTGAGCAATCAGCTCATTTATTCACGTGGTTATTCGACACTCTGTGGCGAATGGCGCTATACCGAAGAGGCAAAGAAACTATGGCGCAGTTTCTCTGAAAGTGTTATAATGCCGTTTCCAAAAAACACAATAAAGGTAGCATTTTACAAAAGAAAAAAAGACCAAAGTTGGGAAAAGATGACACAATGGACTATTAACCCAAAAGACTATATGATTTCGCCACTATTAAAAATGCCCATACGCGCTTTTAAAATTCACAATAGTGGCGAGCCTGATAAAAAACTAGATATAGTACTACTCGCAGAAGGATATACTCAATCAGAGATGCAAAAGTTCATGGATGACGCACAGCGTTTTACAAAATACTTATTAAAATGCTCTCCCTATAATGAATACACAACTGATATTAATATATGGGCAGTTCCAACGGTATCGCAGCAATCGGGTACTGATATTCCAGGAAAAGGGATTTATAAAAACACAATCTTCGACAGTCATTTTTACACCTTTGGAACAGAGCGTTATTTAAACACCATCGACAATGTTAGTATTAGAAATGCTGCCGCCAATGCTCCCTATGACCAGATATATTTATTGGTTAACAGTGATAAATATGGAGGTGCAGGCATCTATAATTTTTATTCCATCTGCACTGCCGACAATAAATATTCCGACTTTGTATTCACCCATGAGTTTGGCCATGCATTTGCAGGATTAGCCGACGAATATTACACTTCCGATGTTGGAGTTGAGGATTTTTACGATCTAAAATCAGAACCTTGGGAACCTAACATTACTACTTTGGTTCATTTTGACAAAAAATGGAAATCAATGGTAAAGGCAGGCACTCCCATTCCTACACCCGACACCACGGGATATGAAAATACAGTAGGAGCATTTGAAGGAGGAGGATATGTTGCCAAGGGCATATACAGGCCCAGCCAAGACTGTTCGATGAAATCGATACGTTATAATGATTTTTGTCCGGTATGTACCAAATCAATTATTGATATGATAAAATTTTATGCACACTGATAATGTAGTATCTTTGTCGTGTATAATCTATTGAAAGCAGATTAATTACTATGCGAATATTTTTTCTATTTATTTTTTCTATCGCTATAGCTTTACCCCTATTGAGTCAAAGCGACAATCAAGATTGCCAATTTGAGATAAGTAAGAAATCGAAAAAGCTCTACAAAAAAGCCATGGAAGAGCTTAAAGTCGGGCATTTTTCGGAAGGAAGTTCGCTATTAGAAAAATCCATTGATGAATCACCGGAGAATCTTCAATCGCTGTGGGTACTAGCTAATTTAAATCGAAGAAAGACCAATCGTTTTCGAAAAGAAATATTAGCCCTGCGCACTTACAAAAAAATCATAGAATTGTGTCCTTCGTATAGAAATTACTACGCATACTATTATTTGGGTAAAATGGATTATGAGAAGGAAAGGTGGGATGAAGCCCATAAAAATTTAGAAGCTTTTTTAAATGCTGACACTGACAAAATCCATGCTAAGCATTTTGAAGATGCGGTAGATTTGTCTAAATATGCCAAGTTCTTTTCTCATATTTATAAAAACCCAGTCCCTTTTGAACCCATTATCATAGAGGAAACCTCCACTGCCAATGATGAATATCTACCCTCATTAAGTCCTGATAATGATCTGCTCTATTTTACACGACGCTATCAAAAACAGGTCAACCAGCGCATTAGAAATTACAGGAATTTACGAGAAGAAAAATTCTGTGTATCCCATCGCAAAGGATTGAACACTTTCGACAAAGGGCAGCAAATGGAACGCCCCTTTAACGAAACGACCAATGAAGGAGGAGCTACTCTTACCATTGACAACAAAGAGATTTACTATACACGATGTGAAATTTTACCCAATAATACGCTAAATTGCGACATCTGTGTTTCTAACTTTAAGGATGGCTTCTGGTCCGACATAAAACCACTAAGTAATGCTGTGAATACTCCCGATTATTGGGAATCGATGCCAAGTATTTCGTCTGACGGGGAAACTCTTTATTTTGTCAGTAACAGGCCCGGTGGAATGGGTGGTTATGACATTTATAGAAGCACAAAAAACAAAAAAGGAGAATGGACATCAGCAGTAAATATGGGGCCCAGCATTAATACTGCCGGAAATGAGAAGTCTCCCTTTATCCATACCGACAGCCAAACGCTCTACTTCTCCTCTTCCGACAGAAAAGACCCTAAAACAGGACAATATTACGCCGGGCACATGGGTTTGGGAGGTTATGATATTTTTTATACTCGCCTCAACGACAGCAACTCATGGATTACCCCAAAGAATATTGGCTACCCCATCAACTCTAAAAATAATGACTTAGGTTTTTTTGTAAGTACAGATGGAAAATATGGATATTTTGCTTCCAACAAAATTGGAATTAGTGGAGCTAGAACTAATCAGCACAAAAAAAGTCCATGGAATATCTATGCTTTTAGACTATACAAAGATGCCAGGCCACAGAAGGTTCTTTTTATAAAAGGAGTACTTAAAGATAACCAAACAAACCAAATAATAAAGGATGCCAAAATCGTCATCAAGAATGTTGAGACCAAAGAAATTAAAGAAATACCCATAGACAATGAAACAGGGAAATATGTATTTACAATGGTAATGAAGTCGGACTACACCATGACAGTAAAGAAGAGAGACTACACCTACATCACCAAATATATTGCCAAGGACAATCCCTATTTCAATACTCCTGTTGATATCGACATGAAACTAAAAGCCATAGAGGTTGGGAAAACTTATAATTTGGAGGATATTTATTTTGCCACTAATTCGGATCAACTGACGGCAACTTCAAAAAAGGTAATCGAAGGACTTTATGATTTTCTCCATGACAATCCAAATATCATTATTGAAATACAAGGGCATACTGATAATGTAGGAAATGAAATTGCTAATATGAAACTCTCGAAAGCCAGGGCTAAAAGCGTTTATAGTTTATTGGTTCAGTTGGGCATTCCTCCCGGGCAAATGCGCTATAAAGGTTATGGAGAAACTAAACCTGTTGCGAGCAACGCTACTGAAGAAGGGCGGTCGTTAAACCGTAGAACCGTATTTTTAATATTAAAAAAGTAAAACCAATGAAATTACAACAATACATTCTTATACTACTTATTAGTCTCCTTAGTTATACTGCTTATGGCCAACACGAGCACTATTTATACTATCAGCTCCATGGATTTACAGGCAAGAGGAGTATCTTGTTTGCAATTGAAGGAAGTAAGAGCATTCCTTTGGATACAGTAGGCCGGCAAAGTACGGGAGCCATAGTCTTTCACAATATTGAGAAATATCCGACTGGGATGTATCGAGTATATTTTAACGACTCCTTGTATACCGAAGTAATTATCAATAACGAAAATATAGTTTTGGAATCAAGTATTACAGATATCATTAAGAATATGCAGGTACAACGTTCCACAGAAAACGCCCTGCTATTTGACTATTGGAAACTAGCTATTGCCACAAAAGACAGCATTAGCCGATTGTCGTATGAAATTGATAAAATAGAGAAGAAAACCTATAACTCCAATCATCCTAAAATACTAGCATTAAAAAAACGTATTAAAGAAATAAATAATAATCTAAAAACTTACGTTAATACTATAGAGAAGGAATATCCAAGACTATTTGCTCCCAAATTATTACATGCCTATATGTATCCCGATTATACAGCATACCAAAAGGCACATCCCCACCATCCTTATCCCAACGAGGAAGCCTTCTTTAAAGACCATTATTTTGATAATATTGATTTTTCTGATTCTCGATTTTTACATACAAAAGTATTATTTGTAACGATAAGCGATTACATTAAACACTTTGGCAATCCGGCTTCAACAAAACGATACAACGCAATTATCGATAAAATTATGACCCTTGCCTCTGCTAATGACAAAGTATATCAATACTGTCGCAATTTATTTATGACAACTTTTGACAATAGTATTTGGGAAAATGTAGTGGTACACCTTATCGACAAGTATTATATAAACTATGCCGGTGATTTACCCCAGATAAAAGCATACTATGCCCAGGTATCGGCTCTAATAAAATCACTTCAAGCGGGCAAAGAAATGCCCAATATAGTTCTAAGCGATACTTCGGGCAATGTACAAAACATGAAAGAGATTACGGCCAAGGCAAAGATTATTATTTTTTACAGCAGCGACTGTTCTCACTGTACCGAAGCCATGCCGGCGCTCATCGATATATACAATATGTATAAAGCGCAAGGATTGGAGGCTTTTGCTATAGCTCTGGATGATGATGCAAAAAAATGGAAAGATGAAATTAAAAAATTTAATCTTAATTGGATTAACCTTTCCGATTTAAAGGGATTGTCTTCTCCTTTGGTTCAAACGTTTAATATTAAATCCACCCCAAGCATATTTATCCTTAATAAGGACAATATCATTATGGCAAAGCCCGATGATATGAATGAGATTCAAGCAACATTAGTTCAATTGTTAAACCAATAAATACGATGCACAAAATACTTATCGGCATATTCTTAGTACTACTGAGCACTGTGAGTACAGCACAAATAAACAACCGCACCCGTGTGGGCAGCTGCGCAAGTTATGGAAAAAGAAGCAGGTTGTATATCACCCCATACATTGGGGGTGGTGGAGCTTTCTACAAATATAATCTCAACAATACAGTAATGAGTCCTGACAGCTTATTTTTCAAGGAAGAGCAAGGGCGCCTATACAGTCCTCTTGCCGGAATTAACTTGATGTATAACCTAGGGAAAACTAATTTGGGAGGAGGAGCCGAAATACAAAACCTCTCAGGCAACACCAGTAATGGCCTCACCGAGACAAAACGTAATATTCTATTTTACAAATTCTATGGCCGCTTGGAATATGCTTTTTATAAAGATTCTTTTTTTGATTTCGGCATTAACCTTGATGGTGGTTTTTTCTTTCCCCAAAATATTCCCGGAAAGTCAGCACAAATGGGAGTTTATGCAAAGGCGGGAATATTTTACAATATTATTATCAATTCCACCTCTTCGATATTCATCAATCTCAACTACCAATATACAAACTCAACGAGCCAAATAGGACAAGCAGTTTCCACACATATTTCCAACGGAATAGTATTGTCAGCAGGATACCGTTTCTGGTTTCAATAAACAAGTAAGTAAAGAATACAGAATACTAATCCGATAAATATTTTCAAATGGAGCCAATAATAAAGGATAAACAATATTATAAATTCTGCCTTTATGGATTCCTGAAGAACTTACGATTCTTCGATGCTTTTTTCATTCTTTTTTTATTGAGTAAAGAAATTACTTATGGTGAAATAGGCATTTTATATGCACTACGCGAAGTAACTATTAATCTTTTTGAGATTCCTTCGGGGATAGTGGCAGACACTTATGGACGCAAAAGAGCGCTTATGGAGTCGTTTATATTTTATATCATCTCGTTTACAATTTTTTATTTAGGCAGCCACTTACTTCCCTATGCCATTGCCTTTGTATTTTTTGGCATTGCTGAAGCCTTTCGTTCCGGGACTCACAAAGGAATGATAATGGAATATTTGAGACAACAGCAACAGCAGCACCAAAAAATAGCCTATTATGGAAGCACCCGCTCCTGTTCGCAAACAGGCTCTGCTATTTCTGCATTGTTGGCCGGTATTTTAGTCTTTTTCTCCGGCAATTATCATTATATCTTTCTATTTTCAATAATTCCTTACCTACTCAATATCTTCAATATTGCCAGCTATCCTAAGTCATTAAATTTCTCTACTGATTCAAAGACGAAAAAGCACAGAGAATATTCTATTAAAACAACATTTCTAAACTTAATACATACACTAAAATCTGCCAAGACATTTCGCTTAATTAATACCAGCGCCTTACATTCCGCTTATTTAAAATCAGTGAAAGATTATGTCCAACCACTTATGGTAGCCGTAATTGTAATGATTCCCTATTTAAATAATATTGAAACAAGTAAGAAAACCGGACTCTTTGTCGGGATATTCTATTTTATCATCTATTACATCAGTTCAATTGCATCACGGTGGGCGTCAAAAGCCGTCAACAACAAATACAATATTGTATTTATAAGCTTACTATTGGGACTGACAGCAGGTCTGATTAGTGGTATATTTTATGATTTTCATCTTTTAGTAATCGCATTAATAACTTTTATTGCAATCTATTTGATTGAGAACTTACGCAAACCTATTCTCACAGGCTATATTGCTGATAATGTCGGCAATAAGGTATTAACATCAGTAATGTCGGCCCAGTCGCAATTAAAAACTATTATGGTAGCTGTTTTTTCTATTGCGCTGGGATTTCTCATACAACATCTTGGTATGGGAACAGCAATGATAATACTAAGTGCTTCATTGATAGTATTTGGAATAAGTATCGAATATTGGCAAAAAAAATCAAAGTAATTTTGCTTAATATATTACAGATAAATTCTAAATAAGTAATGTCCGATAAAAATTTCCATAGAATCATTTTTTATTCCAAGCTAAAAATCAAACCCACACTTACATCACCTTGAACAGCAAGCACACCACCATTAAGGCTCAATCCTGAGCTGCTTCCCGCAGAGCCAATGCCGGCATAATAACCCACCCCGGAAAAATACATCGGCATCAAAAGTCTTCCCTGCAATTTAACACCAACTCTATCGTTCACAAAAAACTTCATCCCACCATTAATTCCGGTGGCAATTTTCCAAACGTTGGCAGCTTTACCATAATTGTAGTTATAGATAGCAGTTCCAATACTCAATCCAATAAAAGGAGACACTTTTTCACTTATCTTAAATTCTTGTACACTGCTTATGAGAATATAATTTGTAGAGAAAGCAGCTGACGAATATTCATAAGTAGCATTCGATGAGCTATATGGAATAAATTCAGCAGTAGTCTTTGAATAGGAATACTGCAACTCAAGAGTATTCCCTTTTAGGGTAGGAACCCCTATACTAAGTCCATAATCCGGCCCATCGTGCATATTGAAAACTCCTTGAAAAAAATTAACACGACCACCCCAATAGTATCCAAAATATGGACTTATCTCTAATTGTGCTTTAGCCACAAAGGTAAATGAGGCTATAAAAACAAAACTAATTAAAACTTTTTTCATCTTAGTAAATACTCTTTTTATTAAATATAATCTCAGGGAAATAATGCTATTTATTTCATAAATATGTCTTGCAAGAAAGGTTTTAAGCCGGCGAAGAAAAACTCGACAGCAACAACCATCATTATAAGCCCCATAAGTTTAAGCATAATTTTATTTCCCACTCTACCAAGGTATTTCATCACCCAGCTTCCGCCAACAAGTGAAGCATAGGTAAGCAATAGCACTGCAAAAATAGCAAAGGGCAATACGATTTTCATTTGAACTGTGTGAGCATCTTGCATTAGCACAATAGCATTGGTAATGGAACCCGGGCCGGCAAGCATAGGAATACCCAATGGAGTAATAGCTACATCTTCCGCTTCGTTCTCCACTTCCTCTTCTACTTCTTTAGTATCATATTTGATTTTACTAACTCTTGCATTAAGCATCTCATAGCCCATGATAAAAAATATTATCCCCCCCGCTATTCTAAAACCATTTACCGAGATACCAAAAAATTTGAATAATAATTGACCCGCATAAGCAAAAATAGTAAGCGTAATAAAAGCAGTAAGAGTTGCTTTAAAAGCAGTATGCCTCTTCAATTTTGGTGACAAATCACTTGTCATTGCCTGAAAAACAGGCGTTACTCCCAGCGGATTGAGCAAAGCCAAAAAACTGGTAAAAGCAAACAAACCATAGTTCAGTAAATCATTCATCTTATCAAAATATTTATTTTACAAATTAACAAAAAAAAATCATTGAATTAATATTCAATGATTTTCAATACATTACACTAATTTTTTTATTATTTACAACTTAAAAGACTAAGCTGTTATTAAAATTTAAAGGTAATTCCTACTGAAGCAATTGCTGAACCATATCCAACAAGCCCATATAGGCTCATATTCTCCTTAAAATTCCAACGGCCGCCAATATAATCTGCAAAATCAATATTCAATCCACTAGAAGTTCCATCAGAATACATTGAGGTATAAAATCCTGCTGTACTTGAAACAAATAGATCTAATTGTTCCGGAAAATTTGGTATCAACCAATCAACATAATAAGTGGCTTTGGCATTTACAACAAATGTAGATGAATTTAGGCTGCCCATACTACCACCAAAGGCAAAACCCAATTCCGGGCCCAATGTTAAATTGGGATCTAACAGCTGCATTTCGTAACTAACAAATGTAGTGATACTGCCCGAATACAAACCGTAGGATGAAGGGGCAATATAAACATTTAATGCCGGACGTACATCCCCTGAATTGGGGTCAGGCGCATAATTAGTTTTATTAATAGTCGTTACTTCTGTTCCTTCAGCAAACAAAACACTTACAAATAGCAAGCTCATAATAAACAAGGTAATTCTCTTCATAGTTTTCAAATATTTGTTAAATAATTAATTATAATCTATTTCTATTCCCCAGTTAAAAAAGAGGGGCAAATATATATATTTATTTAAGACCTCCATCCAATATTAATAATCAGCAATAATATAATCTACCACAGCAGTTTGTAAAGCTACCGTCTTCATAAAAGCAAGCACTTTCACGTGTTCAGGATGATTCCTGTATTCGTCCAAGTCATTTTCGTTATCCACCACAAGCTGCAGCGCCATATCGTAAGATGATGCCCTACTGCTGATATTCATGCCGACTTCAAACTGCCTAATTGACTTAATACTATCAGGTAATTTATTAAGCATACTACTTAAAGTCGATAAAAATAATCTACTCCCCTGTGAGTTGGAATTGTCCATCAATTTAATAAAAACTATATGTTTTAGTGCCATTAAATAAAAAGCTTATTTTTGTTGTTTTAACAATACAAAAGTAAAATAATAAGCATGAATCATTTTAGGCACTCCATAAAACATTTCACACTTTTATTAACAGTTCTTTTATATTTCCACAATATATCAAAAGCGCAGCAACCATTAAAAAGAGGCTTCGATGCCCACGAATACCGAAGTTCATTACTTATCAACGCTCAGAATATCGGGCCAAAAACATTAATGGCTGCCAAAGTCCCTACTCCCAATGCAAAGATGGAATACCGATCTAAGGTGAGTGAATTAAATAACCGATGGGATTTCTGGATAGACCGGCGTGGTGTTGGCATTATAAGTATACGGGGCACCATAAACCAACAAAACAGTTGGCTCGAAAATTTTTATGCGGCCATGGTACCTGCCACAGGCACTATTTGTATTAGCAACAATATCACCTTTAAATACAAATTAGCCCAAGACAGCAATGCCTATGTTCATGTGGGTTGGCTGATAGGACTGGCTTCGTTGGCCGATGATATTGTAGCTAAGATCAGGACATACCACCAAAAAGGCCTTAACGATTTTATTATTATAGGCCATAGTCAAGGAGGTGCTATTGCCCTATTATTGCGCTCCTACTTGCATTATCTTCCGCAAGCATTAGCCTCTAATATTCGCATTAAAACTTATGCTAGTGCAGCACCAAAAGTTGGCAATATAAATTATGCCTACGATTTTGATTATATTACACGAGGCGGATGGGCATACCGAATTATCAATCCCTTGGATTGGGTACCGCAAATTCCTTTTACTATTGAAAAAATATCAAACATTAGTTTACCAAATCCTTTTGCCAATATCAATAGCTACACACAAAAAATGCCCTGGATAAAGCGAACTTATATTCGCCATATCTACCATAAAATGGACAGAAAAACCGAGAAAGCACAAAAATATTACACTAAGATACTGGGAATTGAGACGGCTGGTATGGTAACTAATTTTATACCCAAATACCATAGCCCTAAATATGCTTCAAGCTTTAACTATGCTCCTTGTGGTATTAGTATTATTCTTCATCCCACTGCCAGTTATTATAAAAACTTTATTCCCCAACGCCAAGCTACTGATGGAATATTTGTAAACCACCGTGTTTTTGCATATTTATATTTATTAAAACAAAACTATCCCGAAAAAGAGTAACCCGATGATAAATAGTGAAGAAATACGTACCTACTGCCTTCAAAAGAGCTCGGTAAGCGAAGGTTTTCCCTTTGACAATACGACCTTGGTCTTTAAGGTTCATAACAAAATATTTGCCCTTTGCAGTTTAAGTGAACCGCTAAGCCTCAATCTAAAATGCGATCCGGAAAAAGCAATGGAATATAGAGAGGAATTCTCCTTTGTAAAACCGGGCTACCACATGAATAAAAAACATTGGAATACCATAATAATAAATAGCGCCCTTAGTAAGGAACTTCTATTCCAGTGGATAGACGAATCCTATAGATTGGTGTTTAATGGCTTATCCGCCAAGCTTAGAAACACCCCTAAATAGGGTTAGCCGAAAAACTCAGAAGCTATGTGTTGAGCTTGTCGAAACGTGCATACCTACAGCAAAATATATAAATCATAGACTTGCTCAAAATCTATCAGGCTATTCTCAACAAGCAATAATCCACCCCACATTCGAGTACATTTAATTTTGCTCGTGTCTCACAAATACAAAAGAGTTTTCACTCCATCGCGAAAAACAAAACGAAGAAAATGCCAGCAGGTAACAAAGGCTTATACGTAATGCGGGATTTATTATAAATTGAAAACCTATGGATATAAAGAAAATTAGTAGTGAAATTAAAAATAAAAGCTTCGAAATCCCGCACTACGCATAGTCACACCGTTCTCTACCGCCCACTAATAATCAATTTGCGCTGATTGCTAAACGAAGAAGGTGATGCTATTCGTAAAAAATAAATTCCATTGGCTAATTTTGGAACTGCAATATGATAATGTTCTGTTCCCCTCGATAAATTAATCACTCGTTGAAAAATTATTTTCCCTGACAGATTCATTAATTCCAGCATAGCTTGCTCTGAATGGCCAGAGGTAATATCTATATATATACCTGATTCAAAGTAATATATCCTATTAATGCCCAGTGTGTTTTTATTTACCGCAGCTATAATTTTACTATACGAATATTTCCCATCAAAATCGGTTTGTTTCAAGCGATAAAAAACATCTTCTCCTCCTATTATATGATAATCTTTATACAAATAATCTCTTCTTACATTGCTATTACCTCCTCCAAGAATACGTGCTACATCAACAAAATCAATAAGATTAGAGGACCGCTGCAAAGTAAAAAAATCATTCCTTGTTTCTGTCGCTGTTGACCAAGCCAACAGATTATACTGATTTTCTACCTTAACATCAAAGCTGATAAGCTCAATTGGCAATGGTCCCGGGTTTCCCAAACCGGAAACATCATCCTTACCGGAGGCTGTCCAATCCGAAGCATTATAAGTAGATGAGGGACCGGAAACATCACTATTTCTTTTTAAGGTTTTATCTTTAGCAAAATTTGAACTCGACCCAATTGTGCCCAACACATCCACATTACCTTTGGCAAGATTATTAACTAAAACAACGGCATCATTACCATTAAAATTTAACGAAGCTGTTGACAAATCAGGAGTTCCACTCCATGCTGCAGCACTACTATTAGCAATTACAAAGACTCCCTGATCGGCTAAGGAGCCCGATAAACTGATATGAGTACTGACAGTGGTTGAACCATTGCTGTAAATATCAATCTTATAATTACTTAAATCAACTGATGCACCGGTATTATTCCAAAGTTCCAAATATTTATTATTAGAAGACCCTTCTACATACTGAGTAATTATTAAATCCGAGAAATAAGTAGCCGGCGCTAAAGCAGAAGCCGTAATGGTAGAAGAAGTAGCAGTAGTCAATCCACTTGCCGTTGCCGAAAGGGTAAAGTCCTCTTCTGTATCGTATTGCACATCAGTCCACAAATAAGTGCCACTTGTCAAATTCTGGACAAGCCCGGTAGCTGAGCTTAAAATTCCCGAACCACTCGCCAAAGCAAGAGTAACGGAGTTTGCAGCATCTAAATCAACATTATCATTGGCATCAGTAGCCTTAACTTCTACTTCAAAATCGGTAGATACCGTAACGCCGGAGCCTGGCTTATCAAGGGTGAAAGCCAATTGAGAAGCACTAACAACAATCTTATTATTATCGCCGGTATTATCCGTGGCAGCACCACCGGCATCTGAAGCAGCGAATGTGGAACCACTATTATCAGCTGTAGCAGAGGTAATGGTATATTTAATATTTTGATTATCGGTTTGCGAATTTTCAAAGGTGGCCCGTAAAGAGAAATCTTTGGCCCCATTATCAGGAGCCACCAACGATAAGCCACTAAAGCTAACAGTTCCATTGCCACCACTTACCGAAGTAACTTCTGCCACATTGGTCGAGCCATCGACTAATGCTATCGTCTTAATTCCATCCCAATTGTCAATAGCCACAGAAAGATCCGTTAATGTGGTTGAAACAGCATCTGCATCAGCAGTAGAGCCATCACCATCTTTTATGGTGAATCCTGCAACTTCAATGGAATTGCCTGTGGTTAATCCACTGGCTGCCGAATAAGAAGCGTAAGCAATATTTGTTGGCTCGCTCCAGCCTGAGGTTTTTTCTATTATTGATGCGTTACTATTAGCCGAAGCACTGGATGTTCCTTTTAATTTAATGGCATCAACAAAATAACTGTCAGAAGTATTATTTTTACCACTTCTTTCATCAAAGCGGATTCGTATTTTTATTTGATTTTCTGCATCGGCAATATTCACAGTATAAGGATTCGAAGAAACTGTTGTTGGATTAGAACTGCTGGTTGTTCCAAATGCAATACTTGCATTCCCATAACCATCAACTAATTTAACCGAGCCTGCTCCATTCCATGTAGCTCCATTGTCATACGAGATATCTAAATATAAATCATCACTGCCATCAGGACCATCAGCAGCAAAAGCAAGTTCCAAAGTTACAGAAGTATAGGATGATATATCCACATTATCAAAGACAATATTAGGATCAGAATTAGCTCCATTGGAACCAGTAAGCTGAATAGAGCTCGACCCTTCATAATGTTTTGAGGTAGTAACAGCAATGGTCCCGGAACCGGCATTGGAAGTATAGTTCCAGTTTCCGGACTCAAAATTCTGCTCTACTATGCTTCCTGAAGAACCGGAACTCCCTCCACTATTACCTGTTGTTACATCCACCTTTGAGGGTGAAGACTGCAAATTAGACGGTGAAGCATTATCTTCTGCCACAATATAAACATCATAAGCAGTGGTAGTCGCCAAGGAAGAAATAGTGGAAGAAAATTCCTGATTAGGCGAAGAAACTGAAAAGCTTCCCCTTAAGTTAGCAGCAAGGAGTGTACCGGCGGCATCTTTTCCTGCTAGCACTTGAGCTGAACTTGGAGCGGTGGCTCCATCAGCAAGAACAACATAATAGACCGTACAAACTTCATCAAGACTAGCAACCACATCAAAATTAGTGGTAGCAATATTAGCAGCGGCAGGATAAGTATCATAAAAGATAGGAGCATAATCATCAGGTCCGCCCCAAATACGTTGTACAAATTCCGGATGATCGATAAATGGATTTCTATTATGCTGAATACCATAAACCTGTTCATTTCTATCAAGCTCCTTTTGAGAAACAGGATCTTGATGATTCCAATCCAACAACAAATTCAAAGCCCATGAACTAAAGCCACTACCATCCAGCATGTCCGTATTTGCAGCCCATGAGTCAATTTTATTCAAATAACGCGTAGCCATATAAAAGTAATTACGGGCAAAATCGCCTTTATATGCATCAATAGGTTCAAATACAGTTCCGGAATAACCAGGATAATTGCTTGTGCCTAATTTACATCCATTGGTACTTGTCCACGAAGCTGTACCCACTTCTCCATAAGGATAACTGCTTCTCTTATTATTAACATATCCGTCGGTAGGCACAATATGAAAAAGGTCGGTGTACATCGTGTCAGTAGTTCCACCCCACCATGATTTGGGAAAGCTATGTTCTCGATTATAGCATCCTCCTTCTCCTGAATAAGTGCCACATTGATCACTCGTATAAGTAAACTCATAAGCAGGAGTACCACCCGGCACATCGGAATACATATCCCACACTTTACCGTTGGGCTTTTTATCAGTCGATTGAAATGAAGTCCATAATTGAGTATAGCTTACTTTTGTATGTCCTCGAATAATTTTATGAAGTGCTTTTTGAAGAGTTGTTGATGATTGCCCTTTGGCATTATCATAATATCCGCTAGGAATTTGAGCAAAAGTTTGAGCGGAGAAAGTTGCAAACAATAAAAGGAAAAGAAAGAATAACTTTGTCATAAGAATATATTAAAAAAACGAATGGCAAATATATTATACTCTTTAATAGACAAATGTTAATATTCTATGTTTTTATTAACATAATCAGACTTACTAAGTTGATAAATAAAACAGACTTCTACCTTGAAAAGATAAAATAAAGGACATCACTATGATTAATCCAAAGAAATTAGGTAGAAAGAAATCCCTCTTTTTACTTTTACCCTTGTCCTAAAGGGAGATAAGCGTATATTTTACTTTCAATGGGGTTATTTTAAAGAGGCTTTATAGCAATTTAACCATCATAAGGCGTATAAATTCATCCCCTTTTTATTTTATGAGACTTGATTTTGAATATCATAATCTAATAAAATTAACACACTGTATATCAGGAGTTTGGTAAATAGATAATTGTATTTTATATTTTTATCGGACAATAATGATTATGATTATATATCGGAACTAAACAGGATCTACTGAAAAGCACATAAAATAGCAATCCATAGATATTTATGAACGTATTCCGCATAATAAGTGCAAGGTTTTCGAGCATAATAGTGTAAAATCCGTGCAATTATTAAAGCTTGATAAAGCAATTTTTTGTTACTCAGAAGCACAACTCTTTTTTAACTTCTTCGTCTTGAAGTATTTTTATACATCTACACCTCAGAAATCAAAAAAATATATGCACGTTTCAACAAGCTCAACGCATAGCTTCTGAGTTTTTCAGCAGACCCTAAATCACAAAGCTATCTCATAAAAAAGGCTGAATATTTCTTTCAAAATATTCAGCCTTTCTAATTAGAATTGCTGTAATAAAACAGCATTTATTCAGCATTTATTTTAAGATCAATTTTGTATTCGCAACTGTTTTATTTGCATTATTAACAATTCGCACAAAATATAGCCCATTGGAATATCTGTTAAGATCAATCCTATAGGTATTAATTCCTTTCTGCATATTAATCTCTTTTCTTAAAACTATCCTTCCCGAGACATCCATTACTTCGAGCGATGAGTTATCAACAAAAGTTGAATTAATTGTAAGAATAAGCTTCTTATCATTGACATAACTATTTATTAGTTCCCAATGAGACGTTTGACCATTAACACTTATTATTTTACTATAGGTATATTTCCCATCGTAATCGGTTTGTTTCAAGCGATAATAAATCGTATTTTGTAAATTGGCCGACTTATCTAAATATTTATAATACTGTTTTGTATTACTATTACCGGCACCTGAAACAATTCCTAATTCTTCAAAATCTTTGGCATTATACGAACGCTCTATGCTAAAGAAATCATTATTTGTTTCGGTAGC